>NZ_JBIVGD010000005.1:0-222305 GCF_044748465.1 Paenarthrobacter sp. NPDC089988
CCACACTAAGCTTCAAAAGCTTAGCCACCCCGGATTTCCCCACGCCGGCACTGGGAAGCACGCCCCTGCCATACACACGTTCTGTCCTATAACCCAAGGGTTTTGCTAAGCCAAGGGTTTTTACTCGGCCAGTTCTCGTTGAGTCGCCCCACCAGACCTGTGTTGGGCGATGCTTTCGAGGAGGGGGCAGCGCTGGCCGGGGTACGCAGAAGATAGGCAGTTCCCTGCAGGGCCTCGTATTTTGCAAGCGAGATCAGGACGCCGCTGCCCTTGTTCGAAACGATCTCCACTGCAGTGCGGTCTGCGATCACCTGCTCTATGAGTGAAAGCAGATCTGCCTTGGCCATTGAAGCTGTGACAGCCACACTGGCTCCCCCCACTGACCCGCCCTGCTTTCGTCGTACCCATCGTATATATCTACTAGTGCTTATCAAGACAGTCGAACACATATCCACATAGCGAATTACACCCATGTAATTCGATTCCCCCAGCCCATAGCGTGTACATCAAGACACCATCACGCAAGGGGTACCGATGATCCGCCCGACCTTCAGCCAGAGCCAACCCGAGCCCGAAAACCACCACCTAGACGATCCGCGCCACCACCTAATTTTGCGAAATCACCACCTAATTTCGCCCAAAAACGCCTGTGCAAGGCACTTTTGGACCCCTAGTCCCGATTTTCGGGCTTAGTCTCCGGGGTGAACCGCATGACAGTGGTCAACGGAGACAGAAGGTTGGGCAGGGTGTTCGATATTGAGGTGCAGCGCATCCTCGACTACGTGGGACGCGGCATTGGCGTGCGCGTCATCGGTGCGCCCGGGAGCGGCAAGACCACGGTGATTTCCAGCGCGGTGGCGAACGCCGAGAAGACCGGTTTCACCATCCATTCGGTGACCGGGCTCCGGACGCACCGCAATATCCCTTACGCAGCCGTCAAGGGCCTCGGCATGGAGATGCGGCCAGGCCGGAGCGGCGTCCTGGACCTCGCCGATGTGATGGTCAGCCAGCTCGCCAAGCCGGGCAAGCACCTGATGATGGTGGATGACATCCAGCTCCTGGATAACGAGTCGCTCGCGGTGCTGGAGGCTGTCCGCCAGCAGTCGTTCGCACCGATGATCGCCACGGCGCCTGAGACACACAACTTCACGCGCGGTCAATTGGCTGTCCTGAACCAGGGCCGCGAGGCGGTAGTCCAGCTGGATCCGCTGCATTACGAGCAAGTGCATGCGCTCATCGCCAAGGTACTCGGCGGTCCCGCGGACGTGGACACCACGGCACGAATCCTTACCAAGTCCGCCGGTAATCCGCGGCTAATCGTGCGGATTACGGAGACGGCACTGCTGAGCAACCTCCTGGTCCGGCGCGATGGCATGTGGCACATGTCCGCCGGCACCCTGTGGAACGACCACCTCAGCGGCACCGTCGAGGCACTCCTCGCCGAACTGCCCGAAGAGGACGTCAACGCACTGCACAGCATGGCCATCCTGGGTACGGCGCGGATCGACGTCCTGCAGAAGATCGTCTCGCCGGACGTTCTGGACCGCTTGGAACGCCGAGGCTTCCTTTCCGTCATGGACGACCACCACAACGGCACCATCGCCGCGATCAGCCCGCCCGTGATCGTGGACTACTTCCGTGGCCGCCGAACACTGCGTGACCGGCACCTGCTGCGAAGCAGGATCGCAGGGCTCCTCGAATCCTCACCGCAGGTTACGCGGGACGAAACCTCCACGGCCGACTGCCTCTCACGGGCCCTCTCGGCCCTGCGGCTTGAACGCGGCAACGACGACGCTGTCACAGCGCGACACTTCCAAGACCACAATGCTGTCCGCGAACGTGCCCGCTTCGAACGCTGGGAAGCTAACAAAACGGCCACCAACGCGGCAGCGCTGCTGCGCGTTTACTGGGGCGCGCCGGTCGATCCCGTGCGGACCGCACGGGTCCTGACAGAAACGCCAACGGACGACGCCGACCCCAGCGAGTTGCTGTTCCTCACCATCACGAAGGCCCTCCTTGCGATACCGGCGGGCGGCGCGAGTGCCGCCGTCGAGGTTTTGCAGGCTTTCGGGGACGCCAACCCGGAGCTGAAAGCTGACGCGGAAGCAGCCATGCTCTTCCTCGGTGCCTCCCACGGACGGGTGCCCGAACAGCCGGCTGGTGTGCCAGAAGTGGGCGCACGGACCTTTGAGGTCCTGACGCAGGCGCTGCTTGAGCTGTACCGGTGCCGGCCCACAGTCGCGCTCAAACTCATCAACGACGTCGACAACGACGAGCTCTTCCCGCATCTCCGCCCTTTCATCCACGGCTATGCCCTGTTCGCCGCCGGGCGTGTGGATGAGTCGCTGGTGTTCGCGCTGGAATGGCGCGCCGAAGCCCGAAAGAACCTGGACCAGTTCGGCGTGGTCACCAGCAGCTACGTTGCTGTCCACGGCCTGCTCTACAGTGGCTACTTCGACGAAGCGGAATATCTCATGAGCAGCGTCTTCGCCATGGGCCGTCCCGGCTTTGTGGTGGACCTCCTTTACGACGCCATGCTCCGGCTCGCCGGCCTTCGCCAAGCCACCACGTCCACCACGCCTACGCTTTCCATTGCATCGCAGGCCCGCTCTGAAATGCCCGACGTCGGGCCGTTGCCTGGGATTGGCAAAGGGCCTTACGTCCTGGTCACCACCTCGGACATGCAGCCCGCGGCTTTCGACAAGGACGCCAGCAAACTCATCAAGCGGCAACTCAAGAGCGGCTACGTTCTCGAGGCGAAAATGACGGCCTTGCTGTGCACCTGTTTGGCTCCGGGGCGCAGGGTCCTGGACTTGCTGCAGAAAGTGCTGAGGGACAGCGGGATCCTGGTTCATGATCAGTTCGTGGCTATCGCTGCCGCAGTGGTGGAGACCGATCACCAGCTCCTCGGATTGCTGCTGAAGCACTACGAGCCGGACCAGGATGTGTACCAAGTGGGCATGCTGCTCCGGAGTGCACTCCGGGGCCACGTACTCGAAGGGGATACGACATCGGCTGAAGCCTTGGCCACGGCGTCATCGGCCTTCGCTGCCAGGTTCCCCTCAGAGAACGAGCAACTTTCCTTCAACACCTTCGAGGCCAGCGCCCTGACCGAGCGGGAAATCGAAATCGCTGCGCTGGCCGGGTACCTCTCCAACGTACAGATCGGGGAGCGTCTGCGGATCAGCGCCAGAACGGTGGAGAACCATATCTCCAACGCCCTCAGGAAGACCGGAGCAACTTCACGGACAAGTCTCTTCATCTTGGTTGGGAATACATTTCCGCCGCAGTGACTCTGGATAGGCTGGCTGGGTGAACAACCCACCCGCCCTGGCCCGTAGGCTCGGGACCTTTGAGGCGTCCTTGATCGGCCTGGGCTCCATGATCGGGGCGGGCGTGTTCGCAGCCTTCACGCCTGCTGCTGCGGCTGCCGGCTCCGGGTTGCTCGTGGGACTCGTTGTGGCTGCGTCCGTTGCATTCTGCAACGCGACGTCCTCGGCGCAGCTCGCCGCGGCCTACCCGACATCGGGAGGGACCTACGTCTACGGGCGGGAGCGACTGGGGCCCTGGCCAGGATTCCTTGCCGGTTGGGGATTCGTCATCGGCAAGACAGCCAGTGCAGCAGCAATGGCGATGACCTTCGCTGCCTACGCCGCGCCGCCCGGGTGGGAGCGGCCGGTGGCGATTGGCGCCGTCGTCCTTTTGACGGCCGTGAACTATCACGGTGTGACGCGGACAGCGGGGCTGACGCGGGTGTTGGTCATCGCGGTGCTGCTCGCCCTCGGGATCGCAGTTGCGGCTTGTTGGGGTGGTTCGCCTGATCCCGGCAACATCCTTGGCGACGGGCTGCTCTCGCACGGTTGGTACGGGATCCTTCAGTCGGCCGGGTTACTGTTCTTTGCGTTCGCCGGATACGCGCGGATCGCCACCATGGGTGAGGAAGTCATGGAGCCTCGCCGGACCATTCCGCGGGCCATCACCATTGCCTTGGGTATCACCATCCTGGTGTACGCCGTGATCGCCGTGACGTTGCTGGCATCGCTCGGCCCAGACGGCGTGGCGGGTAACGCGACTCCGCTGGCTGCCGCCGTCGGAAGTGGCTGGGCCTCAGCGGTGGTGCGCGTAGGCGCCGCTGTTGCTTCGCTCGGGGCGTTGCTTGCCCTCGTGGCCGGACTGGGACGGACGAGCCTGGCCATGTCACGCGAGCACGACCTGCCGCACGCGCTCGCAGCCGTTCATTCCCGGTACAAGGTTCCGCACCGGGCCGAGGTGACGATCGCCGTCGTGATCTGTGTTGTTGTTGCGGTGGCCGACCTGCGTGGGGCGATCGGTTTCTCGTCGTTCGGGGTGCTGTTGTATTACTTTGTGGCCAACGTCGCGGCCTTCACCCAGCCCGCTGAGGACCGGCGTTATCCGAAGGTGCTTCAGGTGTTGGGGGCAGTGGCCTGTGTGGTGCTCGTGGCAACGCTGCCGCCGCTCTCGATCGGGCTTGGCGTACTGATGTTTGCCGTGGGCATCGTGTACCGGCTGGTGCGCTTGCGTGTCCGTGGCGGGCACGGCTCCGCTTTGGGGTAACCAACGGAACCGTGCCCTATGCTTCCTACGCCTGGAGCGGGTGGGGGTTCCCGCCGGACACCGGGTCTCCCGCCCCGGAAGCACACAGTGAGCCTAAGGGCGATTTTTGCGTCTAGGTGTCGTTTTGATTTTTCTAGGTGGTGAAAACGGGCTGGCTTCAACCTGTTCTGGTTGTCTTTATCGGACGTGGAGCAAAAGATAGGTGCTCGGAGGCGGCGTCTAGGTGGTGGACTTGCGGGCGGCTACCTGGTTCTGCACGCGGTCCATGTAAACCACAAGGCTCGCCACCGTCAGAAGAAGGGCTGAGACCTCCGCCGCTGTGGACGAGATGTCTTGGAACTCCACCACGATGTCCGGACCGAGGGTCATGGCGTTGGTGAATGCCGCGAGAGCGAAGGCGGCCGCTTTGAGCAGCGGATACCTCACCGCCCTTGTGACCACTACTGCCAGGGGGATAAGGACACCCAAAATTCCCAGCGACACAACGGCCATGGTCTTGAGGGTCTGCGGATCCAGGACCTTGAGTCCCTCCGGCGGGGGAGCGAGCCACAACAAGTTTGCGGAGATCGCGGAGGAGGCTGCGACGATGCAGCCAAGAAGACGGAGTGCCCATGGGAAGATGCGTGTCATCATGCACGAATTCTGGACCCGAAAAATCGGTCTAGGTGTTTGGAATGCGCCTCCCTAGATCCACTCGGCCGAAATTAGGTGGTGATCCGGGAAAATTAGGTGGTGCGCGGGATCGTCTAGGGGGCATTCCGCCTGGTGGGCCCGCTGGCAGAATGGAGCATATGACTGCAACCAAGGTTCCCGCCATCGAACTGCGCATCTCCATCAGTGAGACCGAGCCATTGATCTGGCGGCAACTGGTTCTCCCGCAGACCGCCACGCTTGCCGACTTGCACGAAGTGATCCAGGCAGCGTTCGGCTGGAAGAACGCGCACTTGTTCGACTTCCACGGAAAGGGCGAGGACGGAAGGAAGCGAGCCATCGGCATACTCGACGACGAGTCTCCCGAAGGCGCCGAGTCCGCAACGGAGGTTGGGGTGCTTGAGTTGTTTAACCCGGCTTCTCCTGGCAGGTCGCCCTTTGAATACGTGTACGACTTTGGTGACCACTGGACCCATGAAATTGAGGTTGTCGGCGGGGGTGAGCTCCCAGAGAAGGCCATCGTCTGCGTGGCTGGCGCGATGCGTGGTCCGCTGGAAGACTCGGGCGGTGTTGGTGGTTACTCCAATCTTGTCCGCGTCATAGGCGACACAAAACACCCGGAGCATCAGGACGCCGCTGGCTGGTTGGAATGGGTGACCAGCGAGAAGGCGAAGAACTTCGATCCGACCGTATTCGACCTCCACGCCGTCAATGCTGACCTGGACCGGCTATCTCGACGGATCTGGGCAGAAGCACCTTCGCTGGAGGAGATGAACACTGTCCTTGCGCCGATACTTTGGCTACTCGGGGAAGCTCATCCAGATGGGCTGGATCTGACGGCTGCAGGATGGCTCAAGCCAGCGATCGTTAAGCGCATGATGACTGAGCTGAACTGGGACAAGGACTGGTACGGGACAGGCCGCAACGAGGTCAACATTCCTCACGTGAGCGACCTTCGCGAGCAACTACAGCGCTGGAAACTGCTGCGGAAGAACAAGAACAAGTTGCTGCTCACTCCTGCGGGTCGACGGGTGCTCCGCGACCCCGCCGACCTTTGGGACTTTCTGGCAGCCCGTGTAGCGTCGCCGGATACGCCAGCGGATGAAGTCGTCACGAGGCTTGTGGTCCACTGGGAGCTCACGAGCAGCAAGCCGAAATGGGAGAACTTGGACGAAGCAATCCGTGCTGACCTGTCCTTCCACGGTTTCGTTCTCAAGGCCGGGAACGCCGCAATTCCGTTGGACTTGGCCCGGGACATCTACTTCCACGCGCGTCGCCCTCTGGATTGTCTGGCATTGTGGGGTCCTCGAATGTGGAAGAGCATGAATCCCCAGCCCACCGATGCCGGCATCAAGTTCCTGCTGGATGTCCAGAACCGCTGGGACGCCAGCAACCGCTGACGCCCCAGCCCACGGGAACTTACGCTCGCGCGTGCTTCCGTCGCGGCGCGGACTCACCCGAAGCCCGCTCGCCAGCAGCGGCCCCAGCCCGTTCCTCCGCCGCGACCGCAGCGCCGGTACCCAAGCCGCGGACCGTCCAGCCGGCCGCCCGCCAGGCCTCAGCGTCGAGCACGTTGCGTGCGTCCAGCACCATCCGGCGTCGTACGAGTGCCCCAACCTCAACCGGCGAAAGGTGCATGTATTCGTTCCACTCCGTGAGCAGCAGCACCAGCTCGGCGCCTTCCAGGGCGCGCTTGGTGGAGGCCTCGAAGCGGATCTGCGGGTAGCGGATCCAGGCGTTGTTGATGGCCTTCGGGTCCGTGACGGTCACATGCGCGCCGGCGGAGGCGAGCTGCGCGGCGACGTCCAGCGCGGGGGAGTCGCGGATGTCGTCGGTGTCCGGCTTGAAGGCTGCGCCCAGGATGGTGACAGTGCGGCCGGAGAGGAATCCGCGGCACATTTCGCGGGCCACGTCCACGGCCCGAGAGCGCTGGTTCAGGTTCACGGTGTCCACCAAGGCCATCCACTCATCCACGGACGGCACGTCGAGCTCGCGGGACTGCGCGCGGAACGAGCGGATGTCCTTGGGCAGGCAGCCTCCGCCGAAACCGAGGCCGGCGTGCAGGTACCGGTTGCCGATGCGGGGGTCCAGGCCCATGGCTTCGCTGAGTTCGCTGACATCGGCGCCCGACGCATCGCACAGTTCGGCCATCGCGTTGATGAAGCTCACCTTCGTGGCCAGGAACGCGTTCGACGCTGACTTGATCAGCTCCGCCGTTGCGAAGTTGCAGACCAACCGCGGGATGCCGGCGGTGATCAGCGGCTCGTACACGGCATCCAGCACGGCGGTCACAGGCGCACCGGCGGCGGCGCCCTTGCCGCCCGGAACGCCGTAAACCAAGCGGTCGGGCACCAGCGAATCTTTCACCGCCGTGCCCTGCCGCAGGAACTCGGGGTTCCAGCCGAGGAGCACGTCGGACCGCCTGGCCAACACGGCGCGGACGGTTTCCACAGTGCCAACTGGCACGGTCGATTTCCCGACGACGGCGGCACCCTTGGCCAGGTGCGGCAGCAGGCTCCGGGTGGCGCTCATCAGATAGGAGAGGTCCGCGGTGTCCGAGGTCTTGGACTGCGGGGTGCCCACGCAGAGGAAATGGACCTGGGCATCCGCAGCGGCAGAGAAGTCCGTGGTGAACACGAGCCGGCCGGTGGTGCGTCCGTCGCCGAGGAGCTCGTCCAAACCGGGTTCGTGGAAGGGAGCAAGCGCCTTGTTCAGCTGCTCAACCTTGTGCGAATCAACATCGATGCCCACCACGTTGTGGCCCATCGAAGCGAGGGTGGCGGCGTGCACTGCGCCGAGGTAACCGCAGCCGATCACGGAGATCTTCATGAGAAAGGTCCTTTGCTTGGAGTCAGTTCGGAGCCGGTATCGGGCCCGGAATCGGAAGTCACGCCGTTCATCACTTCGTCGTAGTGCCGCACCAGGTCGGCGCAGAGCACCGGCCACGTCCGGCCCTGGACCGAAGCGGTAGCTGCCGTTGCGAACGCGCGGCGCTTGGCGTCGTCGCCCATCAGGTCCTGCACGTAGCCCCGCAGCTGGGCGAGGTTGCCCGGCTCGTACAGCCAGCCGGTACGGGAGTTTTCCACGAGGTCCAGGGGGCCGCCGCGGCCGGTTGCGACCACGGGGACGCCCGACGCCATGGCTTCCTGGATGGTCTGGCAGAAGGTCTCGAACTCGCCGGGATGGACGAAAAGGTCGAAGGAGGCAACGGCTTCAGCGAGGGATTCGCCACCGAGGAAGCCCGTGAAAATAGCGTCCGGCAGCTGCGCCTCAAGGGCGGCCCGCTGCGGTCCGTCTCCCACGATCACGAGCTTCGTATTCGGCAAGCCGTTCAGCACGGCAAGGTCCTCAACCTGCTTCTCCACCGCGAGCCGCCCGACGTAGCCGATGATCCGCTGGCCGTCGGGCGCAACTGAGCTGCGCCACGCCGTCGAACGTTTTGCCGGGTTGAAGCGCGCGGTATCCACGCCGCGCCGCCACATATCCACGCGAAGAATGCCGCGCCCGCGCAACTGGTTGAGCGCGAACGTGGAAGGCACCAGCGTGCGGGTGGCCAGGAGGTGGATGTTGTCCACGCGGTTCCAGGCCCAGTTCTCCAGGAACGGCACGCCGTATCGGGCGGCGTAGCTGGGAACCTCGGTCTGATAGATCGCAACCGTCGGGATGCCGAGTTGGTTGGCGGCCTGCACAGCGCGCCAGCCGAGCACGAACGGGGAGGCGAGATGAACGACGTCGGGGGAGAAATCGGCAAGGATTCGCTTGACCCGATTCACACCACCCAACGCAACCCGCACGTTCGTGTAACCGGCCAGCGGCACAGACGGAAGCCGGTGCACATACGCACCCTTCACGACGCTCGAAACATCAGTGTCCGACGTCGACGGCGCAATCACCATCACCTCATCCCCGCGTTCCTGCAGATGATCCAGCACCCGCAGTATCGAGTGCGTTACCCCGTTCATCAGCGGCAGGAATGATTCGGCGACGATTGCGATCCTCACGCATTCCACGGTGGTCGGGGCGGTTGGCGTTGCGGGTTCGATCGGGTGGCCTGTGGAGGAAGAGTTGGTTAACAGGAGGTTTGTGTTCTTTGTCGGAGCCCCCGCGTAGACTGCCAGCATCCGACGTGCTGGGCGTCGAAAGTTCTGGGGGTCTTGCCATGACTGCTGCTGGGGATCATTCGCGCGCGCTTGATACAGGTTCGGATCGCGTACGACGGCGGCGCTTGGCAGCGGCGCGTGTCGTCGCGGGCGGCCTGGGGCTGGCTTTGTTACTCGCCGGCCTGGTCTCGCCGGGTGTTGCTTCGGCTGATGCCGTGGTTAACGTGGTTTCGGTAGGGGACCGTCCGGGGGACATTGCAGTGAACCCAGTGACGAACAAGGCGTATGTTGTCACGTTTGAGGGTGTTTCTGTCATCGACGGCTCAACTGGTGCCGGCAACCTGTACTCAGGCGACATGCCGGTGGACGTCGCGGTGAACACGGCAACGAACAAGGTCTACGTCAGCGAGATCGGTGGCTCTGTTGCTGTGGTCGACGGTCTGACGCGGGCGGTAACGTCAGTGCCCGTGGGCTCCGGGGCTGGAGTCGTGGCGGTCAACGAAACGAACAACAAGATCTACGTTGGTGTGGCTGCCGGTGTTGCCATCATCGATGGTGCGACCAACGCCGTTACGACCGTCGCGCTATCCGGCGGTGCGCAGGACATTGTGGTGAATGATGTCACCAACAAGGTGTACGTGAACTCCGGCGGAACCATCAGGGTAATCAACGCCGCCGGGAGCGTTACTGGCGACGTCATCATTGGCGCTGGAGGAATTCTCGCCGTGGCCGTGAACCCGGCGACCAACAAGATCTACTACACCACGCTCGGCAGGTACGGTGCGGGCGTGAGCGTCATCGACGGTACAACCGACAAGACCACCGGAAAGCTCGAAACTTCGAGCAAGGTCGGGATCCTGGCGGTCAACCCGGCCAACAACCGGATCTATGTTGCTGCGGACAGTAATTCCACCGACGGTTACGTGAAAGTCATTGACGGCGCCAACCTCACTGAGATCGCCCAGGTCGTCACGCCTTCGCTTATCCGTGACATTGTGGTCAATCAGGAGAACAACAAGATTTACGTCCCCATGTCCGGACGGGGAACAACCATTGTTGACGGCGCGGACAACAGCGCCTCGGCTGTCTTCACAGGGCAGGAGCCAGTTGCAGCAGCCGTGAACTCTTCCACGGGCAGGGTCTACGTGTCCAACACCAGCAGCGCCTCCGTTTCCGTCATTGACTCCGATGCTCCAGCTCCGGCCAAGAACGATTTCAACGGCGACTCGTTCGCTGACCTCCTCGCTCGGGATGCCTCCGGTGTCCTGTGGCTGTACCCGGGCAACGGCTCCGGTGGGTGGTTGCCGCGAGTTCAGGTTGGTGTCGGCTGGAATGTGATGACTGCCTTAATCGCTCCTGGAGATTTCAACGGTGATTCATTCCCGGACGTCATGGCTCGTGACACGTCGGGGGTCCTGTGGCTCTACCCGGGCAACGGGTCCGCTGGCTGGAAACCGCGCGTGCAGATCGGCACAGGCTGGGAAGGCATGAGCGCGATCGAGGGGCTTGACTTCCACGGGGAAGGATTTGTGGACGTGACTGCGCGCGACCGCGGTGGCGCACTGTGGGTGTACCGCGGCAATGGCAGCGGCGGCTGGTTGCCCAGGATGTGGGTGGGTTCAGGATGGTCCGACATGTCCGAGATCACTGGCGTTGGCGACTTCAACGGAGACGGCCTACCGGACATCGCTGCCCGCGATTCCTCGGGCGCACTCTGGCTGTACCCGCCGAACGGTGGTGGCGGGTGGCTGTCGCGCCAGGCCATCGGGCAGGGCTGGAATTCGATGAACTCACTCGTGGGTCCCGGCGACTTCGACGGTGATGGCCGTACCGACATCCTGGCGCGCAATACGGCGGGGGAGTTGTGGCTGTACTCCGGAGCCGGCGGCTCCGTGTGGCCGTCGGCCTCGCGCGTGGGCACGGGATGGAGTGGGATGACGGCGATTCTGTGAGTTTCCTGATAACCATGTAGACTCCGCTCATCGACGCGGCGGTCGCGTCTCATTTTCTGGGGGTCCCATGGGTTCTATCGCGTCTGATTCAACTGTGTCCGGAATTGGAAAGTCACACTTGAAACGCACGACGGCGGCGCTCGCCGTTGTTGTTTCGCTCGCAGTTTCGCTGCTGGTCGGGTCGCCGGCAGTGGCCGACGTTTACGGCGGAGACATACCTGTTGGAACCGCTCCGCATGCCATTGCTGTCGATGATGACGGCAAGGTATTCGTTGCCACGGATTCGGGCCTCTCAATCATCGATAAGGACACGCGCAAAGTCACCACAGTGGACGTCGGAGGTCTTCCTCAGGACGTAGCCGTGTTCCGCAATTGGGTCTATGTGAGCGTGTCTGCCGGCGTTGGCAAAGCAGGCAGCATTGCCGTTCTCGATAGCCAAACAAACAGTGTTGTTCGAACAGATCCAACGGGCGTGGACCCCCGGCACGTCGTGGTCAACCAGTGGAACGGGAAGGTCTATGTTGCCTTCAAAACTGGTGTAACAGTGATGGGCGTCGGCGATCCAACGAAAACAGTGACCCTGCTGGCGCCCCCTAAGGACATGACCGTCAACTCAACGAACAACAACGTCTATGTCGCCAACGGCAACTCGGTCACCGTGATTGATGGAGCCACCAGTGCGAAGACCATCGTTGACCTGGGTGCCTCGGTGCAGGCTGTCGAAGCGAACCGCTACACCAACAAGATTTACGTCACCACCACAGGTAAGAACAGCTCTGCCGTAGTGCTGATCGATGGCATGACGAATGCCACCACGACCGTGCTTGAGACGTTCAAGAAGCTTGGCGACATCTTCAGTGACGGGAACGGCCGTGTCTACGTTGCCTCTTCCAACGGGAGCGAGGGTGGCTCAGTCATGGTGTTTGACGCCGAACTCAAGCGAAGGGTCGCCGAAGTTGGAACCAACGGTCCGTCCGGCATTATGGCGGGGGACAGATATCGGGCCAAGGTGTTCGTCCCGAACCTCGCAGGGGGAGCCACAGTCATTGACTACGCAAACGTCACCGCCACTATTCGGACAGGTAGCAATCCAGTAGCCGCTGCTGCCGAATTGGATGGGGGCAATGCGTACATCGCCAATAAGGGAAGTAACTCGGTGACGGTTATTGACACGTCCCTTCAGGCGCCGATCAAGAATGACTTCAATAACGACCGAAAGACTGACGTCTTGGCCCGGGATGCTGCGGGAGCGCTCTGGCTTTATCCCGGGGACGGCTCCGGCGGCTGGTTGCCCCGTGTCCAAGTGGGCTCCGGCTGGAACATCATGACGGCGTTGATCGCTCCTGGTGACTTCAATGGCGACGGCCTCCCAGACATCCTGGCCCGCGACAGCGCTGGAGTTCTGTGGCTGTATCCGAGTAACGGTTTTGGTGATTGGCTGCCGAAGGTCCAAGTCGGTTCGGGCTGGTCAGGGATGACTGCCCTCGCATCGCCTGGTGACTTCAACGGCGACGGCAAGGTGGATGTACTCGCCCGCGACACCGCTGGCATCTTGTGGCTCTACCCGGGCAACGGCTCCGGTGGTTGGTTGGCGCGGGTGCAGGTCGGATCAGGCTGGTCCGGCATGTCCGCTATCACCGGCGTTGGCGACTTCAACGGCGACGGCACGGCTGACCTTGCCGCTCGTGATGGTGCCGGAGCCCTGTGGCTCTACCCCGGCAACGGTTACGGTGGATGGCTGCCCCAGCGGCAAATCGGGCAGGGCTGGAACGTCATGAACACCTTGGTGAGCCCCGGTGACTTCAACGGCGACGGCAAGGCGGACCTTCTGGCCAGGGACTCTGTGGGCTCGCTCTGGTTGTTTGCAGGCAGCGGCGGTCCGTCGTGGCCGCTCTCCACGTGGGTTGGTCAGGGCTGGCAAGGCATGACGGCCATCTTCTGATGTTTCACGAGGGGGCGAGCTCTCAGCACTCATTCCCCTCCCCGCGCCCGCTTCAAATCCTTCCTTAGTCCACGGTTGTCCGCCCGCAACTCGAGGTTGTCCTCGGTGAGCCCACGGTTGTCCTCCACCAGCCCGCGATTCGTAGCTTCCAACTCCAGCACCAGCTTCACGCCGGCCAGGTTGAGCCCCTCGTCCAGGAGCACCCCGATCCGTCGCAGTGTCACCAGGTTCCGTTCGCTGTAGCGCCGCGTGCCGCCGTCGGTCCTTTCGGGAGTGAGCAGCCCTTTGCGCTCATACAGGCGGATGTTCTGTTGACCCATGCCCACTAGTTCGGCCGCTACGGAGATGGCGTAGACCCCCAGGTCGTCCCGCGAAGCAGCCGCGCCGGAGCCGCCGCCCGGCGCCGGACCAGCCAAGCCGCCGTCGTGCGCTTCCGCCGGAAAACCTGCCACGAAACCACTCCCAAAAATCTCCAAAAAATCCACTTGCAGCCCTCGTAGCTGAGTGCTATAAAAAATCTATACCAGCCAATACAGATCAGGAAGGCTGGCACCACAACAGAATCAGCATCAAGATCCAAAGGAGTGAGAACCACATGCTGATGCGCACTGACCCGTTCCGCGAATTCGACAGGCTCGCCCAACAGGTTTTTGGCACAACAGCACGGCCTGCCGGGATGCCGATGGACGCCTGGCAGGACGGCGAGGAATTCATTGTTGCTCTCGACCTGCCCGGAGTAAGCCCCGAGTCGATTGAGCTGGACGTGGAACGCAACGTCCTCACGGTCAAGGCGGAGCGGAAGTCGCCCGCCGGAGAAGATACGGAACTGATCGCCGCCGAACGGCCCCAAGGTGTCTTCAGCAGGCAGCTCATCCTCGGCGACACCCTGGACACGGACGGCGTCAACGCCAGTTACGACGCAGGCGTCCTGACCCTCCGCATCCCCGTCGCCGAAAAGGCCAAGCCGCGACGCATCGAGATCAGCTCCACCGGACAACGTCAGGAGATCAACGCCTGATAGTTCGCTTCGCGGAGGCCACGCAGCCAACGCGAAGCGTGCAAGCGGGAGAGCATCCGACCGGCCGCATCGGAGAAATGGGCGCAGGCTTCGCGCCACGCCATAGCGCTTGTTGCGCAGAGGAAGCGCGGCCCCCGACGTTGCCTCCCGAAAGGATGGCCCCCGGCCCTGACACGTTCAGGCCGCCGGGGGCCATCTCCCAATCAACCGCACGTCCACCGGGAACCGGCCTTGGTGAATGAACCTGATTACTACGCGATCCTCGGTGTGGCGCCAACCGCGTCGGCGCGCGAAATCGCCCGCGCATACCGCGCCTTGCTGCGGCAGCACCACCCGGACATCCGCCAAAAGACGCACGACGACGGTGCCTCCGAGGCGCTCGACCTCCAGCAGTTGCACGCCGTCATGCAGGCGTACGTCGTTTTGTCGGACCCAGTAAAGCGGGCGGCTTACGACCGGGGTCGCACGCGCGGGTCCGGAACTCCCGTCAGCGTTCGCGTCCATCGAACGACGGCGGGGCCCGCACCTGGGCGGGAGCAGCAACCCCTCAGCTTCGGACCTACCCGCTGGTCACCACTCCGCCGTACACATCCAAGGAGACCCACATGAGCGCCTGGCGTTCCTACGACAGCCACCTGATGCCCGCCTTTTACGAGCGCTTTGAGGAACGCTGGGGCAAGGGGACGGCGCCGTTCCTGGACCCCGAAGTACATGAGCAGCCCATGCCCCGCGCCCAGTGGATCAACGTGGATACGGGTGCAGCGGTGGCCGTTGTTCCCATCTGGACGGACGATCCGGAGCATCGTTCCTTCGGCGTCTTCTACCTCCCGCCAGCGGGGGACATCTGGATCCTCCGGCCGGGGCCAACCACGTTCATGGAGCCCGGCAGCGGTTCATCGCGCGACCAAGTCTCCTTGCGCAACGATGCGTTCAAGAAGGCCGTCAATCATGCCAAGGAGTTCATCTACGGGCCGCAGCCGTGAGGGTCGCCGCCGTCGAGCGACCGCCTCTGGGCCGATGGACGAAGCGAATCCGGGCGGATCGAGGCAGCCTAGGCGGAGTGCGCTATGACCGGCGCACCAGGCGATAGAGGGCTGCGGCGGCGATGCCGCCGGCAATTGGGGCAACGACGAAAACCCAAAGCTGACCGACTGCCCAGCCGTCGGCCCAGAGGGCCGTCGCAATGGAACGTGCCGGGTTCACCGACGTATTCGTTACAGGGATGCTGATGAGGTGAATAAGAGTCAGGGTTAAGCCGATGGCCAGGGCTGCGAATCCTGGCGTTGCCCGCTTCTCCGTGACGCCAAGGATGATCAGAACGAAAACTGCGGTCAAAACGAATTCGATGACCAGTGCCGAACCAACCCCAAACCCACCGGGGGAGTGATCACCGAAACCGTTTGATGCGAATCCGCCAGCACGTGCGGCCGCAAAGAAGCCGTCGGGGCCACCGGTTGCAATCGCGGCCAGCACGCTTGATGCGGCAGCGGCGCCCGCAATCTGGGCAATCACATAGGCCGGGATGTTCTTTGCGGGGAAACGCCCTGCAACAGCCATGCCGATGGTTACTGCCGGGTTGAAGTGCCCACCGGAAATGTGTCCGAAGGCGTACGCTCCCGCCACGACGGTAAGTCCGAAGGCCAGCGACACTCCCAGAAATCCAACGCCCAGGGTGTTTGACTTGTCCGGGAAATTTGCCGCGAACAAAGCCGTGCCTACGCCACCAAACACCAAGATAAATGTTCCGATGGCCTCGGCGCCCAGTTTGGCAGCCAAGGTTGGGGCGGGTTCCAGGTCATGTCGATGTGGAAGTGTTGTGGCTTTTTGGCTGACCATATTGGTCCTTTCAAACTGAAGGTCTATGTATCGCTTCGAAGGCAACCACGAAGGTGGAGGCCCTCCGTGAAGGAACTTTCGGGGGCTTCGTGGTTTCGAGTTGCCGGAGGTAGTGGCTGCGCTACTGCTGGGGGGTGTCTTCCGCGGGACCAACTTCTTCATTTTCGCCGTCGATATGTGACACGAAGTCCGAGGCCGCACCTTGAACGAGCTCAACCTGGCTGGCGAACTTGCCGTCTGTCTTTTCGTCCACGAAATCGCCGACTTTTTCGATTCCGTCCTGGATGGCTTCTTCGTTGCCTGCGATGAGGTCCTGGGCCTTGCCCTGCAAATTTTCAAAAAGTCCCATGGGTGTCTCTTTTCTCTGCCATTGTCCTAAAGGGGCGGAGTTGCCCCAGCAGATAAGTCCGGTGGGGGCGGGATTCGTGACGCGGTCCGACCGTGATTTCGGACTCTCATCAAGCTTTGAATGTCCCGCAGGTCGGAGAGCACTGTCCTGCAACGCGGACAAACAGCCAGATGGCTCTCAGCGCGGTTCCGTTCCGAGGACCCGATGGTCTTCCTGGCGAGCCTTGCGAGTAGCCAGCGGACCCTGGCACATTTGTCTGACTCGGCAGCCCGAACATGCTGCTGCAGGTAGGCGACCCGTAGCCCCTCCCTTGCCCGGATGAGCAACGAGGCAACCGCGTTTGGACTCACTCCAAGCATTGCGGCAACCTCAGCGTGACGCATGTCCTGCAGCTCGATGCATTTCAGGACCGTTTGCCAACGCGCCGGAAGAGACCGCAGCGCTTGCAACAGCATGGTGGAGTCTTCTTTCACTGTGGATTGTTCCGCATGCGGATGAATTGGTTCCAGAGCCCGGTCGCGCTCCAGAGCCTTGCCGCGACGGGCCAGCTGGTTTCGGCGATGGGCCATGCGGCGGGTAATAGTGAGGACATAGGACTTGAAGTGCTCCCGTGGTCCCGTCCCGACCGCGAGCGCCCGGAAGACCTCCAGGAAAGCTTCGGCGACGACGTCTTCGGCATCATTTCTATTGTCGGTTTCCTTGAGGGCCACGAATGCGACCGCTTTTCGATGTCGACCGTACAGTTCATCGAAGGCCGCCCGGTCTCCGTTACGAACAAGCTCCATGAGCTCCTTGTCATCGAGCGCCGCGTAGCGGGACAGTACAGGCAGGACCTGTGCGAGCATGGCATTTCTTTCAGGATGGGGAAGACAGTGGCCCCAAAACTAGGGCTCGCGTGATTGAATTCACGGCAAACGCAGGAAAAACCGGAAAGTGCACCAGCGATGCAGGATTTCGATCTGGACGAGCGCGATCTGCGCTTGTTGCATGCCCTCCAGGTGAGACCAAGGGCCTCGTGGACGTCCCTGGCGCCCATCGTGGGTGCCGATGCGGTGACCTTGGCCCGGCGGTGGACTGCTTTGCAGCAGGACGGCCTGGCGTGGATGACGTCCTATATTGGGGCCGGTACGAGGTTCGTTGGCGCCATCGTCGAAGTGGACTGCAAACCAGCTGCGCTCCCAGCCATTGTCGATGACCTTGCGAGGATCCATGAGGTGATCAGCGTCGACCAGACAGCGGGTGGACGCGACCTTGTTATCACCGTGCTCTGCCGCAGTGATCCTGAACTTTCAGCGTTCCTTGTTGACAGGATTCCTGGGGTGCCAGGCATCCGAGGTACGCGCACGCATCGAGTCATCACGTTGGTTACAGATGCCCAACGCTGGCGACTGCGTGCGTTGGGTGAGGAAGAGGTGAAGACTCTGGAACGGGCAGTTCCCCCGTTGGGTCCCGCGCCGTCTGCCTTACCCACAGATGTGGAGGAAAAGCTGATCCGCATGCTCTTGGTCGATGGCCGGGCCTCGGTTGCAGACATCGCTCAGTGGTTGAACATTTCGCCTGCCCGGGCAAAGAATGCCTTGTCGAACGTGTTGGGCCACCAGCGGGTGGTGGTACGGCTGGAGGTTGCGCGGACCTTCACGCCGTGGCCCATCAGCGTTTGGTATTTCCTGCGTGTCCCGACCACCAAGGTTGAGTCTGTCGCGGTCAGCCTTGCTGGCCTGGACGAAGCGCGCTTGGTTGTTACCACCGGTGGTCTCTACTCGCTGGTTATGTCGGTGTGGCTGAGGCGGGTGGAAGACATGACCCGGTTGGAAAAGCAGATGGGCCAACGGTTTCCCTACGTTGAGATTGTTGACCGATCCATTGTTCTTCGCACCCCCAAACATGTGGGCAAGAGGCTCGCCCCTGACGGGAGACGGATCGTCTAGGGAATACGCTTGGGCTTTTCCGGAGATGCCTCAAGAGGCGCCCACGATTGCCTACTGTCCTGCCCAACGACGCACCGTGCTATTGACAAGGCCAACCAGGACGGCAGTCCACCAGCAGCCCTGGGACACAGCTGCAGCAATCATGATCCGCGCCCGCAGCCTCCGGCCCAGCCCTCCCAAACGTGTCTGGGGCGGAAGGGACATCAACCTATGCATGGCAGGACTGACGCCTAGGCCGTTCAGCATGAGCACCAGAACGCTCACAAGTTTGATGCACGTCGCCGGATTGCCAAGGTCGGGTTTGATCGTTGCTCCCGAAGCCAGCAGCAACGCGATACCGCCCCAGATCAGAGGTCGTGCCACAGACTCGAGTTTGCCCGGTTCATGGAGTGCCACTTTGCCGAGAATCCAGAGGAGGCCGAGCCAATCAACCACCAGTATCGTGCCGAAAGCCAGCACCAGAGCCACAACGTGAACTGCGAGACCGATGCGGTGAATTTCGGGACCAGCGTCCATATATTCCCCAGTCAATACCGAAGCCGACCACGCTGCAAAGCAGATCAACCCCAGCGGCAGCATGCGTGTCCGCGGCAAGGCGTGCCGGCCGCTTGCCGTAGTCAACAGCCTTCGTCCCGTGGAAGGACCGCGGAAATCGGCAAGCCTGATGGTGTTGGCTGCTTCCATCACACGGGAGTTGAAGGAGTCGTTCGAGTCGAGCATGTGGGGAGCTTTCGGTTCGCCTGCGGATGGCGAACGCCTGCGCCCACCTCCATACAAGTGGTCAAACAGCCTTATCGTGACGTCGGAGCTACTCCGACAGTGCGGTACTTCCGTTCACGAGAGGTGGGTTCCCCGGCGCTATGCCAGCGCCAAAACGCCGGGAGCTCACCCCTCGGCGGCAACCAAAAGGGCGAAACCCAACGGGGCATAAGAAGGCTGGTGCAACCTGGAGAGTATCCGTAGCTGGTTGCACCAGCTGCTAGTACGACTTTCAGTAGTTAGTTGTGACACCTATCCATTGGCCGCTCCTAGTTCCCGGCTTCGATGATTTTCCGGGCTTATGAAGTCTGTGAAAACACCTCCAATTTTACGGCCGGACCGCGGAAAAAGCTCCGGAATTCGCCGTACTACCGGGAGTCTGCCGGGGGAGTGGAGCCCACCGTGGCACGATAGATCACGATGAAACTGCGCGCTGATCAGACCGGAAACCGTGGCCTCCCCATGCCCCTTTGGCTGCAGGGTGGTCTGGAAGCGGCGCAGGCAGCGTTCATTTCCGCCATCGTTGTGGTGTTGCCCCTGGTAGGGGTGTGGGCAACGGACGGATTCCAGAACCGCAACGTGGATGCCCTGGCCCGTTTGGCCGGCCAGGCGTGGTTGCTGATCCATGGGGTTCCGCTGCATCTGGCCCAGGTCAATCTGGGCACTGCAGGCCAGCCCGGCTCCGGGTCCTTATCCTTGATTCCCCTGGGCCTGACGCTCATTCCGTTCCTGCTCGCGTGGCGGGCGGGCCGTCGCCTGGCCCGGGCCTCGTACACGGACCAGTTGTGGCAGGCGTTCCTCGGCGCATGGCTTGTTTACGCAGCCTTCGGTGCCGCGACCGGGTTCGTGTGCCGGACCTCGGACGTGGTCATCAACCTGTGGTTCGCCATGTCCATTCCGCTCATCTCCTTCGGCCTGGGACTGGTGGTAGGCGCCCGGCGCGAGGCCGGTTCCTGGAGCCGCCTGATCGGTGTGGATGCCGTCAAGTGGCTCGCCAAGACCAGCCAACATTCGCGCTGGGCCGGCTCGTACGTGGGTTCGGCGTTGAAGGCCGGATTCGTGGCCACCATGGCCGCAGTCGCGCTCGCCGCCGTGCTCCTGGCCGTGGATATCGTGTGGCATTGGACGGACATCATCGCCGTCTATGAAGGCTTGAAGGCCGGAGCATTGGGCGGCGCAGTCCTCACCATCGCCCAGCTTGGTTTCCTGCCGAACCTGGTCATTTTCACACTCGCGTGGTCCTCCGGCGCGGGCTTCTCCCTCGGCGTCGGCTCCACCGCGGGACCGTTGGGAACCGCCGTCGGACCTTTGCCTGCCGTCCCGATCTTCGGTGGGCTGCCCGCCGGACAGCTCGACCTCGGCGGCATGGCCCTGGCGCTGCCCGTGGTGGCGGGGATCGTGGCCGGTTGGTGGTTCCTGCGCGAAGGCGAGAACCACTTTGACGAGTGGCTCTCCATCAAGGTCAAGGCCCGCTGGTTCACGGCTGCGGTGTCCACGCTGTTTCTCGGCGCGTTTATTGGCGCCGTCGCGGGTCTGTTGAGCGCGGGACTGGCGTGGATCGCCCGCGGTTCGGCCGGAATCGGCCGGCTCACAGACATTGGCCCCCACCCGTTGTGGACGGCTGTCTGGGTGGCCGCCGAGGTGGGTATCGGCGTCGTTATCGGTTACGCAGTGGGGCCGTGGCTGGAACGCAGCCAGAAGCTCCGCGAGGCGAACCTGGACGAAAAAGCGTACGACGACGAACACGCCTAAGCCTGTAGGCGGCCGCTTGGGTGGGGATGCCTAGCGCAACGGCCCGGGCATCGAGTTTTCCAGGTCCGCGAGGCACTGCGACTTTGCCGTCTCAGTCAAAGCCGACCGCGCACAATCCTGGTACGTACTCACCTGCTTGAAGAAGAGCGAGGTGGTGAGGATCAGCAGGCACATGATCGCCGAGACCACCAAGCCGGAGATGGTTCCGAACAGCACGATTTTGGAGTGCTTGTACTTAACTGCCCGGACAAGGACCACAATCCCCAACACCACGCTGGCCACGGTAAGGATGGCGCTGAGCCACACGTAGTTCACGTTCAGGGAGAAGACGAAGAACGATCCCAAGGCCGACAAAAGGAACGCTCGGAAAAGCACCTGCGTCCGCCCAAATGCGGACTTTTCCGCCTCGGCGCGGGACTTGGGACTCTGCCGGGGATCGACGTCGGGATTCATGTTTTCCAGCCTACGCGAGCCGCCCATAAGCTAGTGCAATGCGCATTGTTGTCCTCGTGTCCGGTACTGGTTCAAATCTGCAGGCTGTCATTGACGCCGTGAAGTCGGGTGAACTGGATGTGGAGATCGCCGCCGTTGGCGCCGACCGCCCGGATACCTATGGTGTGGAGCGCTCGGACGAGGCCGGCATCGAGACCTTCGTGGTCAACTTCAACTCCTTTGAAACCCGTGCCGAGTGGGATGCAGCCCTGCGGGACAAGGTGCTCTCCTACAGCCCGGACGTGGTGGTTTCCTCGGGGTTCATGCGCATTGTCAGCGCCGACTTCATCGATGCCTTCGGCGGCAAGTACGTCAACACCCATCCTGCATTGCTGCCCTCCTTCCCCGGCGCCCACGGTGTCCGCGACGCCATGGCTTACGGCGTCAAGGTCACCGGCTGCACCGTCCATTGGGCCGACGCCGGCGTGGACACGGGGCCGATCATTGCCCAGGAGGCCGTGGTGATCGAGCCTGAGGACACCGAGGAAACCCTGCACGAGCGCATCAAGGTAGTGGAGCGCCGACTCCTGGTCCAGACCCTGGCCAACCTCGCCTCCGCGCCCAACTAAGTCGCGGATCAGGTCGTTCCCAGCGCTGGGAACGACCTGAAGTGCTACTCAGTTTGCGTTCCGCGGCCCAGGCCTGTGGATAACGGCCCGCGCACCCGCTGATTTTGTCAGCATGGGGCATGAAGTATCCCGGCCCCCTGCCAGAATCCCTGTCGTCAGCCTCCTTTACTTTGCAGCAAGCCCTCGACGCCGGTGCATCACGACGGCGGCTACGTCACCCGAGCCTGGTCGCGCCAAGCCGCGGAATCAGAACCGTTGCCGGGGAGCTCCCAACGAGCTTCGCCGATGACGCGCGGCCTCTGACTCACGTAACTGCATTCTCCGCTGCGTCCCACGCCACGGCCTTCCTGCTGTGGGAGTTTCCGGGGTTTCTACCAGGAAGCAACTTGCCTGGGATTCACATCTCCCGGCCAGAGGGGTTTGCCATTCCGCGTCGACGAGGTGTGGTGGGCCACCGGGGTCAGTTCTTCGAGGACGAGATCACCACACTGGACGGCCTTTACATCACCACGCGCGCCCGTACGTGGTTGGACTGCGCCCGGAAAATGGACATCGACGAGATCACAGTCGTGGCCGATCATCTGATCCGCAATCCGCGACCGGAGTTCGAGGGGCGCACGGAACCGTACTGCACTCTGGCCGACCTTGAGGACATGCTGGACCGGCACTGGGGGACACCCGGAATCCGCAAAGCCCGCCTTGCTTTGGAGCAGGCCCGCGTCGGCGCCGACTCCGCGCCGGAAACGCGATTGAGGCTGGCACTGGGTCGGGCCGGGCTGCCCACAGCGGGCGTCAACGTGCGCACGGAACTGGGTCCCGGCGTCGTACGTCAACCAGACCTGAGTTACCGCGAGTGGCAGGTCGCAGTCGACTACGAGGGTGAAGGGCACTCGGACCGCGAACAGATAGCCCGGGACATCGCGAAGGAAGAAGACTTCAGCCGTGCTGGATGGACCTTGGTGAGGATTTCCAAGCGCCATATGTCCACCGACGCAGCAACGGCTGTAAGAAAAGTGCGGCGCGCGCTCGAAGAACACGGCTGGACACCCCTCTGAGTCGCAGTTCAGGTCGTTCCCAGCGCTGGGAACGACCTGAACTGCGACCTAGTTGGGTCAGCCAGTTACGAGAGGACGCGCTGCTTCGTTTCCGGGGCGAAGAACGCCATCCACAGCACGGAGATCAGGACGAGCCCGCCCGCCAGGGCGAAGGATGTTGCCAACCCGAATTCCGGCCAGAAGAACGAGGCAAACACCAGCGGCCCGAACCCTGCTCCGATGCGGGAGAACGTCGAAGCCCAGCCAAACCCCGAGCCCCGGAGCTCGGTGGGGTACAGCTCGGACACGTACGCATACAGCACGGGAATGGCCACCTGGACCACGAAGCCGAACACGAGCAGCCAGATCACGGCGGCCGAGGGAATGTCCACCACGAACGCCACGATCACCAGCGTCACCGCAGACAACGGGCCAGTGATGGCCAGGATCCACTTGCGGCCAACGCGCTCCACCAACAGGGCGGCGACAACAACGCCCAAAAGCCCGACGGCGGCCATGCCGGCTGTGGTGACAAAGGCCTTGTACTCCTCGAACCCGGCGCCGATGAGAATGCGTGGCATCCACGTGAGCGACAGGTAATACACCAGAAGCACAGTGAAGAAGAGAGCCCAGGCAGCCGTGGTGATCTTCCAGTTGAACGTCCAGATCCGGCGGAGCTGACCCCACGCACTGCCAGCGGAGAGCCGCGGAGCGTCCTGCGGTTCGGGCAGGCTGTAAGCGCGGGCCGGGGCTCCGGTAGCTTCAACCAACCCGTCAATCACAGCCGCCGCCTCAACGCGTCGGCCTTTCCGGATCAGGAACAACGGGGACTCCGGAACCGAACGGCGCACCCAGAACACCAAGAGTGCGGGGATCACCATGACGAGCATCGTGAGGCGCCAATCACCGTACAAAGCAACGAGCCCGGCCGAAACAAACCCACACAGTGCTGCGCCCACGGGCCACCAACCGTCCATGGCAGTGAGCACCTTGCCGCGTTGCTTCCGGGGCGTGAACTCACCCACCAAGGCATAGTCCACGGGAATGCAGCCGCCCAGGCCAAACCCCGCCATGAACCGGAAAATGCAGAACCACACGATGTCCGGAGCCAACGCACCCAGCACCGTGAAGAGGCTGAAGATCAGGAGTGTCGCGGTGAAGGCCTTCTTGCGGCCGATCGTATCCGCGATGGTGCCCCACGCGAAGGCACCCACGGCCATGCCGATCAGGTTCGCGGTGCCGATCCAGGCCGCGTCGGCGGGCTGGAGGGACCAGTGCTTGGAAAGCAGCGGAATGAGGATGCCGTTGAGCGTCACATCCCACGCGTCGAACATGAAGCCGAGGCCACCGATCAGGAAGATCTTGCCTTGGACCTTCCACCGCCACGGCAGTTCCTGCACCACTTGTTCGCCGCTGGGCACGGTTGTGTATGTATTCATCAAGGCCTCCTACCTGCAACTCTAGGCGCTCGGCCAGACACTGTTACTTCTGGCTTTCGATGGCCCTCCGCAGGAATCCACCGGCTTCCTCCAACGCGCCCTTGGCAGCCGCCGGATCGAGGCCGCTCAGCACCACCAGAATCGCCGCCTTCACCGAACCACCCACTGAATCAAGCGCCGCAGCCGCCTCGGCAGCGGACACACCCGTGGCGTGCTGCACAGTCCGTTGCGACCGCGCCAGCAGCTTCTCGTTCGTGGCGCGAAGGTCCACCATCAGGTTCCCGTAGGTCTTGCCGAGCTTCACCATGACGAGCGTGCTGATCATGTTGAGGACAAGTTTCTGCGCGGTCCCCGAATTAAGCCGCGTGGAACCCGCGATGAACTCCGGACCCACCACCACCTCGATCGCCACGTTCGCCAAATGACTCACGGCCGAGCCCTTGTTGCACGCCAACGACGCCGTAAACGCCCCCTTCTTCCGGGCCTCCTCCAGCGCGCCGATCACGTATGGCGTCCTCCCGGACGCGGTGATACCCACGACGGCGTCCGCTTCCGTCACGTTGATATCGTGCAGGTCCCGCGCGCCCGCGGTCGCGTTGTCCTCGGCATACTCCACAGGCTTCTGGATGGCCTGGGTGCCGCCGGCGATCAGCCCGACGACGAGTCCCGGCGGGGTGCCGAACGTCGGTGGGCACTCGCTCGCGTCGAGCACACCCAGCCGTCCCGCCGTCCCGGCTCCCACATACAAAAGGCGACCGCCGCGCTGCAGCCGCTCCGCAACGGCGTCGACCGTTTGAACAATCGCCGCACTCGCCTCTGCGACGGCGGCGTGCACCCCCGCGCTGTGGGAGAGCATGGCCTCCACGAGTTCGTCGGTACCCAGGATGTCCAGGTCCTTGAGGTTCTCTGCGGCGGCTTCGGTCTGCAGGCCAGCGAGTTCCGTGCGGAGATCGGCGAGTTTGTCAGAGTCAGTCGGGCCAGTTTGTTCCGTCACGGTGGATGTACCTTTCCTGGAGGAGCCCGCGGCGCGTCGCAGCGAGAGCGGCACCGTCCAGGCCGTCGCCGAGCGGGGCCACCATCTCAATCCCAGCCGAAGCGAGGGACTTCTGCAAGAGTCCTGCGAAGAACCCAGAAGCCGCCACTCCGCCCAGTACGGCCACCCGCTGTTTGCCGCTTGCGTCGCCGGACGCGGCCAGTTCGACGGTGCTGGTCAGGATGCGGCAGGCGTCGTCCACAATCTCACGTGCGACGGCGTCACCCGCCTCGGCTGCGTGCAGAACCAGCGGCGCGAAACGGGCCATGGCGCGGTAGGGGTTCTCTTGTTCGGCGAGCCAACCCGGGAGGTGCTCGGGCGACTCGACCAGGGCGCCCGCCGCAGCCGAGAGCGACGTGGCGGGTCCGCCGTCGTGCGCCTGCAGAACTGCTTGAAGACCCTGCTGGCCGATCCAGCGGCCGCTGCCGTGATCGCCAAGATAAGGACCCCAGCCGTCGGCACGGTGCAGGACTCCGCCCTCGTCGAAGCGAAAGGCCACAGCACCCGTACCAACGATCAGGCTGATCCCAGGAGCGCCTTGGAGTGCCCCGAGATGGGCGGCCGTTGCATCCGAGAGAACGGCCGCGGGGACGCTGAAATGTTGGGACAACATGGCGGCAAGTTCGCGGGACTTTTCGGCTGAGGCTTCAACGCCGGCGACTGCTGCCCCGACGCCCGTCAGGGTGCTCACGGGCAGGCCGGGTGGCAGCATCGCCGTGGTCTCGAGAAGGAGATCGAAAGCCAGGGTCGGCCCGTTGTCGATGTGGACGCCCGCGAAGCCGTGCTGGTCCGCAGCGCCGAGCAACTCATCACCACTCCGCAACTCCACGCGGCAACGGCTCTTCCCAACATCGGCAACAAGAACGACGTCCGTGGCATCCATGCCTCAACCCTATGTTGCAGGACGCAAAACCAGCCATGCAGCGAAACACGATAAACTGCCCATATCCCCACCGACCCGCGATATCTACGCGAACTAAGACGGAGACTTTTGTGAGCTTGACGCAGCTTGACCGTGTTCCCATCCGCCGTGCACTGATCTCGGTTTACGACAAGACGGGACTGGAGGAGCTCGCGAAGGGCCTGCACGCAGCCGGCGTCGCCATTGTTTCCACCGGCTCCACCGCCAAGAAGATCGCCGCAGCAGGCATCCCGGTCAAGGAAGTCGAAGAAGTTACCGGCTCCCCGGAAATGCTCGATGGCCGCGTCAAGACCCTGCACCCGCGCGTGCACGGCGGTATCCTTGCCGACCGCCGCGTGGAAGCGCACATGGAAACCCTGGCCGGCATGGAGATCGAAACCTTCGACCTCGTGGTGGTGAATCTCTACCCGTTCGTCGAGACCGTGAAGTCCGGCGCAGCGCAGGACGACGTTGTTGAGCAGATCGACATCGGAGGTCCGGCCATGGTTCGCTCGGCCGCGAAGAACCACGCCGCCGTCGCAATCGTCACGGACCCCAACTTCTACGGCGCAGTGGTTGACGCCGCAGCACATGGCGGTTTCGACCTGAACACCCGCCGCCGCCTGGCCGCCAAGGCCTTCGCGCACACGGCCAGCTACGACAACGCTGTTGCCTCCTGGACTGCCAGCCAGTTCCTGGACGAAGACGGCGACGGCGTCATCGACTGGCCCGCCTACGCCGGCCTGGCCTTGGAGCGTTCCGAGGTTCTCCGCTACGGCGAAAACCCGCACCAGCAGGCGGCCCTCTACGTGGACAAGGCTGCTCCGGCAGGCATCGCCCAGGCCGACCAGCTGCACGGCAAGGCCATGAGCTACAACAACTTCGTCGACGCCGATGCCGCCCTCCGCGCTGCTTTCGACTTCGCCGAGCCTGCCGTCGCGATCATCAAGCACGCCAACCCCTGCGGTGTTGCAGTCGGTTCCGCCGACGCAGCGGACCCGATCGCCGACGCCCACGCCAAGGCCCACGCCTGCGATCCCGTCTCCGCGTTCGGTGGCGTCATCGCTGCGAACCGCACGGTCACCGCAGGCATGGCCCGGACCGTGGCCGACATCTTCACCGAAGTTGTCATCGCACCGGACTTCGAGCCGGAAGCCGTGGAGATCCTGTCCAAGAAGAAGAACATCCGCCTCCTCGCACTGCCGGAGGGCTACGGCCGCTACGCATCCGAGATGCGCCAGGTGTCCGGTGGTGTCCTGGTCCAGATGAGCGACAAGGTGGACGCCGACGGCGACAACCCCGCCAACTGGACCCTCGCCGCCGGTGAAGCCGCCGACCAGAAGACCCTGGCGGACCTCGCCTTCGCCTGGACCGCCTGCCGCGCAGCCAAGTCCAACGCCATCCTCCTCGCCGATAACGGTGCCGCAGTTGGCATCGGCATGGGCCAGGTCAACCGACTCGACTCCTGCAAGCTGGCCGTCGAGCGCGCCAACACGCTGGGCGTCCAGGTGGAGTCCGACGTCGAAGGTGCTGGCGGTGCGTCCAACGCCAGCGGCGCCAACGCACCGGAGCGGGCCCGCGGTGCCGTGGCAGCATCGGACGCGTTCTTCCCGTTCGCTGACGGCCTGCAGATCCTGATCGACGCCGGTGTCCGCGCCGTGGTCCAGCCGGGTGGCTCGGTCCGCGACGAGGAAGTCATTGCCGCAGCCAACGCCGCAGGCATCACCATGTACTTCACGGGTGCACGCCACTTCTTCCACTAAGAACGCCGCGCCCAAGGCGCGTAGAACCACACCGCAACGGCGGCCGCCCCTCAAAGGGGACGGCCGCCGTCGTAATTAACAGGGACTTGCTACAAAAGAGCCGTTACGAAGCCGCCGCGGTGTTGTAGGTGGACTGGATGACGGAGCCCCAGTACGGGCCGTACATGGTGGTGGAGTTGCTGCCGTAGCCGTAGGAGTTGACCGAGTTCTGGTAACCGTTGGAGCTGTTGCCGATGAACCACGGACCACCCGAGGAGCCGCCGGTCATGTTGCAGGGGATGCCCTGGGTGTTGAACTGCGGGTTATAGGGATCGTTGGTGGCGGTGCCGGAGCAGCTCTTCAGTGATTCGCCGTTGAAGGGAGAGGCTGCCGGGTAGCCGAAGGACTTGTAGCTCAGGCCGCGGGCGGCGTTGAACTGGACGCCTGAGGAGCCAACAACATCCGCGAGCTTCTGGCCGTTGAGGGTGTTGACCACGGCGAACGCGGTGTCGTACTGCATGTTGCCGCTGGAGGCCCACTGGGTGGGGGAGTACAGCGCCTTTGCCGTCCACTTCCCGTAAGGTGCGGAGCCGTTGAGGTAGGCCGGGACAAACACGAAGTTGGTGGCGTACGCGCCCGGGCCTTCGTTGACGCAGTGCCCTGCGGTGGACACCGTGCTCTTGTTGGCGGCGGTGACGGAGTTGCCGGAGCAGACGTAGTTGGAGCCGCCGAGCGTGAAGAAGATCTTGCCGATGTGCTTGACCGGCGATTCGCTCTGGTTGACCTTGAGGTTGATGGCCTTGGAGTCGGTGGAGGCCTGCTGGCCTTCGATGCTGGTGACGGCGCCCGGGGCTTCGGTGACCGGGGCTTTGCCGAGGTTGAGCAAACCGGTGCGCTGCAGTGCCTTGGTGGCGAGGACATCGCCGTTCTTGGCGCTCTTCATGCGTTCCGGGGTCCAGTAATCTGCGGCGCCGGCGTCCTGCGTCAGATGGCTGCTGACCGCAGCGCCGCTGGAGTCGATGTCCTTGACGGGGGCCGCATTGGCGCTGGTGGTGCCAAGCAGCGCAAGGATCGCGGCAGTGGACAGACTCAGCAGGCTTGTGGCCAGGGTCTTGGTTTTTGTCACGTTGTTCCTACCTAATCGAGGGAGTGAGGCGGCCAGTGATGGCGACCGCCGACTGACGGAATCGAAGCTACCCGGCGTGTGACAAGTTTGTAAAGAGATGTTTCAGAGTTTGTGATATTTTGCTGTCAGTTTCTTGATGGGTCCCGGGAGAGGAGTACGACGGCGGTGCGGCACCTCCGGCGGTCAGGCCGCCGTCGGGCTTTTGGGCGCCCGGGAGGCGTGTGCGAAGCGGCTGTGAAAGCGGTAACGCAAGGCGTGATCCCGGACACGAAGAGCCCCCAAATCGGCGTGCTCGGGTAAGTTAGAGATGTTGAAATCTGCAGACTTTCAGGGAGAACCCCGCCAATGGCCAAGATTATCTATACCCACACAGACGAAGCGCCGATGCTGGCAACCTACTCGTTCCTGCCGGTTGTGGAAGCGTACGCCTCGACCGCAGGTGTGGAGGTCGAAACCCGCGACATTTCGCTGGCCGGCCGCATCATCGCCGTGTTCGGCGATTTCCTGACTGAAGACCAGCGCACGGGCAACGCCCTGGCTGAACTCGGCGAACTGGCAAAGCAGCCGGAAGCCAACATCATCAAGCTGCCCAACATCAGCGCCTCCGTTCCGCAGCTCAAGGCCGCCATCGCCGAGCTCCAGGCCCAGGGCTACGCCCTCCCGGACTACCCGGACAACCCCTCCTCGGACACCGAGACGGACATCCGCTCGCGCTATGACAAGATCAAGGGCTCCGCTGTGAACCCGGTGCTGCGTGAAGGCAACTCCGACCGCCGCGCACCCCTGTCCGTGAAGAACTACGCCCGCCAGAACCCGCACTCCATGGGTGCCTGGACCGCGGACTCCAAGACCAACGTCGCCACCATGGGCCAGAACGACTTCCGCTCCAACGAGAAGTCCGTGGTTATCGAAGCCGATGACGCCCTGAGCATCCAGCTGGTCCGCGAAGACGGCACGGTGAAGGTCCTCAAGAAGGACTTCCCCGTGCTTGCCGGTGAAGTGGTGGACGGCACCGTCCTGCGCGCAGCTGCCCTGGATGAGTTCCTCGCAGCACAGGTTGCCCGCGCCAAGGAAGAGGGCATCCTCTTCTCCGCACACCTGAAGGCCACCATGATGAAGGTCTCGGACCCCATCATCTTCGGCCACGTGGTCAAGGCCTACTTCTCCGAGCTCTTCGACACCTACGGCAAGCAGCTCGCCGCAGCCGGCATCAGCCCGAACAACGGCCTCGCCGCCATCCTCAACGGCCTGGAAGACCTGCCGGAGGACGTCCGCGAAGGCGTCAAGGCAGCTATCACCAAGGGCCTCGAAGACGGTCCCGCACTGGCCATGGTCGACTCGGACAAGGGCATCACCAGCCTGCACGTTCCCTCGGACATCATCGTGGACGCCTCCATGCCCGCCATGATCCGCACCTCCGGCCACATGTGGGGCCCGGACGGTAAGGAAGCCGACACGCTGGCAGTCCTCCCGGACAGCTCCTACGCCGGTGTGTACCAGGTTGTCATCGACGATTGCCGTGCCAACGGTGCCTTCGATCCCACCACCATGGGCACCGTCCCGAACGTTGGCCTCATGGCACAGGCAGCCGAAGAATACGGCAGCCACGACAAGACGTTCGAGATCGAAGCTGCCGGTACGGTCCAGCTCGTGAACCGCGCAGGAACCGTCCTGATCGAACACCAGGTTTCCCCCGGTGACATCTGGCGCGCATGCCAGACCAAGGATGTCCCCATCCGCGACTGGGTCAAGCTGGCAGTTACCCGTGCCCGTGCCTCCCAGACGCCGGCTGTTTTCTGGCTGGACAAGGGACGCGCCCACGACGCCAACCTGATCGCCAAGGTCAACGAGTACCTGAAGGACCACGACACCGAGGGCCTGCAGATCGAAATCCTCTCCCCGGTCGAGGCCACGGCCTTCACCCTGGAGCGCATCCGCAAGGGCCAGGACACCATCTCCGTCACGGGCAACGTGCTCCGCGACTACCTGACGGACCTGTTCCCCATCCTCGAGCTTGGCACCAGCGCCAAGATGCTTTCGATCGTTCCGCTGATCAACGGTGGCGGCCTGTTCGAGACCGGCGCCGGTGGATCCGCTCCCAAGCACGTCCAGCAGTTGGTCAAGGAAAACCACCTGCGCTGGGACAGCCTGGGTGAGTTCCTCGCCCTGGCCGTCAGCTTCGAGCACCTTGCCACCACCACGGGCAACGCCCGCGCCCAGGTCCTGGCGGACACGCTGGACCGCGCCACGGGTACGTTCCTCCTCGAGAACAAGTCCCCGCGCCGCAGCGTTGGCGAGCTGGACAACCGTGGAAGCCACTTCTACCTGGCCATGTACTGGGCCCAGGAACTGGCCAAGCAGACCTCCGACGCAGAGCTGGCTTCTGCCTTCGCTTCGATCGCCGATGCACTGACCTCCAACGAAGAGGCAATCGTTGGTGAGCTAGCCGCAGTGCAGGGTCCCGCCGTCGAGCTGGGCGGTTACTACCGTCCGGACGCCGCCAAGGCCGCTGAGATCATGCGCCCGTCGGCTACGTTCAACAAGGTCCTCGCGACCCTGAAGTAAATTCCAACTGACTCGCAGTTGTTGTTGTTTTGAGCTCAGGACAACAACTGCGAGTCAGTTGCGTTTAACGGTCCGCCGCGAACCGTGCAGGCGCGGTGCCGCCGTCGACGATGTCCTTCAGCACCCGGCCAATAGCCGGCGTGAACTTGAAACCGTGGCCCGAGAAACCGGCACCCACCACCAGAGGTCCGAAACTGTCCAGGACGAAGTCCTCGTTGGGCGTGGTGGTGTAGGTGCAGCTGATGGGAACCGCGGTGGAAGGGTCGACGCCGGGAAGCCACTCTTCTGCGTACCTCACCAGGGCTTCGAGCTGCTGGGGGATGGGCTGGAAGGTGCGCTCGTCCGGGTCCATGACCGGCCCGACGCCATGCCAACCAGCCTTGACGCCTTCGCCCGGGGTGAGCATGCCGTAGACGGGGCTGAACCAGTACTCGTAGATTTCGTTGTTTGGGTCGGGGTCCGGGTTGTGGTTGAAGCTGGGCCACACCAGCGTGTTGTCTGTCGGGGTGAAGTGGGCCGGTTGCTCCTGCGTGACCACCAAGGCTGGGAGCTTGGCGAGCCCGTCCAGGACCTTCGTGGTCCAGGCACCTGCGGTGACTACTACGCGCTTGGCCGCGTACTCGGTTTCCTCCGTCACCACCACCACTGACTCGGCGCCGTCGACGCGGATGTCGCGGACCGGCGTCGAGTATTTGAAGATGGCCCCGCGGGACTCCGCCGAGGTGCGGAGCGCGACCAGCGCGTCCGCGGCCCGGATCCGACCGGATCCCGGGACGAAGAGCACATCGGTGGCGAAGTTCATGCCTTGCCAGCGGTCGGAGGCTTCTGAAGCGGAAATGAAGTAGCTCTCCACACCGCGTTCCTCATGGGCGGCGCGGATACCTTCCAGCTTGGGCGTGTTGCCGTGGTTCGCCAGCCCCACCAGGTCCAGCAGGGGAGCGCCGTGTTCGGCGGCGAGCTCGTCCCACAGGATTTTGGATTCATCCAGGAGGTCCAGGTAGTCGGCCTCGGCGTAGGCGGTGTTGAAGTTGCGGGTTGCGCCGTGGGAAGCGCCAATGTGGTGTCCGGCCTCGAACCGTTCCAGGAGCACCACGGATTTGCCGCTGCGGGACAGTTGCCACGCGGCCGCCGATCCCATCGCTCCGCCGCCAACAACCACCACGTCAACCTGCATACCCGCTCCATCCACAAAGTCCGCGGCCCGCATGTCCGGGCCACCTCCCATTCTGCCCCCACTCACCCAACTGGGTCGCAGTTGGGGGCGTTTTGAGCCGTCAAAACGCCCCCAACTGCGACCCAGTTGGGGGCGGGCAGGTGGGTTAGGCAGCCAGGCGGCGGCGGACCCATGCGGAGAACTGGTCCACCACGATGATCAGCACCAGCACGATCAGGATGTGCGTGAGCATCGAGTCGAACTGGAAGGACTTGATGGACTGGTTGATCAGCAAGCCGATGCCGCCAGCGCCCACCAGGCCAAGGACCAGGGAGGACCGCACGTTGACGTCGAACCGGTAGAGCAGCAGGCCCACGAACTGGGGGACCACCATGGGCAAGGTGGCATTGGCAACCTGCTGGACGCGGTTGGCCCCGGCGGTGCGGAGGGCTTCCTGTGGCCCGGCGTCGATCTCCTCCATCGACTCGGCCCAGAGCTTGCCCATGACGCCCGTGTTGTGGCAGATCAACGCGAGCACGCCAGCGAACGGACCAAGCCCCACTGCAGTCACGAAGATCAGGGCGAACACGATGTCCGGCACGGCACGGAAGAAGGACAACACAGCTCGCGCAGCTTGGTACACCAGCCGGTGCGGACTGGTGTTCTCCGCGGCAAGCGCTGCCAGGAGCAAGGCAAACGGTACAGACAACGTGGTGCCCAGCAAACCGATCCAGAGGGTCACGAGCGTCGCTTCCAGGCCGGGCTTGAGGGTCTTCTCCCAGCTGAGGTCCGGCGGGAACGCATCGGCAACGAACGCAGCCATGCCCTTCCAGCCGTCCACCAGGAGTTGGGGTTTGAAGTCGGTCCCTTCGAAGGCCACAGCGTGGAGTCCGACGACGGCGGCAACCGCTACCGCCGTCGTGATCCATCGCAGCGGCTTCTTCGGGCGGACCAGTGCCACGCGGGTTTTGCTTGGCGTGTCCCGTCGCAGGACGGCGGGTTTCAAGGTCTGCGGAGTCATGCGGCAACAGTCCTGTCTGCGGTGTCCCTGTCCGGGGCGTAGAGCGTGTCGAGGTGCTTGGCAGTTACCTCGGAGGATGGAAGATCGAACGTCATGGACCCCTGCAGCAACCCGATGGAACGGTCTGCGTAACGCAGTGCCAGGTCCGGCTGGTGCAGGACCGCCGCCACAGCGAGGCCCTCCGAGTGCGCGAGTTCACGGAGCAACGCCATCACCTGCTCGGCGGCGTGCGGGTCAAGTGCGGATACGGGCTCGTCGGCGAGTACGACGTCGGCGCGCTGGCAAAGTGCCCGGGCTACGGCCACGCGCTGCTGCTGGCCGCCAGAGAGACGGCCGACGCGGTCGAAGGCGCGGTCAGCGAGTCCTACGCGGTCCAGGCAGTCGAGGGCTTCCTGCTGGACCTCGGCCGGGAACAGCGCCGGGGTGAGGGAGCGGATGGTCGGGATGCGGGAGAGCGCTCCGGCGCAGACGTTGTCCAGCGCCGTGCGGCGGGGGACCAGGTGGATCTTCTGGAAGATCATGGCCATCCGTTGCCGCGCCTGTTGCAGTTCGCGGCCCTGCAGGCCGTCCAACGCTGAACCGGCAATGCTGATGGTTCCCGAGTCCGGTTCGGTGATGCCCATGACGCAGCGCAAGGTGGTGGACTTGCCGGAACCATTGGCACCGAGGAAGGCGACGAGTTCACCGGCAGAGACGGAGAAGTCCACCCCGTTTAGTACCGTGCGGCCGTTGAAGGACTTGCGCAACCCCTGAACGGATAAGAGCGGTGCCACTAGAGATCCTTCTCGGTGAGGTTCATGGTCTTGGCGAGCTCGAACAGCGGGGTGTAGTTGTCCTTGCTGACCTCGAGCAGCGGGCCAGGAGGGGTGACGTCCAGGAACTCGCCCACCTTGGCTACATCCTCCGGCGAGAGTGAGAGGAAGGCTTCCTTGACGGCCTTCTTGAACGCAGGATCTGCGTCTCCGCGGACCGTGATGGGATCGTTCGGGATGGCCTCGGAGGTCCAAACCTGGCGGAAGTCGTCATTCTTGAACGTCCCGGCGGCGATGGCCGTAGCAAGCGTCTGTGAGTTGATCTCGGCTGCGTCCACCTTGCCGTTGGTCAGGGCCAGGAGGGCTTCGGGGTGCCCGCCGGTGTAGTCCATCTTGAGGTCTGCGTCCGCGATGCCTGCCTCGCGCAGGCCATAGCGGGGGAGCACGTCACCCGAAGTGGAGCCCACGCTGCCCAGTGCCAGGGACTTGCCCTTGAGATCGCCGATTGCCTGGATGGGGCTGTCCTTCGGGACCCAGATTCCCGCCGTGTACGTGCTGAGGGCCTTCTCCGCCGTGCCGAACGACACCACGGGTTCGGCGCCGGCCTTGGAGTCTGCGAAAACATAGCCGAGCGGACCGAACTGCCCCAGGTCCAGCTTGCCGTTGCGCATGGCCAGGACCTCGGCGGCGTAGTCCTCCACCACTTGGACGGAGACAGGGCAGTCAAGTTTCTCGGACAGGGCGTTGGCCAGCACATCGTAGGCAGGCTTGAGCTTCGCGGGATCCTCGTACGGCTCGATGCCGAACTTGATCTCGCCGTTGGGGCACGTGGCGGATGTTGACTGCGATGAAGCTGACTGGGCCGATCCGCCACACGCGGTCAGTGCAAGGGCAGCGGCAAGGGCCAGGGCGGAGCCGGTGAAGAGGGTGGTTTTCATGGGATTCCTTGGATGCGAGGGGGAGGGGTTCAGGTCAAGCGGGAAACGTTGCGGTGGGCGAGCCCGAAGGACAGGGTCATGCCCACACCCGAGGTCACGGACACCACCGTGACGCCGGGCTGGATGTCCCTGACCAAAATGGGGGCGACATCAGAGGACGCGTAGACGCCCTGCCAGCGCTGGACGATGTCCAGCGGCAGGCCGATCCTCGCCTCGATGTCTTTGTTGAGGGCAGCAGTCACCGATTCGTCCAGGAAGGGGTCGGCGGTGAGGTAGTAGTGGTGCGAATCGCCCAGGATCACTGAGCCGTCGGGGCGTTGCGTGAACATGACGTTTGCTCCGATCTCCAGCAGTTCAGGTTGTGCCGCCTGCACCTCGTCGCGGAGCGCTGCTGCGGCCGGCATCTCCGTGAATGCGGGGTAACGCAGCATTGAGGTGGCCGTCAGGACTGCCGGTGTCACTTCCAATCCGGACGGCTTGGCGGCAAGGGACATCTGAAGGGCGCAGCGCTGGATCCTGTGCTCGGCGGCGAGGTCAGGGAACAGGTAATCGACATCGTGCCCGACGCACACAAAAACCTGCTTGGCCGTGAACCCACCGCGCGAGGTGTGCACCGTGGTTGCGTCGGCTTGCGGGTTGAAGGCAAGCGCGGAAGTGTTCCAGTGAAGTTCGACGCCGGGCTGCCGGCTTAGCCAGTCGGCCAACCGTGCGACTGTGGTGCGGGGGTCGACGCGGAGATCGTCCCGGAGGAAGGCGCCGCCCACGAGGCCCGGCCATGCACCTTGGTGGGTGCCGCCGTCGTGCGTTTCTTCCTCGGCGTCACGTCCGGCACCCAAGCGGGCCCGGGTCTCCTGGGGAGAGAGAAGCTCCACCTGTCCCGGTTCCCGCGCAGACGAGAGTTCGCGGAGCACCGCCAACTCGGCCTCGGTGTGGGCCAGCACCACCGCGCCGGATTCGACGGCCCAGAAGCCGGCACGCTCAGCGAACTCGAGCCAATACTTCCGCGAAGTCTGGGCGAGTTGGTACAGCTCGCCGGACTGGGCGGTGATGCAGCAGTGGCCGAAGTTCCGGACGGAGGCGCCGGCGGCGTGGTGGTCACGCTCGATGATGGTCACGGTCAGGCCGTTGGCCACCGCGTGCGCTGCGTGTGCCAGACCAACGATTCCCGCGCCTACTACGAGGACATCGGTGGGTTGGCTGGGGATGGTGGGGGAGGAGCTTGGGTTGTTCACACCAACGACTCTGGCCGTCCGCTGAGGGGTAAATCAAGCCAGAATGCCACTTGTATATACAAGTTAATCTGAATTTAAGATCTGTTCACCCGAGTTCACCGTGAATTCATCTCCAGAGCTGGTAAAACGGCGATCTTGCCGAGAGCGACTTGTATGATCAACTGGTGACCGCACAACAAAACGCCCCCCTCCACGTCAGGCTCAGCGAAGAATTCATGCGCCGGATCGCGGATGGTGACTGGCCTCCCGGATTCCAGCTGCCCAGCGAGGCGGAACTGTGCCGTGAGTTCGGAACGTCCCGCGGGCCAATCCGCCAGGCGCTCGCGTTCCTTCGTTCGGAAGGTGCAGTGACGGGCGGGCGGGGAAGGCCGCCGATGGTCCGTTCGTCGGTACCGTCGCAGTCGTTCTCCACGTTCAATTCCTTCACGGAATGGGCGACCGGCATCGGTAAGACACCTGGCCAGCGGACCCTCGAAGTGGCCCGTCGCGAGGCCAGCCCGGAAGCCGCCGAGGCCTTGAACCTGGTCCCGGGAACCACCGTGGTGGAGGTCCTGCGCGTCCGCTACTTGGACCAGGTCCCTGCCATGATCGAGCGCACCACGTTCGTCCTGGAGGTTGGCCGCAAACTGTTCGACTTCGATACTGATTCCGGCTCCATCTTCGCGTTCCTCAAGGAACAGGGCGTGGACCTGCATAGTGCCCGCCACACGATTGACGCCGTTGCTGCGAACGACGAGGACGCTGAACTGCTGGAGCAGCCAGAAGGCATTCCGTTGCTGCGCGAACGCCGTATCACCCGCTCCGCCGACGGCCAGCCCCTGGAGTACTCCGAGGACCGCTACCTCCCGTCGCTCACCAATTTCACCATCGACAACACCGTGGAACGCAGGGCCGCCCTGGTCCGCATCCACACCGACCCGCAATCCACCCAAGGAGTTAACCCATGATCGAGCTTGTTGCCTGCGATATGGCCGGCACAACCATCGACGAACACGGCGACGTTTACGTTGCGCTGGCCCGTTGCGTCGAGGAAACCGGCGTGTCCACCACGCCCGAAGCCGTCCAGGAGTGGATGGGCGCAGACAAAGTGGAAGCCATTACCGCCCTGATCCAGGCCGGCGGAGGAGTCGCCACTCCCGAGACGGTGGCGGCTGCCTTTACCCGGTTCAAGGAACTCTTGGTGGAGTTCTACGCTGCCAACCCGCCGGTCGCCTTGGAAGGCGTGGAAGAGGCGTTCCGCACGCTGCGCGGACAGGGCGTCAAAGTAGCACTCACCACAGGCTTCTCCCGCGATGTCGCCGAGCCACTCCTGGCCGGCCTTGGCTGGAGCGTTGCTGCTCCGGGCACCGAGGCGGGCGACCCCGGCAAGGTGCTTGACGCCGTCGTATGCTCTGACGAAGTAGCCGCCGGTCGGCCCGCACCGCACATGATCCACCGCGCCATGGAACGCACCGGAGTGCAGGATGTCCGGTCCGTCATCGCCGCGGGTGACACGGTCAACGACCTCGCCGCAGCCAACAATGCCGGCGTCGTGGCGGTGGGTGTCCTCACGGGCAAACTGGACCGTGAGGCACTCGCCGCGCACCCGCACCACCACATCCTGGACGGCGTGAAGGACATCCCGGCGCTGCTCAGCTAGTTTGGTGAGCGGCCGTGGCCATGGAAGATTGGAACGCGTGAAATTCCTTCACCCGTCTCCCAAGTCCTCCTCCCGCGGCGTCACCATCCTTCGCGTGGTGTTCGGCGCGCTGCTCATGGTGCATGGCTTCCAGAAATTCATGGCCGGCCACGCCGCCTTTGCCGCCTCCGTGGCTGCCATGGGCGTCCAGAAGCCGGACGTCATCGCCTGGTTGGTCATCGCCGGCGAACTGGGTCTGGGCGCGCTGCTGGTCCTCGGTGCCCTCACCCGCGTGGCTGGTTTTTTGGCGGCGATCCTGTTCGCGTCGATCTGGTTCGTGACCGAAGCAGGAAAGCCGTTGCTCACGGATGCCTCCGGAGTGACGGCTGAGCTGCTGATCGTCTACTTTGCGATCTCGGTGTCGTTCATCTTCCTGGGACCGGGAGCCTTGTCCCTGGACCGCAAGCTGGCGCGGCAACCGGCCAAGCGTTAACGCGCCTGGGTTAAATCACGACGGCGGCACTCACCGGGTGCGCGCCGGTCGCCTGCGCCTTAGCGCGCGTCGTTAGGGTACCGGATTCCCAACTGGGAACGCACGCCGTCAAACAAACGCATCACGTTGATGGAGTCCTCCAGCGGCATGGTGGAGCTCTCGGTCAGGCCCTGCTGGATGCAGCGCGTCACTTCGCGGAGTTCGTACGTGTAGCCGATTCCCACGACGTCGAAGCGTTCGTGACGCGGCTCATCCCAGCCCACCCGGATCACGAGTTCGCGCGGGTTGTTCACCGAGCCCACGGTTTGAATGTAACCCAGGCCTCCGGCAACCGTTGCTGTCCGGGGCCCGTGGGCCATCAAGGACGACGTGAGCTGGGCCTGCGCTCCGGAGTCATAACCGAGGGTCAGGGCGTTCTGGGTGTCCACGCCGTCCTCGTTAAGCGAGCCGATAGCTGTCACCGATTGCGGGAAGCCCAGCGTTCCGAGCGCCCAAAGCAGCGGGTACACCGTGATGTCCAGGAGTGCTCCGCCGCCATCGTTCAATGCCCAGATCCGGGCCGCGGGATCGTAGGGCGCAGGGAATCCGAGGTCCGCGCTGACCCATTGGATCTGTCCGATTTGCCCCGACGCAGCGATGGAGAACGCCCGCTGCATGCTCGGCAGGAACCGGCTCCACACTGCTTCCATGAAGAAGACGTTGTGCTCCCGCGCCAGGCGGACAAGTTCGGTGGCCTCGCGGGCATTGATGGTGAGGGCCTTTTCGCACAGGACGTGCTTGCCCGCACGCATCGCGGCCGAGGCGATCTGGAAGTGCTGGGCATGGGGAGTGGCTACATAGACCACATTCACCCCGGGATCGTCGAACAAGCGCTGGTAGCCGGGCACGCCGTCGTCGTCCCCGTAGCCCTTGGCGAACCCCAGGTTCCGCGCGAAAGCGTCCGCAGCTGCCTGGGTCCGCGAACTCACTGCGTACAACTCCGCGTCCTCAAGCAAGGACAGGTCCTGCGACACACTGTTGGCGATGTTCCCGGTGGACACCACACCCCACCGAAGCCGCTTACCAGTGGCAACCCGCGGATCCTGGTTGGTCTGGGAGAAGAGCCACGGCTTGGCGATAGGGAGAGTCATGCCAGCAATCCTCTCAGAAGCTGTTGCGCCCGTGCATGATTGCATCTTGTTTACGTTCAAGGACAGCCGCGACGCGACTACATCCGTCCATGATCGCTGTGGCGTCGACGTGAATGTAGCCAGCGATACGTGAGATATCTGTACGAATTGTTTCCAACGGCATTTTGAATATCGGCTCGTGGTGGGCGATGCGATTGCGCATCTCGCGGATTTGGGTTAGGTCGGCAAAAAGCACCTTGCGTTTGAGTGCAACGGCTTCCGGAAAGGCTTTCATCAGCCTCGGTTGCCAGAATGCCGTTTCGTAGCTGAGAAATGGATGCCGGGGGATCCCTTTGTCGAGGAAACGGGTCCAGAAGCCAAACGGCAGGGCTGCAACTATTTGACCTGGACTTGGCGTCACAATCTTGCGCGCGAGTTTCGCGATGGTCTCGTCCAGAATCGCCCGGTGGCTATCCATGAGATGGGTGCTCGGGAGGTCCCACCACGTTTCCGGACGGCCCTTCGACAATGCGTTGTGCATTGCATTTCTGAGAGCAACTTCCAAGACGCTAAGGGGACCCCAAAAGGCGGACGACACCTCAATGTTCCATGCATAAAGCCGTGCTGCCAGATGGTGGTTGCCGCGATAGTGTCGTAGGTATGTCTGGAACCGAGGGGCGCTGATCAGCTGCTCAAGCATCCAATTGCGCCTACGTCCATGGCCCCTCTCGGTGGTTAAATAGAATTGCCCCAGGAGTCCGGCATTTCTGCCGAATAGTCACTGGGGCGTGTACCTGACCAGTCTTGCACGGGTCCCGCGACCGATCAAACCCGGCGACACGGTAAGCAGCCTGTTCATCCTTTCGAATGACCGGGGGTGTCTGTGGCTTCGCCTAGGCTGGAGCAATCATCCCTCGCAGAGGTTCTGTGGGGAGTTACCGAAATGGAGCAGGGATGGGTGTTTTTCGGCGCGTCATTTTGCCGGTTGCCTGGTTGTTGGTTTTCGCAATTATCGCCGTGGCTTTGGTCAAGATCGCCTTCATTGATGGACTCAAGTCCACAGCTTCGCAGCCGGCTCCGTTGGCCGAAGTGGACATTCCGATGGTCCCGGCCACGCGGGCCACCGTCACCAACACCGTTCAGGTCAAGGGCACCGTTCAAAGCAACGCCGCCGATCCCGTCCGCAGCACCGCTGCAGGCAAAGTGGTCAAAGTCTTTGCTGAACAGGGCTCAACGGTGGAGAAAGGCACGCCGCTCTTCCAGGTCAAAGCGGAACGAGCAGTGACAAATCCGCAGGTGTCCAAGGATGGTACGCCGCCAAAGCCCGTGTACGACTACTTCGACGTCCTCGCGCCAAGCGGCGGCACGCTGCAATCCTTGACAACGCTGATCGACCAGCAAGTCACCGTCGGCGAAACGGTCGGCAAGGTGGACCCGGGCACGTACGTCGTCTCGGGTTCCGTGACCGCAGCCCAGCAATACCGCCTGCTGGGCAAGCCGGGTCCGGCGGAGATCGCTTTGGTGGGTGGTCCGGCGCCCTTCCAGTGCACCGAAGTGTCGCTCAAGAACAACGCGTCCGACGACGGCGGCACAGGCTCGGGCGGTTTGTCCGGCTCTGGCGGGGGTGCCGGAATGGGGGTCGGCGCGGCGATCGCTGGACCAGGTTCCAGCGGCCAGTCGCAGGAGGACAGCACTCCCACCGGCACACTGAGCTGCGCTGTTCCCGCCGACCAGGAAGTCTTCGCCGGCCTCGGTGCCACCATGACCGTCAGCGCAGGAGTGGCGACCGACGTCGTCACTGTTCCCTTGACGTCGGTGAAGGGCAGTGTGAAGGACGGCATCGTCTGGACGTCCAGTGCCGCCGGAGGAGCTCCTGAACAGCGGAAGGTAGAGCTCGGCTTGAACGACGGGTCTGTGGTTGAGGTGGTGTCCGGACTGACTGAAGGCGAACAGGTGCTCGAGTTCGTTCCCGGCGCTCCCGCCGTCCAGGGCCCGATGATGGGTCCGGGGCCAGTGACACAGATCCAAGCAGGCTAGGTATGGAGTCTCCGAACCACAACGAAACACTGGTCAGTCTTCGAGAGGTGACCCGCTCGGTCAAGCTGCCAGACGGGCACCTGCTGCAGATCCTCCGGGGCGTGGATCTTGAAATACAAAGCGGGGACCACACCGCGATCGTCGGCAGGTCCGGCTGCGGCAAGTCGACGCTGCTCAACCTCCTGGGCCTTCTGGACGTGCCCACATCCGGTGAGCTCGAGTTCCTTGGGCAGCCCGCAGAAAGCCTGGGCGGCAACGCCCGGTCGAGGCTGCGCGGATCCACCGTGGGATTCGTGTTCCAGCAATTCAACCTGCTGCCCGGCCGGAGCGCCCTGGACAACGTGATCACACCGCTCCTGTACGCCAAGGGCAAGGAGTTCTGGCGTCGCCGGGAGATCGCCATGGACATGTTGGACCGGGTGGGCCTCGCTGCCCGGGCCAACACCATGCCCAACATGCTCTCCGGAGGTGAGCAGCAGCGCGTGGCCATCGCCCGGGCACTGGTCCGGAAGCCCCGGCTGATCCTCGCCGACGAACCCACCGGAGCGTTGGACGTGGAAACCGGACAGTCAGTCATGGCTTTGCTGGACACCGTCGCCACGGAATCCGCGGCGGCACTCGTCACCATCACCCATGACGTCAACGTGGCCGCCCTGGCCCGCGCTTGCTACCGCTTGGACACCGGCGTCCTCAGTCCCATGGCGCTCGCGGAAGCAGGAGTACCCGCATGACCGGCTTTGTATCCACTCTGGTGGAAGCGTGGCAGGAACTCCGCATCAACAAAGTGCGCATCCTCCTGGCACTCCTTGGTGTTGCCCTTTCCGTAGCAGCCCTGACGTCCGTTGTTGGCCTGGGCAACCTGGCCCGGGAAGGCTACAAGGAGCAATCCGAACGGAACGGAGGGCGTGCCGCAACGTTGTCCCTGGTTGTGTATGGCCCCACAATGCCCGATCCTGCGGAAGTGGAAAAGGCCTACCAAGGCATCCAGCAGCGCTATGGAATCACCACGTCCACCCACGTGGGCCGGACCCAGGCACGCTTCCAATTTCCCCGCGGGGTCACGAACGTGGACATGACCATCGTGGACGTGGGCTACGGCGTCATCCACCGCGTCCCCCTGCTGATGGGAAGCTGGTTCGCTGCCGATGACGACCAAAGGATGGCACCCGCCGTCGTGGTTTCCGAAGCCTTCTACAACCAGGCCGGCCGCCCCAACCTGACAACCCAACCAACGGTTTCCATCCCGGGCGACCAGCCGGCAACGGCGGTGATCATCGGCGTCGTTCCCGACGTCTGGCCGGAGACGCCGCCCGCCGCATTCATCCTGACCAAAGGTGCGGCCATGGCCGGTATGGCACCTGAAATGTCCGAGTTCAAGGTTTGGGTGGGCGAGGAACAAGCGGATGCGCTGAGCGCCGCGATCTCCGCCGACCTCCAGGGTCAGTTCCCCGGGTACTCCGCCCAAGCCAGCCGGATGGACTACGCCGCCCACGGAGATCCGCTGGCCCCGGTGCAGTTGGTGGTGGGCGGCGTTGCAGGCCTTGTGCTCTTGCTTGGTGCTGTGGGGATGCTGAACATTTCCATGGTCACCGTGCGCTACCGCGTCCGGGAGATCGGCATCCGGCGCAGCTTCGGGGCCACCTCTGGCCGCATCTTCTTCGGGGTCATGATGGAGTCCGTGGTGGCCACCGCAGTTGCCGGCCTGGCCGGGGTGATGGTGGCAATCGCAGTGGTAAAGAACCCCTGGATCGAATCGAAGGTGGCGCCGGGCCTGTCCGAGCACCCGGCGTTCCCCATCGAAGCCGCCCTCCTCGGTTTCGGGGCGGCCGTCCTGGTAGGCGCACTCGCAGGAGCGATTCCCGCGCTCGTCGCCGTGCGCGTGAAGGTTATTGACGCGATCCGGTTTTGAGTTCCTCCGTCAGGCGCCCTTGCTGAAGCCGGAAGCGTCGATCCGTCTTCTGCGCCAGGGAGCGGTCGTGGGTCACTACCAGGATGGTGGTGTTGTGGTCACGGCTCAATGAGCTCAGCAACTGGATGATGTGCTCACCGGTCTGTTCGTCGAGGTTACCTGTGGGCTCGTCAGCCAGGATCAGCTTGGGTTCGTTGGCCAGCGCGCGGGCGATGGCCACACGCTGCTGCTCACCACCGGAAAGGCGGTTGGTCCGGCGGGAGTGCTTCTCCGGATCCAACTGGACCTGCTCCAGGAGTTCCTTGGCCCGCTGGAGCCGCGCCGACTTCCGGACCCCGGCAAACTCCATGGGCAGCATCACGTTGTCCACCGCGCTGAGGTTGGGGATCAGGTTGAACTGCTGGAACACGAAGCCGATGTCCTGGCGGCGGTACTCGGTGAGCTTGCCGTCCGGAAGGCCGGCGAGGCTCACGCCATCCACCACCACGTCTCCGGACGTGGGCTTGTCCAGCGCACCCAGGAGCGACAACAGGGTGCTCTTTCCGCTGCCGCTCTTGCCAACGATCGAGGCCAACGAGCCCTTCTCCAGCTCGAAACTGACGCCGTTGACCGGCTTGATGGTCCGGTCTCCGGACTTGAACTGACGGACCAGGTCCTTGACTACGATCACGGCTATTCTCCTCGGAGTACTTCGATGGGACGGATACGGGCGGTCAGCAACGCGGGAACCAACGCTCCGATGATGGCGACGGCGAACACCGCGGCGATGCCTGCAGCAAGGACGCCGGGGGAGACGCTCGCCGTGACGGAGGTCAGCAACTGGTTGGCTCCGCCGAACGGACCTCCTTGGCCGCCGAAGCCGCCACCACCGGGAACGCCGCCGTTGGCTGCTGCCCCGGCCAAGCCGCCGCCGCGCTGGTTGGTGGTTGCCGCCGTCGTGCTTGTATTGGAACTGATCAGCGCGGAAGCGATGCCGCCGCTCGCAAACGACGCGATGGCTGCGCCAACCACGCTGCCCAAGGCGACCAGTACCAGCGACTCGAGCACGAACTGGAGGCCAATCGTGCGGTTGCGGGCACCGATGGCCTTGAGGACGCCGATTTCCCGGCGCCGTTCGCGGACCAGCATTACCATGATGAGAAGGATGATGAGCCCGGCGGTTGCGAGGGCTGCGATGAACGCAACCAGGGAGATGTTCTTGACGCTGTCCAGGGAGCTGACGGCGGTTTCAAGGTTGCGCTGGCCCTGCGTGACGTCGGCCTTGTCCGTGCCGAGTGCACTCTGCAGTGCGGTCTTGGTGCTGTCCACGTTTTCCATGCTGTTGACCGTGACGATCATGGTGGAGAGTTCATCAGGTGTTTCGGCCAGCGTCTGGGCCTCCGGGAGCGTCACATAGACGGCGTTGTTGCCGAACGTGGTTCCGGCGTCGAACAAGCCTGCCACGGTGAAGGTCTTGTCCTGGATGGTGAAGGTGGAGCCAACCGTCAGGCTGTTCTTTTCGGCCAGGGTGGTTCCAACGATCGCCTTGGCTTCGGTCGCGGTGTAGTCGCCCAGGCCGGTGCCGCTGGTGATGTCCAGCGCCTTGCCGGTGCTGTCCACCTCGGCGCCGATGCCCGTGGCAGTGATGGGAAGAGTGCGGGCGGGCTGCGTGGTAGTGCTGCCCGTGCTTCCTGTGGTTCCGCTCGCGTTGTTTCGGTTGCCAAGCGTCCCGGCGTCGACGGCGGCTGTCAGGCTGGTGGTGACCGTCGTGGCCTGCTGGCCACCTGGGCCGCCGAATCCGCCTTGTTGACTGGTGCTTGTGGTGCCTGTGGTAGCTGTCTGCAGCCGGAGCGCCTTCGTCCCGACGACGGACGCGACGTTCGTGACGCCGGCTGCGGTTTGCGCCTGCGCCGAGGTAAGCGGTTCGCCGCCGCCCTCGAAGCCCTGCCCGCCGGCCGGGTTCACCGTGAGGGTGGTGCCCACCGAAGCGTTGAGCTCCTGGACCTTGGCACCCACGGCCTGGTTGGCCACGAGCATGGCCAGGGCCAAACCAATGGCGACGGCCAGGACGGCAACCACAGCCGCCGTTCTGATTTTGTTGCGGAAGGCATTGCCTACGCTTCGGGCAAGGACGCTCACGTTTCTCCTTTGGACCTGCATGGGCCGCGGACGGCCTCGGCCCGCTGGACGCCGGCCGCAGATCCAACCTTCGTTAAGGCGGCTGTGCAGGAAGCCAGCCGAAGCTATGCGTGGGCTGTGAAGAATCCCGGCGCAGCAAAAAGCCCCGGCGCAGCAAAAAGCCCCGGCTCAGCAAAAAGCCCCAGCCCGCCTTGTGGGCGGACCGGGGCTCCGGTGGTGCGGGGTGCTACTTGGTGATCGGGCCGAGTACCGGATCGTCCACGTAAGCGGTCTTGACGTTCTCTGCGGTCACGATCTGCGGAGGCAGGAGGTACGCGGGGACGGTCTTGACGCCGTTCTTGTACGAATCCTTGTCGTTGATCTCCAGTTCCTTGCCGGCCTGCAGGTCCTTCACCATGGTGATGGCGTGCTCAACCAGCTTGCGGGTGTCCTTGTTGATGGTGGAGTACTGCTCGCCTGCCATGATGGACTTGACGGACTCAACCTCGGAGTCCTGGCCCGTCACGACGGGGAGCGGCTTGCCAGCGGCCTTGACGGAGGTCAGGACTGCACGTGCCAGCGTGTCATTCGGGGAGAGGACGCCGTCCAGGGATGCGCTGCCGTAGCTGCCGGTGAGCAGCGTGTCAGCACGGCGCTGGGCGTTTTCAGCCTTCCAGCCCTGGGTAACAGCCTGTTCGAATGCGGTCTGGCCGGACAGCACCTTGAGGGTACCGTCGTCGATCTTCGGCTTCAGGACGCTCATTGCACCGTCGAAGAAGACCTTGGCGTTGGCATCATCCGGAGAACCTGCAAACAGTTCGATGTTGTACGGGCCGCTCGGCTTCTTGGCCTTCAGTCCGTCCAGCAGGGCCTGGCCCTGGAGCTCACCGACCTTGAAGTTGTCGTAGGCCACGTAGTAGTCCACGTTCTCGGTGTTCAGGAGCAGGCGGTCGTACGCGATGACCGTTGCGCCGGAGTCCTTGGCCTGCTTGAGCTGCGTACCCAGCTGCGCGCCGTCGATCGCACCGACGATGATCACCTTGGCACCCTTGGTGACCATGGCGCTGATCTGGTTCTGCTGCTCGGAAACGCCGCCGTTGGCGAACTGGACGTCGGCCTTGAAACCGGCGCCGGTGAGGCCGTCGTTGAACAGCTTCTCCGCGAGGACCCAGTTCTCACTGGTCTTCTGCGGAAGTGCGACGCCGATCAGCGAGTCCTTGGGGAACGCTTCCCCGCCAGCTGTGCTGCTGCTTGAGCCGCTGTCAGTGCGGCCGCAGGCCGTCAGCGCCAGTGCCGCGATGGCAGCTACTGCTGCTGCCTTTCCTGCTTTACCAAACATTCGCATATCTTGGTTCACTTTCTGTGTGGGTGGGGTGGAGCGAGTTCTCTGGGGTTTGTGACCGGGTAGGGTCAGGCTTCCTTGGAGATGACCTCTTTGGTGGAAGTGGTCTCGTCCGGTTTGATCTCGTTGTTGCGCTGGAAGTTCTTCATCAGCAGGCCCGTGATGGACCGCTTGCCCTGGGTCTTGTTGTAGACATCGAAGGCGACGGCGGCCAGGAGCACGAGGCCCTTGATGATCTGGGTAAGGTCGGCGCCGACGCCCAGCAGCTGAAGGCCGTTGTTCAGGACAGCCATGACCAGGCCACCTACGATCGAGCCGATCACGGTACCGACGCCACCGGTGACGGCTGCGCCACCAATGAACACAGCCGCGATGGCGTCCAGTTCCCAACCAACGCCGTCGAACGGACCCGATGCCGTGGAGCGGCCCACGAAGATCATGCCGGCCAGGCCTGCCAGGACGGACATGTTCATCATGACCAGGAAGTTGACCTTCTTGGACTGCACACCGGAGAGTTCGGCTGCGTGGCGGTTGCCACCCACGGCGTAGACGTGGCGGCCGATGACGGTCTTGTCAGCGATGAAGCCGTAGATCAGGACCAGGACCGCGAGGATCAGGCCGGGGATGGGGAACGAGGTTCCGGGGCGGCCGGTGGCGAAGAGGTACGTGGCGTAGAGGATGGCACCGCAGATGAGGACCAGCTTGGTTACTTCAACCCAGAGTTCGGGAACGTCAGCACCCAAGGCCTTGTTGGCGGCGCGGGCACGCAAGGACATGACCACCACGAACGCAGCTGCCAGGATGCCGATCAGGAGCGTCAGGTTGTTGAAGCCCGTGTTGGGACCGATTTCCGGGAGGTAGCCGGATCCGAGGTACTGGAAGTCGTTGGGAACCGGGATGGTGTTGGACTTGCCGACAAACTGGTTGAAACCACGGAACAGGAGCATGCCGGCCAGCGTGACAATGAAGGCCGGGATGCCAACATACGCCGTCCAGAAGCCCTGCCAGGCACCGATCACGCCGCCGAGCACCAGCCCAAAGAGCACGCCCATGTACCAGGGGATGCCCCAGTCGCGGATGGCCAGGGCCACGGAAACACCCACGAAGGCGGCCACGGAACCCACGGACAGGTCGATGTGTCCGGCGATGATTACCAGCACCATGCCGATGGCCAGGATCAGGATGTAGGAGTTGCCGTTGAACAGGTTGATCACGTTGCCAGGGGTCAGCGTGCGGCCCTGCGTGAAGATCTGGAAGAAGACGATAAGTGCCACCAGGGCGAAAATCATGCCGAACTGGCGGGTATTGCCACCAAAGAGCTTCTTGAGCGCGTTCATTGTTTTGGTCCTTGGGTCAGGAAAGGGCGTTTCTGGGCCACTGGGTCAGGCTGTCTTGCGGTTGGAGGTCATGAGCTTCATCAGGCTCTCCTGGCTGGCTTCGTCCTTGTTCAGCACGCCGGTGATGGAGCCTTCGAAGATGGTGTAGATGCGGTCAGAGAGGCCCAGGAGCTCGGGGAGCTCCGAGGAGATCACAATGACTCCCTTGCCCTGGTTGGCCAGCCGCTGGATGATGCCGTAGATCTCGTACTTGGCTCCGACGTCGATGCCTCGGGTCGGTTCGTCCAGGATCAGGAGGTCCGGGTCGGTGAACATCCACTTGGCCAGCACCACTTTTTGCTGGTTCCCACCGGAAAGCTTGGCGACGCCTTCCTCAACTGATGGGGTCTTGGTCCGCAGCGACTTGCGGTACTCCTCGGCAACCTGGAATTCCTTGCGGGTGTCCACCACGGTGTAGTTGCTGATCTTGTCCAACGCCGCAGCTACGGTGGTGGTCTTGATGTCGTCCAGCAGGTTCAGGCCCAGGGACTTGCGGTCCTCCGTGACGTAACCCAGGCCGGCGTCGATAGCCTGGCGGACGGTTCTCAAGTGGACCGGTTTGCCGTCCTTGTAGACCTCGCCCGAAATGAAGCGTCCATACGAGTGGCCGAACAGGGACCGTGCCAGCTCCGTGCGGCCGGCACCCATGAGCCCGGCGAAGCCAACAATTTCGCCGCGACGGACGAAGAAGTTGGAACCCTTGCAGATCAAGCGGTCCTGGATGGCCGGGTGGCCCACTGTCCAGTTCTTGACCTCGAAGAAGACCTCGCCGATGTTCGGCTCGTGGTCCGGGAAACGGGACTCCAGCGTCCGGCCCACCATGCCCTTGATGATCCGGTCCTCATCCACGCCGTCCCGTTTGACGTTGAGCGTTTCGATGGACTTGCCGTCGCGGATGATGGTGATCTCGTCCGCGATCTGCTCGATCTCGTTGAGCTTGTGGGAAATGATGATGGACGTGATGCCCTTGCCCTTGAGGCCGAGGATCAGGTCCAGCAAGTGCTGGGAGTCCGATTCGTTCAGCGCCGCGGTGGGCTCGTCCAGGATCAGGAGTTTCACGGACTTGTTCAGGGCCTTGGCGATCTCCACCAATTGTTGCTTGCCCACGCCGATTTCCTTGATGGGGGTGTCAGGGTCTTCGCGCAGGCCCACGCGGGCCAGCAGCTCGACCGAACGGCGGCGTGCTTCGGCCCAGTCAATGACTCCCCACTTGGTGGGTTCGTTGCCCAGGAAGATGTTTTCCATAATGGACAGTTCCGGGATCAGCGCCAGTTCCTGGTGGATGATCACGATGCCGGCGGCTTCGCTTGCACGGATGTCCTTGAACTGCTGCGTTTCGGCTTGGTACACGATGTCGCCGGTGTAGCTTCCGTACCCGTAGACGCCGGACAGGACCTTCATGAGGGTGGACTTGCCCGCCCCGTTTTCGCCACAGATGGCGTGGATTTCGCCTGCCTTTACCCGCAGGCTCACATTCGACAAGGCCTTCACGCCGGGGAATTCCTTCGTGATCGAACGCATCTCCAAGAGGATGGGATCACCTTGCGTGTCGAGGGTTGTCATCAGCCCTTACGCCTCCAATGCATGACTTCGTTGTCGGCCCCGCGGCAGCGGAGCTTTCTGATGAAAAAGTAAACTGGATCACCCGTCTTGTCGTCAAGACTTGAACACAAGAACCAGCTAACGATTTCGTTACTTCGCGGTAATACCTGCGTGTTGGAACACCAGAGCGGCTGCTCCAAGGGCTTCGGCATGCGCGCCAAGGGAGGACATGGCAAGGTGTGTCGTCTCGCCCACAACCGGCACTGCATGCCTGACCAAGCCCCGCCGGATGGGATCAAGCAGGAGGTCTCCGAGGCCCGCCAAGGGTCCGCCCACCACGATCACTTCAGGGTTGATGAGGTTCGCGACATTGCCGAGTGCCCTGCCCACGGCAAGGCCGGCATCGTCCACGACGCGCTGGGTCGCAGAGTCTCCTGCAAGGCAATTCCGGACGATGTCCTGGGGCGTCAGCAGGGTGTCCTGCCCGCGGCCCAGAAGTTCGATCATGGTGGTGGTGGAAGCAATGGTTTCAAGGCATCCGCGATTCCCGCAACGGCACACCAGTCCATGTTCGTGGATGGTCGCATGGCCGATTTCGCCCGTGATTCCCACATTGCCGTAGTACGGAATCCCGTTGAGGATCAGCCCGGCGCCAATACCGGATCCCACCTTGAGGAACATCAGGTTGGAGACACCACTGTGGGGTCCCCACGTCACTTCCGACAGGGCTCCAAGGTTGGCGTCATTGTCAACAAAGACGGGGCAATTGAGGGCTTCCTCCAGTCTGTGAAGGATGTCGATGCCTACCCATTCGGGGAGGATCGCACCTTGCGCGACGGTGCCGGATCTGCGGTCGATCGGACCCGGGATGCCTGCTCCGGCGCCCACTACGGCACTGGGATCGATGCTGTTTTCCTCCAACAGCCTGGACAGCAGCCGAACGGCGGCGGCGATGCCCTCCTCGGCCTGGTGGCCCAGGGGAAGTTCGATGAATTCCTCGGCGATCACGTGGTAGCCCAGTGAGGCCAAAACCACCCGCAGGTGGCGGCGGCCAAAGTCGATTCCGACGGCGACGGCACCGTTGCTGTTGAGCCTCACGTTCGTGGCCCGGCGGCCGGAGCTGGTGGTCGGTTCCGTTGAGACCAGGCCGGCGTCCTGCATGATCTTGACGATGTTGGAGACCGTGGCCGTGGACAGGCCGGTCTGCCGTGAAAGTTCCGCCTGCGTTGATGGCCCACTTAACAGGCACTCGATGATCCGCTGCTGGTTCAAGTGGCGCAGGGCGGACTGCGAGCCTGGTTTTCTCGGGTGGCTCTTCGTTGAGCGCTGTGTAGCGGGCATGACAAGAAGAGTGCCCCATGTGACGGCTTGCAGTCAAGAAGTGAACACAAGGTGTGGCGGTTGACCGACATACTCCAACACAAGTTGACGCTGTACGTACCCGTTGTGGGGCCCGCCAAGCGCCCCAAGTCGAGTCTTTGGGGCGTAAAGCAGGCCCCGCATCGCAGGAAGTTCCCCGCACCGGCGTGCGATGCGCCCTGTTTTCCAAATGTCCGGGTCCAAATGTCCCAGCCGCCAAGGGCCCAGCCCTGCCTACGCTGGAAGAACGAAGCCTTCCCGAGCCACGAGCACCGGGATCCCGGAAAACCAAGGTGGTAATGATGCTGCTCTCAGTCCTGCAGGCCAACGCGTCCGTCCTGGACGTGGACGCCAACCTTCGGACCATCGAAGACGCGGCAGGGCGTGCCGCGCAGGCCGGCGCAGCCATATTGCTCACGGCCGAGCTTTTCCCCGTTGGCTACGCGCCGCTGCGGATCCACGCCGAACTCGACCCCCAAACCCTCCCCGCTATCCGCCAGCGCTTGGCGGACATCGTGCGGACGCACGGGATCGGTTTGGTCTACAGCCTCCCGGCACCTGCCCAGGAAATGCCCGACGACGGCGCGCAGCCCACTGGCGTTGAAGAGCGCTGGCATATCTCGGCTACTTTGCTGGACGCCACGGGCGCAGAACTTCTCACGTACAACAAGGTCCACCTCTTTGGCGGGGACGAACACAAGGCGTTCGTCGGCGCCACGGAACCTCCCGCCGTCGCGGTCTTCAATGGAATCCGCACCTCGATGCTGATCTGCTACGACGTTGAGTTCCCCGAGGCTGTCCGGGCGGCCGCAAGCCGAGGCGCTGAGCTGCTGCTTGTGCCCACGGCGCTGTCCGCGGGCTTCGACAATGTGCCGCAGGTCCTCATCCGGGCGCGGGCACTCGAGAGCCAACTCAACGTCGCCTATGCCAACCATTGCGGGCACGAGGACATCTACAACTTCCTGGGCGGCAGCGTCGTTGCGGGTCCGGACGGTTCGCTGCTCGCCGCGGCGGGGGAAGGCGCTGCGCTGCTGTTCGCCGAGGTGGGCACCGACACCGTCAAAGCAGCCCGGGCCGACGTTCCGTACCTGAAGGAACGCCGCCCGGACCTGTACGCGAAGTGGGAGCTTTAGGCCTCAACCAGCGAATCCACATACTGCAACGCGATCCACAGCTCCGCACGAACCTGCGCCGCATTGAGGTCCAGCTCCAGCAGTTCGCCGATCACACCGACCTGCCGCCGCACGCTGTTCCTGTGCAGGCCGAGCAGTTTGGCGGAGGCGTCCCAACTGCCGTTCTCCGTGAGCCAACCGCGCAGCACCGTCAGCAGGGGATCGCGACGTTCCGGTTCCAAGGCAAGCAAGGGAGCAAGCACACGTGAAGCCAGCATGGCGCCCGCGTCCCTGCCAAGCAGCCCCGTCACGGACCACGTCACCTCATCCACGCGTGCGCTCACGCCGGTTGAAAGCACGCGGGCACGCAGCGTGTTGACGCGTTGGTAGGCTGCGGCCAGTCCGTTGAGCTCGGTAGGTTCGCCGATCACCAGTCGCCAGCCGAGCTTCTCCACATCGGCGAGCAGCGAGTCATCCACGCGCAGGCGGGTGATGGCGGTGAAGCCGTAGTCCGTGATTTCCACGAGCTTGGTGTCGAACAGGCGCCGCCACTGGAGCAATTCCCGCACGGGCCCATCGTCCACGGAGCCATCGACTTTGATGCCTTGGACCACCCGCATCTGGCCGGATCGCGTGGAGGAGAGGCTCTGGGCCAGCAGGTCTTTCAAACCGTTGAGGTGCTTGGTCCCGCCCGAAGCCAAGGACTCCGGATGGAGCAGCATGGCGGTCGCCAACTGGCTGGGTGCCAGGGATCCACTGGTCCGCTGCCGCACCAGCAACTCCAGCAAGCCCACCGCCGACTGCACCACGTTGTTCTGCGCAGGCGTCAGCGGCACATCCGAACCCAGGATCAGGGCCCCGAGGTTGGCGTCCTTGGTGCTGCGCAGCGGATGGCCGAACACCAGCGCGGACCCCGCTTCCTCAAAGCCATCCATCTCCACGCGCGGCCCGCTTCCGGACAGCAAGCGTTCCAGCATGGGTGCCAGCAAGGAATGCTCGACGCCGGTGCTGCCGCCGGCGCTGTTGCCGCGGGCTCGGACACGCCCGTCCGCACCCACAAGAACCGCCCACACTGGAACCCGCTGGACCAACGCCGCGAGCAGTTCGTGCTCCGGCCGGGGGGAGAGCACGGCCCGCATGAGCTGCCGGTTGGTGTCGGCGAGCTGCCGGAAGACCCGGGCGTTGTCCGTTTCGAGGAGCTGCGAAAACGACAGCCCGATCGCCGCAAACGGCAGGGACTCCGGAACCTCGAACAGGGTGAGGTTGTGAGTGCGGCAAGCCTTTACCAGAACGTCGGGAACGGCGTCGAAATAGGGCCTGATGCCGAAGCCCAGCGCGGCGACCTTGGCCCCCACCAGGCGTCTGACATAGGCGTCCACCTTAGCCGCCGAGCCACCCTTCCCCAGGAAGGGCAACCCCGCGGTGAGCAGGAATTCGCCCTCCGGCAGGTATGGAGTTGGATCCTCGAGCTCACTCGGTTCCACCCATCGCAGCAGCGAGGCGCCGCTGCCGCCGTCGTGAAGCATCTTCAACTCCGGCGGCAGCTGCTCCAGGAACTGCTCAAGCGTGACGAAACTCAGGCGGGCGCTCGCGGGCTCAGGCAACATGGCCCTGCCCGGCGTCTGCCGGCTCCTGGTAGTCGGGGCATTCGAAGGCGCTCGTTTGATAAGCCCGGGGGAGGCGGGGCGCGATCCGGTTGATGATCTCGTCACCATGGCTGCCTATCGCGGCTCCCCAGTCGTCGGCGCTCGCTGCCCCGCTGGCCGGATCACCAAACAGCACAGCGGTGTCACCGACGTCGATGCCCGTGGCCTCCGGACCCAGGTCCACCATGAACTGGTCCATGCAGACCTTGCCGATCACGGGTACACGACGACCGGCGATGTTCACCACGGAGCGCCCGCTGATGCCTTTCGGGATCCCGTCCGCATAGCCGAGCGGGATCAGCCCGAGATACCTGGGTTCGTACGTGATGGCCTGGTGTTCGTAGCTGACGCCCGTGCCGGCCGGAACTTTCTTGACCATGACCAGCGGCGCGGTGACACTCAGGGCGGGTCGCAGTCCGAAGTCCGCCGGGTCCAGGTGGTCGGCGGGTGCCAGGCCGTAGATTGCCAGCCCTGCTCGGACCATGTCGAAGTGGAATTCCGGCCGGTCCAGGATGTTGGCGGAGCTGGAAACGTGCCTCAGTTCAGGGGAGAGCCCGGCGTCCCGTGCCTGCCGAACGGCGTCCTCGAACTCTGCCACGGCCGCTGCGTTGCCCGGATGCGCCGGGACATCCGCCCAGGCCAGATGGGTCCAGACGCCGCGGACCCGCAGGGTCCCGTCCACTTCTGCTTGGCGTGCCCTGGCCACGAGTTCGGACCAATCCTCCTTGCGTGCGCCGCCGCGGCTGAGGCCGCTGTCGAGTTCCAGATGTACGACGGCGGGACGGCCCAAGCGGCCGGCGATGCCTTCCAGCACCTCCAGTTGATGGACGCTTCCCAAGGAGACATCGACGTCGTTTTCCAGCGCTTCGAGGATAGTGGCGCTGGTCTGGGATGCCAGATAGAGCCACGAAAGAATCGGGACCGTGATTCCCGCTTGGCGCAGGGAAATGGCTTCGGAAAGTTGGGCCGTACCGAGCCAATCGGCTCCTGCTTCGACAGCCGTTCGGGCGACTTCCACGAGACCGTGGCCGTAGGCATTGCCCTTGACCACGGCCATGAAGGACGGCGCTTCGGTGCGCTTCTTCAGGAGTTTGATGTTGTCTGAAATCGCAGACAGATCGACGGTGACCTGGCCGGAAAGGACCGCCGGAGTGGGCGATGATTGATGTGCATTACGTCTCATGGATGAACACTATAGGTCATTTTGCACCAGCTTGAGAGGTGGCTCACATGCCAGTCTTGATGCGGGGAAACCGACCAACTACTCAGAAGGGACGTCAACGGTGACTGTGCCTGTGAACACCCAAGACCCGACTCCGGCCAGCCTTTCCAGGCCTGGCCTCGGAGCCCAGTTGCTGCGCCGCAAACCCATTGGCCAGATGGTCAGCGAAGCCGGAAGCAGCGAAGGCGGCACGCCCTTGGTCCGCAGCTTCGGTGTCCTGCAACTGACCATGATCAGCGTCGGCGCCACGCTCGGCACGGGCATCCTGGTGATCCTCGGTGAATCCGTGCCGCTGGCCGGCCCCGCCATCTGGATCTCGTTCGTCATTGCCGGCCTGGCAGCGTTGTTCTCCGCGGTCTCCTACGCCGAGATGGCAGGGTTGGTTCCCGTTGCGGGTTCCAGCTACTCCTACTCCTACGCCACGATGGGCGAAGGCATGGCGTGGATCTGCGGGTGGTGCCTGGTGCTCGAGTACGCAGTGTCCGTGGCCGCCGTTGCCGTGGGCGCAGGCCAGTACGTCAACGAGACCCTCGCTGCGTTCGGGCAGGTGCTGCCGGATGCCATGAGCCAGCCGCCGGGCGACGGGGGAGTGGTGAACATTCCCGCGATGGTGATCGTGGTGCTGGCCATGGTGTTGCTGGTTCGGGGAGCACGCGAAAGCGCTTGGATCAACACGGCGATTGTCATTATCAAGGTCGGAATCCTGCTCTTCTTCTGCGCCGTGGCCTTCACGGCCTTCAACGCGGGCAACTTTGAACCCCTCATGCCCATGGGAGCAGCCGGAGTTTCGGCCGCAGCATCACGGGTGTTCTTCTCCTACATCGGCTTTGACGCAGCGTCCACAGCCGGCGAGGAAGCGCGGAACCCGAAGAGGGACCTGCCGCGGGCCATCCTGCTGTCCATGGTGATCGTCACCAGCATCTACGTCCTTGTTGCCGTTGCCGCCATCGGTGCCCGTCCTTGGGGTTGGTTCGATGGCACCGAAGCTGCCTTGGTTCAGATCCTCCAGGAGATCACCCACCAGCCGTGGATGGCGCTCATCTTCTCCGCGGGCGCCGTCCTGGCCATTGCCAGCATCGTCCTCACGGTCCTCTACGGCCAGACGCGCATCCTGCTCTCGATGTCCCGCGACGGGCTGGTGCCCAAAGTCTTCGGCCGTGTTTCCCGCCGCACTGGCACCCCGGTGGCGGGAACGCTGATCGTGGGTACCGCCGTCGCACTTACCGCGGGGCTGGTTCCGCTGGGTGCGCTGGCAGACGCCACCAGTATCGGCACCCTCTTCGCCTTCGCGCTGGTCAACGTTGCCGTGATCTACCTGCGCCGCAACCGCCCGGACCTCAAGCGCAGCTTCCGGGTTCCGCTGTACCCGGTCACGCCGGTGCTGGGCACCCTCCTGTGTGCCTACCTCATGGCAAACCTCGGCGCCGACACGTGGCTCGTCTTCGGCGTGTGGATGCTCGTGGGCATCGCCATCTACTTCGGCTATGGACGCCGGAACTCCAAGGTAGCCTCGCTCAGCGAGCAGGACTACCGTGAACTGACCACCAGGGCCGTGAGCCCGGAACCTGTGAAAGCAGACAACGCATGACCATCGCCACAGAACTCCCCACAGCTGAGAGCCCCGCGGAGGCTCCCATCACCATGCTGAACCCGGACTTTCCGTTCAGCTACGACCATTACCTGGCACATCCGGAAGGCCTGGGCTCCGTCCCCGAAGAACGCTTCGGAACCGAGGTGGCCGTGATCGGTGCCGGACTCTCCGGACTGGTTACCGCCTACGAACTCATGAAGCTCGGCCTCAAGCCCGTTATCTATGAGGCCGACCAGATCGGCGGCCGGCTCCGGACCGCGAGCTTCCCCTCGGCCCCCGGCGTGGTGGCAGACCTCGGCGACATGCGGTTCCCCGTTTCCGGCAAGGCCTTCTACCACTACGTGGACCTCCTGGGACTGGAAACCCAGGACTTCCCCAACCCGCTGGCTCCCGTTACTTCCAGCACGGTCATCGAGTTGGCCGGGAAGAAGCACTACGCCGCGACGCCCGAGGACCTCCCCGCCTTCTTCCACGAAGTAGCCGATGCCTGGAAGGACGCCATCAAGGACGGCGCTGCCTTCACTGAGATGCAGGACGCCATCAAGTCCCGCGACACCAAGCGCATCAAGACCCTCTGGAATGAGCTCCTGCCTGAACTGGATGAGCAGACCTTCTACGGCTTCATCGCTGCCAGCAAGTCGTTCAAGGACGCAGGCTTCGCACACCGTGAGGCGTTTGGGCAGGTCGGATTCGGCACCGGCGGCTGGGACACCGACTTCCCCAACTCCATCCTCGAAATCCTTCGCGTTGTCTATACGGACGCAGATGACCAGCACCGACTCATTGCGGGAGGAGCCCAGCGGCTCCCCGAGGCGCTATGGAACCACGCGCCGTCGGACATCAAGCACTGGCCGGAAGGCACCTCGCTGGCGTCCCTGCACTCGGGTTCGCCGCGCGGTGCCGTGGACAACATCCGCCGGGCAGACTCCGGTGACCTGGTGGTCCGCGAGAGCTGGGGCCGCGAAGCCACCTACCCGGCCGTGGTCACCACGTGCCAGTCGTGGTTGCTGTCCACCCGGATCCACACCGAGGAAGCCCTGTTCCCGTCGGAGCTGTGGACGGCGATCGAACGCTCGCACTACATGCAGTCGTCCAAGACGTTCGTGATGGTGGATCGTCCGTTCTGGAAGGACATTGATCCGGAAACCGGCCGCGAAGTGTTGTCCATGACGCTCACCGACCGCCTCAACCGCGCCACATACCTGCTCGACGACGGCCCGGACAAGCCCGCGGTCATCCTCCTGTCCTACACCTGGAACGACGACGCCCTGAAATGGCTCGCCCTCAGCGCCGAAGAACGGGTCAAGCTCATGCTGCACTCCCTGGAGCAGATCTACCCGGGCGTGGACATTGCCAGCCACATCGTGGGCCAGCCGATCACGGTCTCCTGGGAAGCGGACCCCAACTTCATGGGTGCCTTCAAGGCCAACCTGCCCGGGCACTACCGGTACCAGCAGCGGCTGTTCACGCACTTCAAGCAGGACACGCTACCGGAGAGCCAGCGGGGCATCTTCCTGGCCGGCGACGACGTGTCCTTCACCGCCGGCTGGGCCGAGGGAGCTGTGACCACGGGACTCAACGCCGTGTGGGGCGTGGTGAACCACCTCGGAGGTTCGTCCGCGGCCGGCAACCCGGGCCCGGGGGAGCTGCTTGACGAGCTCGGCCCGATTTCCCTCGACTAAAGACGTTGCGGGGCCTGCTCTGCTCGCTAAATCGCTCGTTTAGCGCGCCGAGCGGGCCCCGCAAGTGTCTTAGGCGCCGTGCATCTCCCGGTGCGCGGCAGCGAGTTCCTTGTAGTGGGCGGCGTTGTGCTTCACGCCCTCGAACTCCTCATCCGTGAGTTCCCGCCGAATCTTCGCCGGCACGCCTGCCACCAAGGAGCGCGGCGGAATGACGGTGCCCTCAAGCACCACGGCGCCCGCGGCGATGAGGGAACCCGTGCCGATCACCGCTCCATTGAGGATGGTGGCGCTCATGCCAATGAGGCAGTCGTCCTCCACAGTGCAACCGTGCACCACGGCGCTGTGGCCAACGGAGACGCGCTCGCCGACGGTGCAGGGGAACCCGGGGTCCGCGTGCAGGACCACGTTGTCCTGGAGGTTGGAGCCTGCGCCCACTTTGATGGCTGCTGTGTCCGCGCGGACAGAGACGCCGTAGAAAGCGCTGGAATCCTCGGCCAACGTGGCCTTGCCAATGATCGAAGCCGTGGGCGCCACGAAGGCTGTTTCATGGATGGCCGGGGTGTCCCCGGCGAAAGTGTAAGAGGGAGCCATGACCCCAGCCTATTGCCCAACTGGGGGACAGCAAACGTCGCTACGAGGGGTCAGAGGGACGTTTGCTGTCCCCTACTTGGGGGAGGGGGTGCGGAGGACCAGGAACTGGTAGTGCTGGGTCCAGTTGCCGGCGCCGGGGCCGGACTCCACGCCAACACCCTCGGGCCACGTGCGGAAATGTTCCACCAAGCCGTGTTCCCCAAAGATCCGCTGCACGGTCCCGTCGCTGCGGCGGCTGAAGAACCGCCGGGGCTCTTCGAGGTCCTCGGGGTTCAGTACTTCCTCGTCGTCACCTGACCAAAGCCCGACGCCGATTGGCGCGCCAGGTGCGCAGACCCGCACGAGTTCGCCAACGACGTCGTGAATCCTGCTGTTGGGGACATGCAGGAGGGTGCTCATGCTCCACGCGGCGTCAAAGACGCCGTCCATAAACGGCAAATGCCGCCCGCTGGCTACCGAACAATCGAGTCCGCAGGAGCGGGCCGCGCGAACACTTTCCGGGGAGAGATCAACGCCGCAGTAATGCAGGCCCGCAGCAACAAAAGCCACCCCCTCCACGCCCGTGCCGCAGCCAAGCTCAAACAGTGAATGGCGGTGCTCGTCCTTCAAGAGCCGAACGAACCACTCGCGGCAGTCAACCCGGTGCGGCGTCAGGGAACGGGTGTTGCGGAGCGCGGCGTGGCGGTCGTAATACACAGCCAAGTCTGCCTCGGGATCAGGAATGCCCCGCATACCCCCAGCGTAGATCTGGCGCTAGTTGAACACCACGGTCCGGGTGCCATCCAAGAGCACCCGGTGCTCGGCGTGCCACTGGACGGCCTGGGCCAGCGTGCGGCCCTCCACGTCGCGTCCCATCTGCACGAACTGGGCGGCGGTCCGGGCATGGTCCACCCGGATGACTTCCTGCTCGATGATGGGACCCTCGTCCAGGTCCGCAGTGACGTAGTGGGCAGTGGCGCCGATCAGCTTCACACCGCGTGCGTGTGCCTGGTGGTACGGCTTGGCACCCTTGAAAGAGGGGAGGAACGAGTGGTGGATGTTGATTGCGCGGCCGTTCAGTTCCCTGCAGAGATCGTTGGAGAGGACCTGCATGTACCGCGCCAGGACTGTCAGTTCAACGTCGTGCTCAGTGATCAGTTTCAGCAGCTCAGCCTCGGCCTGCTGCTTGGTCTCGGCGGTGACGGGGATGTGGTGGAACGGGATGCCGTAGAACTCCGCCAACGACTCCAGGTCGCGGTGGTTGGAGACAATGGCGGGAACCTCGATGGGCAGGGTGCCGGCACGCTGTTGGAACAGGAGGTCGTTGAGGCAGTGCGCGTCCTTGGAGCACATGATGATGGTCCGGACCTTTTCGCCCACGGGGTTGATCTGCCAGGACATCCCGAAGGATTCGGCCACTGGCCTCAGCGCGGCGGCCAGTTCCGCCTGGGGGCTCGACGTCGTTGCCTCCACCCGCATGAAGAAGTTGCCTGTGCTGGGGCTTCCGTACTGCTGCGAATCGGCGATGTTGCAACCTGCGTCAAGAAGGGCTCCGGCGACGGCGTGGACAATGCCGGGGCGGTCAGGGCAGGAAAGGGTCACAACAAATGCGGAGTCAGTCACATGACCAAGCCTACCTGTGCGGCGTTGTTGTACTGTTAACGGGTCGCGACTGGCGTTGGGTGGACTACCACCAGGGAGCGGCAATCACGAAGACCACGGATCGTACGCCTGGGCCGAGGGTCATGTCTTACCGCTGCAGCACGTGACCTATGCCTCCCGTAACGGAGGGGACGGGGCAATGCCGCTGCCGGTAGCCTGACCTGTAGCACCACCCGTTCCCTAGCCAGGAGATCTCCGTGACTACCACTACTTCAGCGTCTGTCAGCAACCAGTCGCTCGCCGAACTCGATCCCGAGATCGCAGCAGTCCTCGACCAGGAGCTTGGCCGCCAGCGCGGCACCCTGGAAATGATCGCCTCCGAGAACTTCGCCCCCCGCGCAGTCATGGAAGCCCAGGGCTCCGTCCTGACCAACAAGTACGCCGAAGGCTACCCGGGTAAGCGCTACTACGGTGGCTGCGAATACGTGGACGTCGCCGAGCAGCTCGCCATCGACCGCGTCAAGGCCCTCTTCGGTGCCGAGTACGCCAACGTGCAGCCGCACTCCGGTGCACAGGCGAACGCCGCAGCACTTTCCGCCATGATCACCCCCGGCGACAAGATCCTGGGCCTCTCCCTGGCACACGGTGGCCACCTGACCCACGGCATGAAGCTGAACTTCTCCGGCAAGCTGTACCAGGTTGCTGCCTACCAGGTTGAAGAAGACACCTTCCGCGTGGACATGGACAAGCTCCGCGAGCAGGCCATCGCCGAGAAGCCGCAGGTCATCATCGCCGGTTGGTCCGCCTACCCCCGCCACCTGGATTTCGCCGCCTTCCGCTCCATCGCGGACGAGGTTGGCGCACTGCTCTGGACGGACATGGCCCACTTCGCTGGACTCGTCGCAGCAGGCCTGCACCCGAGCCCGGTCCCGCACTCGGACGTTGTGACCTCCACCGTGCACAAGACTCTGGCGGGCCCGCGCTCCGGCGTGATCCTGGCCAAGGAACAGTACGGCAAGAAGATCAACTCCAACGTCTTCCCGGGCCAGCAGGGCGGACCGCTCATGCACGTCATCGCCGCCAAGGCCGTTGCCTTCAAGATTGCAGGCAGCGAAGAGTTCAAGGAGCGTCAGGAGCGCGTCCTCGAGGGCGCCAAGATCATCGCCGACCGCCTCAACCAATCCGACGTTGCCGAGGCAGGCGTTTCCGTCCTCACCGGTGGCACCGACGTGCACCTGGTCCTCGTTGACCTGCGCAACTCGCAGCTCGACGGCCAGCAGGCAGAAGACCTCCTGCACTCCGTGGGCATCACCGTGAACCGCAACGCCGTTCCGTTCGACCCCCGCCCGCCGATGGTCACCTCCGGCCTCCGTATCGGTACGCCTGCACTGGCTACCCGCGGGTTCGGCGCTGCGGAGTTCACCGAAGTTGCCGAGATCATCGCCACCGCACTGAAGTCCGGCTCCGCCACCGACGTCGAAAGCCTCCAGGCCCGCGTCGACAAGCTGGCCGCCGACTTCCCGCTGTACCCGCAGCACGAGCAGTGGTAACCAGCCTCTCCCAAGGCTGAGCAAGCATTACCCGGGCACTGAACCGGAGCCAACGGGATCCGCTGCCGCGCCAGGCGGCGGATCCCGTTGGCGTGAGCCTCCACACCAGGTCACCCACCAGAAAGCAGATGGAATGACACAGTCCACCGCACAGATTCTTGACGGCAAGGCCACCGCCGCTGCCATCAAGGCCGAACTGACCGAACGCGTTTCCGTCCTCGCCGGCAAGGGCATCGTCCCCGGCCTCGGCACCATCCTGGTGGGCTCCGATCCTGGAAGCACCTGGTACGTCGGCGGGAAGCACAAGGACTGCGCCGAGGTAGGTATCCAGTCCATCCGCCGCGACCTCCCCGAAGACATCAGCCAGGAAGACCTCCTGAAGGTTGTCCAGGAGCTCAACGAAAACCCGGAATGCACGGGCTACATCGTCCAGCTTCCCCTGCCCAAGCACATCGACCAGGACGCAATCCTGGAGGCCATGGACCCTGACAAGGACGCCGACGGCCTGCACCCCATGAACCTTGGCCGCCTGGTGGCCAACGTGAACGGCGAAATGAAGTCGCCGCTTCCCTGCACGCCCAAGGGCTGCGTGGAACTGCTCCGCCGCCACGGCATCGAGCTCAAGGGCAAGCGCGTCCTGGTGGTTGGCCGCGGTGTCACCATCGGCCGGCCCATCGGCCTCCTGCTCACCCGCAAGGAAGTCAACGCCACGGTGGTCCTGGCGCACACGGGAACGGTCGACCTGCCCGCCGAACTCCGGCAGGCCGACGTCGTGATCGCCGCTGCCGGCGTGCCGCACATGATCAAGGCCGAAGACCTCAAGCCGGGCGCAATCGTGCTCGACGTCGGCGTCAGCCGCGTGGACGACGGGAACGGCAAGGCTGTGGTCACCGGAGACGTGGACCCGGCAGCGGCCGACGTCGCCGCCTGGCTGTCCCCGAACCCGGGCGGTGTGGGTCCGATGACCCGCGCGATGCTCTTGGCCAACGTGGTGGAGAGCGCCGAGCGCCAAGCCGGTATCGCCTGAGAAAACGCTAACAAGACGCCTACTCCTCCGGGAGTAGGCGTCTTGCTCCGTTACGAGGACGCCCTTTGTCCTACCTCCGTCTACTCTCGTTGTATGCGCCCATATCAAGGCCCCTTACTTTCTGAGGGACCTCCCCGCCGCTTCAACGGCCCACCCACTGTTTTCATCGTCTTCACGGTCGCCGTCATCCAGGTGGTCGGCACGCTGTTTTCGGCGAGCCACCAGGAGGCCGGCAGGCCGCTGGATGTGTTCGCAATCCTGCTCTTGCTGGTGGGTCCGGCGGGTTTGGCTTTCCGGAAGCGTTCCCCGGAGCTGATGCTGCCCCTGGCGCTCGTGGCCACGGGCCTGTACCTCGCCTGGGGGTATGCGTGGGGTCCGATCGTGTTGTCGCTGGCTCTTGCCATTGTGCTGACCGCCGCTGCAGGCCTGCGCTGGCAGGCCTGGTTGGGAGCCGGACTTGCTGCCGCCGCCGTGGTGGCCGGAGCCGTGATGGCCGGCGACGACGGCTGGCCGTTCCGCGCCTCGGCGGGCGTGGCGTGGGCCGCGATCCTGGTGATCCTGGGGCAGGGGATCCGGCGGCGCACTGAACGCTTCGCCGAGTACCGGCGCCGCAGGGAGGCAGCAGCGAAGGCCGACCGCGATGAATACCGCCTCACCCTCGCCCGCGACATCCACGACGTCGTGGCGCACTCCCTCTCCATGATCAACGTCCAGGCCTCTGTCGCCCTCCACTTGGGCACTGACGATCCGCAGAAGCTCAGGCCCGCCCTGGAAGCCATCAAAACCGCCAGCAAGGAGTCCCTGACCGAGGTCCGGCAACTGCTGGGCGTCTTGCGGGAAGACGTGCCGTTCGAACCCGCGTCGGCGCCCACGCTGGAGCGCGTGTCCGAGGTAGTCAAGCAAGCCGAACTGGGCGGCCTGCAGGTGCGGCTGGACGACGAAACGGACCCTTCCACCATCGGTCCCGCCCAGCAGGAAGCGGCCTACCGGATCATCCAGGAGGCCCTGACCAACGTCGGCAGGCACTCAGGTGCCCAGTCCGCCGTCGTGCGTTTGCTGGTGCGCAAGGGAACCGAAGGCGGGGTGCTCACCGTGCAGGTTGACGACGACGGCGCCGGCATGGGGCTCTCGGTCCCCGGAAACGGCCTCACGGGAATGCGGGAGAGGGCGGCGGCACTGGGCGGGACGGTCACCCTTTACGAACTGTCGCCCGGGCTGCGCGTCCATGCCCTCCTGCCCCTGCCCACAGAAGGCGGCCAGCCGTGATCCGCATCCTCATAGCCGACGACCACACCCTCATCAGGGCAGGATTCCGCGCGCTCCTGGATGCCGAACCGGATATGGAAGTCGTGGCCGAGGCCGGCACGGGCAGGGACGCCGCACGCCTGGCCGCAAGGGACAAGCCGGATGTGGTCCTCATGGACATCCGGATGCCGGACGACGACGGCCTCACCGCCACCCGCCGGATCCTCGCCAACCCGGCGCTCTCCGGCACGCGGATCATCATCCTCACCACGTTTGAACTGGACGAGTACATCGCCGAGGCCGTCCGGGCAGGTGCTGCCGGCTTCCTGGTGAAGGACACGGAGCCTGCCGAACTGATCCGTGCCGTCCGCGTGGTGCGCGACGGCGATGCCCTCCTTTCGCCGTCGGTGACACGGCGGATCATGGCCCAGTTGGCATCGCACAGCCGGGCTGCGGGGGAACTCCTCAAACTGGACCAGGTCACGGAGAGGGAGCGCGAGGTCCTGGCGCTCGTGGGGGAAGGCCTCAACAACGCCGAGATCGCCGAGCGGCTGTTCATCACCCCGCTGACTGCCAAGACGCACGTGTCCCGGATCATGACGAAGCTCATGGTCAGGGACCGCTCCCAGTTGGTGGTGCTCGCGTATGAGTCCGGCCTGGTCAAACCCGGTTGGAAGGCGTGACGGTACCGGGCCGTCTCCCCGGGGAGTACGGCCGGCCACCAAGGTGACTCCTGACGGCGGACGCCCCACCGGTCGCTGAACGGAAGACTCGAACCAGAGCCGAAAGACGGTTCGCGCCGGGCACCGGCGCAGAGAGTTTGGACCACTGACATGTTCACCGCATTGACTTCACTCGTCGGGGAGACCACGTTCGGGGGAGCCCTGGCACACGTGCCGGCCACCGTCGTCGCGCATGGTCCGTGGGGTGACGGCACCTACTGGCCGTTCTTCCTGATCTTCCCGCTGTTCTGGATCCTCGTGATTTTCCTGTTCATCTTCGTGGGCCGCCGGGCTTGGCGCCGCAACCACAACTGGGTCGCGACCCAGGGCGCCGAGGGAGTCCTGCGTGAGCGGTACGCCCGCGGGGAAATCGACGAAACGGAGTTCCGGCAGCGCCTGGAGGTGTTGCGCTCGCAGCGGCCGGCGTAACCCCCCAGCCTGCGTCACCCTCCCCAACTGGCAGTCAGTTGGGCGAATATCTGCAAGAGCTCTTTCACATATCGGTGGGCGCTACTAGTCTGCTGAGGGTGCACAATGAAGCAACCCGCCCTGCATCCCTCCCGGAATCGCAGCACGGAACGTCCGCCATGAACCCACCCACCGTCATCCGCGCCCACAACCTCACCAAGACCTACGGTGAGCTCACCGCCGTGGACAACATCTCCTTCGAGGTCCCGGCGGGGGAGTCCTTTGGCCTGCTCGGTCCCAATGGTGCCGGCAAGTCCACCACCATGAAGATGATCGGCGGCGTATCCCAGCGGACCTCGGGATCGTTGGACATCATGGGCTTGGATCCCGAGTCCCATGGTCCCGAGGTGCGGGCGCACCTGGGCGTGGTTCCGCAGCAGGACAACCTCGACGAGGAGTTGAAGGTCCGCGAAAACCTGATCGTCTACGGCCGGTACTTCGGGCTCCCGCTGAGCTACCTCCGGCCCAAAGCCGATGAGCTCCTGGAATTCGCCCAGCTGACGGACAAGGCAAACTCCAAGGTGGATGCCCTGTCCGGCGGCATGAAGCGCCGCCTCACCATTGCCCGCTCGCTCATCAACGAGCCCCGCATCCTCCTGCTCGACGAGCCCACCACCGGCCTGGATCCCCAAGCCCGCCACATCCTCTGGGACCGCCTTTTCCGGCTCAAGGAAAGCGGCGTCACGCTTATCCTCACCACCCACTACATGGACGAGGCAGAGCAACTGTGCGATCGGCTGATCGTGGTGGACAAGGGCCGGATCATGGCCGAGGGTTCGCCGGCCAGCCTGATCCGCGAGCACTCCTCCCGCGAAGTATTGGAGCTCAGGTTCGGTTCCGAGCGCAACGCGACCATCGGCGTCGAACTTGAAGGCATTGGCGAGCGGCTCGAAACGCTGCCCGACCGCGTCCTCATCTACGCCGACGACGGCGAAGCCGCGCTGGAGCAGGTCTCTGCCCGCGGTTTGCGTCCGCTGACCTCCTTGGTGCGCCGGTCCTCCCTGGAGGACGTGTTCCTGCGGCTCACGGGCAGGAGTCTCGTTGACTGAGGATGAGCTCACGACGCCGGCGCGGCCATTGCGCGCCCACTCACCTGCCGTCTCGGCCGCGAGGGCGAGGAGGTGGGGTTCGTTCTTCTACGCCGAGCAGGTGCTCCGCGTCATGCGGAACTACGGCTGGTCCGTGGTGCTGTACAGCGTGGGGCAACCGGTGGCTTACCTGTTCGCCATGGGAGTGGGCCTGGCCAGCCTGGTGGACGCGAACAGTGAATCGGTCTTCGGAGGGGTCAGCTACCTGGAGTTCGTGGCTCCCGCCTTGTTGGTGTCAGCCGCGGTGATGACGGCCTCCGGGGAGTTCTCCTATCCGATCATGGACGGCTTCAAGTGGCGTCGGGTCTTCTACGGGCCGCACGCGTCACCGCTGGTCCCGCAGCAGATTGCCGCCGGTCACATCATGGCCAGCAGCCTGCGGTTCCTGCTGCAATCCGTGGTGTACTTCGCGGTGGTGGCCATGTTCGGTGCTTCGCCCGGTCCTTGGGGTTGGGTTTCGGCGATCGTGGCTACGGTGGCCGCCCTGTCCTTTGGCTTGCCGCTCATGGCGTACGCCTCCAGCATCACCCAGGACAAGGGGCAGTTCGCCTTGGTGCAGCGCTTCATCGTGATGCCCTTGTTCCTGTTCTCCGGCACGTTCTTTCCCCTGGACACGCTGCCGCTGGCTGTCCGATGGATCGGCTGGATCTCCCCGGTCTGGCACGGGACGGAGTTGGGCCGGGTGTTCACGTACGGGATGGACGAGAAACCCTTGCTGACACTCACGCACGTGCTGTACCTCGTGGCCACCGCAACGGTTGGCTTCATCCTGGTCCGCCGGCAGTTCGTGAAAAGGATGGGCTCATGAGTGTCCTTACCGGCGGGCACAGCGCCACCGACGTGGCCCGCGAACGGAAATTCGGCCCCCTCTACTCCCGCAACGCCAAGGCCGTGGTGGCCCGTGGACTGATGGCGGCGAAGTCCAGCACGTGGCTGGTGCTCTTGTCCGGCTTCTTCGAGCCGGTCTTGTTCCTGCTGGCCATGGGCGTGGGGATGGGCTCCATCGTGGGCACGGTCCAGGGCCCTGGCGGCGAGGAGATCAGCTACGCGGCGTATATCGCCCCGGCCCTCCTTGCGGTCTCGGCCATGAACGGCGCCATCTACGACTCCACGTGGAACGTCTTCTTCAAGATGAACTTCGCCAGGCTCTACCAAGGCATGCTCTACACGTCCCTGGGTCCCCTGGACGTTGCCATCGGTGAGATCTTCCTTGCGTTGCTCAGGGGCCTGCTGTACGCCACCGGATTCACGGCAGTCATGGGCGTCATGGGTTTGCTGACCACGTGGTGGGCCATCCTGGTGATCCCGGCCTCGGTGCTCATCGCCTTCGGTTTTGCGAGCTTCGGCATGGGCATCACCAGCTTCATGAAGACCTTCCAGCAGATGGACTGGATCAACTTCTTCCTGTTGCCCATGTTCCTGTTCAGCGCCACGTTCTACCCGCTCAGTGTGTATCCGCAGCCCATCCAGTGGTTCATCCAGGCAATGCCGCTGTGGCACGGCGTGGAGTTGCTGCGCCAGATCAGTGTTGGCGTCTTTACCCCTGCCACGGCCATCCATGTGGGCTACTACCTGGTGATGATCGTGCTGGGCATCATGCTGACCACTGGAAGGCTGCGCCAGCTCTTCCTCAAGTGATAGAGCCGGCGTAGCCGCTGGGCTAAGGCTGTCTTGATCTCCGCCATGGTCAGTTTGGCGTTGCCCCGAACGCCCCACGAGCACAGGCACATGACCGCCAACGGCGCGCCCTCCCGCCAGGTTCCGAAAACCAAGAGGGTGCTCATGCATGCCGAGGAGGGACAGGCTGATAAGGTGGCTTTTGCGTTTCCCTTCGGCGGAAATGACCCGTCCATCAGCCCGGGCCAGCCCATGCTGAACATGCAGGTAACCCTTGCGGACCACGAACGGGAGCTGATTACCTAAAGATTGAACACCGGAATACGCGGTGCAGAGCCCCCGCGATTGTTGATGGGTAGCACTCTTGCCTGCAGCCTCGGTTGCAAAAGTACCACGACCACGCCTGTGAGATCACGGCCGCCGTAGGCAAGTCAGTGCGCGTAGAACCGTTTCGTGGTCTCCTGAAAAACCCGTAATACTTCGATGGGCGTGGGTGCGATTGAAGCCCCTAGCCGGATTCCCTCGTTGAGTTGATGGTCGAGGTCTTCCAGTGACTTGCCTGACGGTAGTCTCAGATACCAATTGAAACCGCGGGGACGAGGCGGGATCGACGCTCCGGCAATGTATTCGTCGATAGTGTCATCAATCTCTTTTTGATACCGAGTCTGATCTACCTTGAGTGCTCGAATCACATTATTTGGTCCTGCAGCAACAATGAGGAGCGAATGCCATCCCGTCTCTGTGAGCGTGACCCAGTCGGTTGGCGCGTCAGAAGTGGGAAACTCTTGCCAGTCGATAACCTTCTCCTATTTCACTAGATCGGCAACTAGTACTTGCAATTTCCCGTCTTGGGGCAATTGAAGGATTTATTTGTTAAGGGTGCCGCCTGGTACAGGTTGTAGCCCGATGGCAGGAACGCAGTCGTGAACTGAGTAGTGTACGCGTTGGCGTTCGCCAAGTAGTTTCCGTATTTCAGGCCCGATGTGTAACGGCGACCTGACTGAGTCACGGTGAACGGCAGGAGGGCGAGCTCTTGGCACGGTTGCGCATTTCATGGAATTCCAGAGCCTTTTGCCCGCGGGAGTCCCTTTTTGCCTTACCTTTGGAATCACGCTGCACGTAAAGACCTTCCGCGGTACAGGTCCACTGCTGCAGTTTCTGTCTCACAGCCTCGGACACGCATGGCTACAAGGTTTTGTCTACCTCAACTACTGCTGCACTTGCCGAGGCGGCATTGAAGCCGGATGCAAGCACACCAGCTACCAGTAATAAAGCATAAAATGAGGATGAGAAGTGATGCGAAAATTTCATCTAATTCCCCAAAAGTAGATTGATGCACCGCGAATGTGGATGCTGCGAGTAACCTACGACACAGAACTTACTAGTCGCAAGCAAGATATCGTTGTGAGGTTACTTTTGAGTTACACGAAAAGGTCCTGGGCCTTCGCGAGGAAGGGCTATTTCTGAGGCATCCAGCAGCATACACGCGGGTGTGGGGCTGAAAACGTCAACCGTCCCGTAACTGTGACAGGTTTGCACGGCGCCGATGGCACGATTCGTTGTACCAGGTCAAAGTACTAGAGGCTCACCAGGAAACCCGCTACTTGGACATCATCAGTTAGCCGACAGCGACGAGCCATGCCGGCCACCTCGACCACCGTCGTCCAGACCACAGCGCGTCGGCTGTGGGACACCATCGCTTTCGGATATCAGTCGCTGCGGCTCCTGAAAAGTCATTGAATTTTCGTCGTTCGCGGCGGTGGCAGCCCTGGCCGCTACTTTGTGTAAACTCGTCGAAGGGGCGCCGGAGACGCCTCCGCTCCTACTGCCGGCACGGTTCCTGCAGCGCGAATCAACCACCCGCGGATGACCCTGTTCGCCGTGCGTGGAAGCCGGTCCGGGCACCTGCGGGCGTTTGAGACAATGGACCCATGCAATCTCTCGGTGACCCGCACCCCTCCACGTCCACGTCCGCCCGCGGCCCCCTCAAGGGCTTCCGCATCGGCGGCCTGGGGATGACTGTTGTCATCATCGCCTTCCTGGTCGCGGTGATCTTCGCGGCCAACCAGAACGACGTCGTGGGCTGGGTCGTTGCTGTTGTCTCCTTCGGCTGGCTCGCGCTCGCAGCGTTCGTCGTGTTCAGCATCCAGCGGGCCGCAAAGCGGGCCGGGGCCAAGCTGACCGAAGCGCAAAATGCCTTTGCCGCGGCAACCGGCCGCGCGCCGTCGTCGTCCTCCGCGGACCATGGCGGCACCCGGGTGGTGGCCGAACGGAGCCAGGCGGACGAGGTACGGGACCTCAAGCTGGACCACTCCTTCAAGATCGTCCAGGTCCAGGTCCGGGTGGTGGAAGACGAGCGCGCCAAGGGTGCCGATGCCAACCAGGACACCATCAACCGCGCCCTGGAAACCATCGCCATCACGTCCACCAACGCACGGGACATGATCAAGTCCCCGGGTGACTCCGACGAGCCCGTGGCCGGAACCATCATCGACTAGAGTAGAGCGGGTGAGTACGGCATTGAAGAAGGATTTCCTTCGCATCGCATCGGTCAACGTCAACGGCCTGAGGGCTGCCTACAAGAAGGGCATGGCGGAATGGCTGGAGCCGCGCGAAGTGGACATCCTTTGCCTGCAGGAAGTCCGTGCCCCTGACGGGATCGTCAACTCGCTGATCGGTGAGGGCTGGTACATCCTCCACGCCGAGGCCGGAGCCAAGGGCCGGGCGGGCGTAGCCATCGCTTCACGCCAGGAACCCACTGCCACACGGATCGGCAATGGAGACGAATACTTCGATACCTCCGGACGCTGGGTCGAGGCCGACTTCGCCCTGCGGAACTCTGCGGGTGAGGCAACCACGCTCACCGCCGTCAGCGCCTATGTGCACTCCGGTGAGGCCGGAACGCCCAAGCAGGATGACAAGTACCGTTTCCTGGACGCCATGACCACCCGCTTGCCTGAACTGGCCAAGCACAGCGATCACGCACTGGTGGTGGGCGACCTCAACGTGGGTCACACCGAACTCGACATCAAGAACTGGAAGGGCAACGTCAAGCGTGCCGGCTTCCTCCCGGAGGAGCGTGCCTACTTTGACCGCTTCTTCGACGAAGAGATCGGATGGAGGGATGTCCACAGGGGCCTGGCAGGAAATGTCGCCGGCCCCTACACCTGGTGGTCCCAGCGCGGCAAAGCCTTTGATACTGACACTGGCTGGCGCATCGACTACCACCTGGCTACTCCCGCACTGGCTGCCGCAGCTTTCTCGGCAGTAGTGGACCGGGCGCCTTCGTGGGACACCCGCTTCTCCGACCATGCACCGGTGGTTGTTGACTACCGGCTCTAAAGCTTGACGAAAGTTTTTACCCCATGACTACAGCTGAAACTGACGCAGCCGTTCTTCCGGCCGCCAATCCCGTGACCTCCACCAAGCTTGCTGCCGGCGCCAAGCACCGCGTGCTTTCCGGCATGCAGCCTTCGGCGGACTCCCTGCACCTGGGCAACTACCTTGGCGCCCTGGTCAACTGGGTCCGCATGCAGGACGAGTACGACGCCGTCTTCTTCATCCCGGACCTGCACGCCATTACGGTCCCGCAGGACCCTGCCGAACTCGCACGCCGCACCCGCGTCACCGCAGCACAGTACATTGCCGGTGGCGTGGACGTGGAGAAGTGCACGCTCTTCGTCCAGTCCCAGGTTCCCGAGCACGCGCAGCTGGCTTGGGTCCTTAACTGCATCACCGGCATGGGCGAAGCCGGCCGCATGACCCAGTTCAAGGACAAGGCCCAGAAGCAGGGCTCGGACCACGCCAGCGTTGGCTTGTTCACGTACCCCATCCTGCAGGCCGCGGACATCCTCCTGTACCAGCCGCACGGCGTGCCGGTGGGCGAGGACCAGCGCCAGCACGTGGAGCTGAGCCGGGACCTCGCCAACCGCTTCAACAGCCGGTTCGGTGAGACGTTCCAGGTGCCCGAGGCCTTCATCCAGAAGGAATCGGCCAAGATCTACGATCTCCAGAACCCCACGGCCAAGATGTCCAAGTCTGCGGAATCGCCGGCGGGCCTCATCAACCTGCTCGACGACCCCAAGACCGTGGCCAAGCGCATCAAGTCGGCCGTGACGGACACCGAGACCGAAATCCGCTACGACCGCGAGAACAAGCCCGGCGTTTCCAACCTGCTGACCATCTACTCGGCCATCAGCGGTACCCCGGTGGAGAAGATCGTGGCCGACTACCAGGGCAAGATGTACGGCCACCTCAAAGTGGACCTTGCCGAACTCGTCTCAGGTCACCTGGCCCCCATCCGGGAACGCGCCAACGAACTCCTGGCCGACCCCGCCGAGCTGGACCGCCTCCTGGCCCTCGGCGCGGACAAAGCCCGCGGGATTGCCTCCGCCACCCTCGCCGACGTCTACTCCAAGGTTGGGTTCCTGCCCTACCGCGGGGTAGAGCAGGGAGTCCGCTAAATCCATGTGCGCCGCTGGTCAGCTCAACGTCCAGGCCGACTCCCACCAGGGTGCCGGTCCGGACGGTTCGCCCCAGCCCGCTGTCACCGGCACCGGTTGCGGTGCCGGTGACGCCATGTGCGTGGGCGTGATCCTCGGATTCCCGCCGGACATCGCGCAGGAACTGCAGGATTGGCGGGCGTCGTTCGGCGATCCCATGGCCGAGGTCATTCCGGCGCACATCACCCTGATCACCACGACGCCCACGCAGGACTGGGAAGCCACCCGGGACCACGTGCGGGCGGTAGCGCAGACCCAGCCGCCGTTCACCATCACCATTTCCGGTACGGGTTCCTTCCGTCCGGTCTCGCCCGTGGTGTTCGTGAACGTGGAGCAAGGCTTCGAGGAATGCGTGCAGCTCCACGAGAAACTGCAGTCCGGTCCCTTGGAGCGATTGCTCCCGTTCCCGTACCATCCACACGTCACTGTGGCCCACGACGTCGCGCAGGAAAATCTTGACGAGGCCGAAACGGTGCTCAGTGATTACCGGGCCACCTTCCCAGTGGTTAGCATGGGACTTTACGAGCACGACACCAATGGAATTTGGCAGCTACGGGAAGAGCTCGACTTTGGCGGCGACAGTGACGAAGACCAGCAGGCGGAATCCACGTCAACAGGCGGGCAGTCCTCCGCTGCCAACTGAGCTGGCGAAACTCAAACTCGAACTCCTCCACAAGCGGCAGGACTGGGGCCACAGCAAGCGTGCCGGTGACGGCTTGGCCAAGAGAGCGGGCGCCTTCTTTGCGTTGGCCCTCGCCAAGCTGAATACCAACCGGGCCATGCGTTCCTTCCAGCACTACTCCCGGCAACACGGGCCGCTGTTGAGTGCCGGCATCGGATTCAACATGTTCTTCTCGGTGACCGGCCTCCTGACCACCGGCTTCGCCATTGCGGGCATCGTCCTGGGCGGCAACCCGGTCCTGGAAGACGCCGTGATCCGCAGCGTGGCTTCGGCGGCGCCTGGCCTCCTGCAGGTCAACGGCGGGGAAGGCCTGGTGGACCCGCAGACGCTGTTGAACCCGTCCGGTCTCGGCTGGACAGCCGCCATCGCCGCCGTCGTTACCATCTTCACTTCGTTGGGCTGGATCGCGAGCGTCCGGGAAGGCGTGCGCGGAGTCATGCAGGCGGACCCCCTCCAGCGCAGCGCCGTGTTGCAGAAGCTCGTGGACGCCGGGACCTTGCTGCTCCTGGGGGTCATCCTGGTGGTCAGCGCCGGTGCCTCGCTGGTGTTCGGTACGGCCGCGGACTGGATCTTTGATGCACTCCGCCTGGATGAGGCCATCGCCGGTCCCATTGCCGCCGTCGTCAAGATCGTGGTCCCGCTCCTCTTGAACTGCGCGACGGCGGCAGTGTTGTTCCGTTTGGCCGGTGGACTGAAGCTTGGGCGCCAGGCGTTCCTGGAAGGGGTTGTCCTGGCAGGCGTCGGGACCACGGTCCTGCAGTTCTTCAGCACCGAACTTCTTGCCCGCGCGGGGAACAACCCGGTCCTGGCTTCCTTCGCGATCATCATTGGGTTGCTCATCTGGTTCAACCTGGTCAGCCAGGTGTACCTCGTCTCGGCAGCATGGTCGGCCATTCGGGAGGCTGACGTGGAGGCAGGGGAGATGCCGCGCAAGAGGTTCCTCGGCGCCCGCCGGGCCACCCCGCAAACCTGACTTGGCCCGTGGAGGCACCGTGAACAACCAGTTGTGGATCGCTTGCCTCATCGGTGCCGCGGTGGGGTTGGTGGTGGGCCAGCTCGTGTTCAACTCACCCTTCTTAGGCATCCTGATCGGGGTCGGCCTGGGCGCGCTGGTGGGCGCGTCCCTCGGCCCCAAGCGCCCCTAGAACCCGGCTACGGCGCCTTCATCAGTCCCTCCCAGGCGACGGTCCAACCCGGCGGGAATCCGGGGGCGTGGCGTTCGGGTCCGTTGTCCCACCCGGCTGCCATCAACGCCACCGCCGCCAGCAAGCCACCGTTGCCGGGGAGGTACAACGGCAGGGAATCGGTTTGCCGGTTGTGGCCGTTCGGCAGCACGGTGTTCTTTCCCGCGTCCAGCAGCAGCGCGTCCACCGCGGCTTCCGGGTCCTCCAAACGCGCCGCCGTCATGGCCATGACCGGGTAGTCCCAGCCCCAGGTGCTGGCCCAATCCCAGTCCGCCAGCACGTCGCCCAGGGTGGCCCGCATGGTGTCCGGATCGATCAACCCGGTCCTGGGCACGAAACCCAGGGCACACAACATGGACGGGTGGTCGGTGCGGATCGTGAAGGGTTCCACGTCGATCGCGGTGTACACCCCATCCACAACGTGGGGTTTGACCATACCGCCGGCTACGTCCTCCCAAGCGGCAACCGGCTCCAACCCCAGCCGGTCCCGCCAGTCCGAGGCGATGCCCAGCGCCCACTGCCAATAGGCCAGCTCGAACGTAGGGTTGCTGACCCTGCCGCGGATGGAACCGTAACTTTCCTGTGCGGGGACCAACGGCGGCCCGAGTTCGAATCCCCGCTGCGTCGGATGCGCAAAGCTGGCCATGAACGCCGCCGACTCGAACACAATCTCCGCAAATTCTTCCAGCACTTCGCGGCATGGGTTGGCCCGGTAGGCCAGTTCAGCGAGGTAGATGGGGTGCGGCTGCTGCCAGACCAGGAAGGTGCCGATGGTGCTTGGGCTCTCGCGTCCATCCGGTCCAACCTGCTTGGGCCAACGCACTCCCTCAAAACCCTGTTGCTTGGCTGTTTGCCGGGACCTTTCCAGCACCGTGGAGTACCAGCGAAGTGACGGCAGCAGCAGTTCCGTGCGGTTCCATTGGGCGAAGTGGGCAGCGTGCCACCAGTGCATTTCCAAGTGGAAACGGCCGCGCCACGAGTTGCACACCAGCCCCGTTTCCTGCGGCGGCAGCGAGCCCGAGCAGTTGATCGCCGTCAGGTACTGGGAGAGGACAATCCGGCGCTCCAATTGCTTGGCCCGCGGGTCATCGGTGGCGTGGAGTTCGATCGCGCCGCCGGAGTTCCAAAATTTCGGCCAGTACGCGGCCGACGCTGCCGCGACGTCGTTGCCTGCCTCCAGTTCCGGTGAACGTACGACGCCGGACCCTGGCCCGGTGCCTAGACCTGCCTCGGGTGCCGCGTGGGTTGGCTCGGTTGCCGGTGCCGCCTGTCCGATTCCGGCATTGCCGCGCGGGATGCAGTCGCCATCGCCCGCGGGGAGGAAGGCAATGGACAGGTCCAAGGTGGTGCCCCGTCCGCCGGAGTCACTGTGGTCTCCGGCCCCAATACGAACCGAATGCTGGCCCGCCTGTTCGACCTGCAGGCTCTTTCCGGTAATGACCACTTCGTAGCGCGAATCATCCAGTTCCCGGTGCACCACCCAGCCTGTATTCCCGGCGTCGGCCCGGGTGTGCTGCTCCAGGGTGGTTGTATGCGCATCCGGCCTGCTCCAATCAGCTGCATCATGCCAGGCCTCGGAGCCGTACGGAAAGTCGACGCCGATCACCAGGCGGGGCCCAGGCGAGCCCAACGCAGGCGACTCCACGCGCAAGCCGAGCTGGTCGCGGTCCGGGTGGCACGCCGTCGTGACCGTCACGGGGTGGCCCGCCACGGTGAAGTGGCTGGTAACGATGCCAGACCAGAGGTCCAGTGTTTGCTCGGTTCCGGTGATCTCGGCCGGTGCGAGGGCGCGTTCCTTCCCGCCTTCTACCCACCGGAAGCCGATCCTGCCCAGGTCCAGGCGGTGCGCGTTGGCGCGGAGCCACGTTTCGGCCCTGGAGGTTCCGGTTTCCCGGTCGTCCACGATGTCTCCCACCATGTCCACGTAGGGCACTGGCCCGCGGGGTGAGTTGTAGAGGACGGTGGAGCCTGACAGGTCGTAGGAAGCTTCTGGTGGGACTGAGTGCCAGCCCCATTGTGCCTGGGTGCCAAGCAGTGTTCCGGGTGGGAGCTCGTCGCGGGCCCCCACGGGGTAGGAGCCGGGAAAGGTCTGCAGGCCAGTGAGGTCCATGGTGAAGGCGAATTCGCCATTGCCCACTGACACTGGGCTCCGTGGGTCCAGTTCCTGCTGCTTCACGTTGTGGCGCCTGACCAGCGACTCGCGGTCGATGCCGGCAGTGGCGCCGGCACCGGCAGGCGCCAGCACCACTGTGTCCTCCAGTTCACGCAGGGGGAAGAAAGCGGGACGTTCGTTAGGGCTCTGGTTGGGCTGGTGCAAGGTCAGGAACAGGCTTCCGCCAAGTGTCCGGGCGATCATGCCGTGGCCGCCGTCCTTGCTCCACAGGGCTTCAGGCTCCTGGATCCAAGGGCCCAGCACCGTGCCGGATTGGCTGCGGGCGATGCCCATGGCATAGCCGTGGTCACCGAAACTGGACCACAGCATGATGAGTTTGCCGCTGGCAAGCCTGTGGAGGAAAGGACCGTCAGTGACGTAGACGGGTGCGGCCGTCTGGGACGGCTTGTGCAGGGGACGTGACCAAGGAGCCTCGGAAGCCGTGAACAGGACCGTCGGTTCACCCACCGCGGTGCGCAGGTCCGGGCTGAGGCGCTGGGCCACCATGGCGCCGTCGTCGATCTGCTTCCACTCGTGGCAGAAAACCATCCACGGCTGTCCGTCGGCGTCCAGGTGGAGTGATCCGTCAAGGCATTCCCAATCGCGTGGAGTCACCGGCCCGTCGCTCCACGGTGTGTACGGCCCCTCGGCCTGGTCGCTGGAAAGTATCTGGGTTCCCCGGAACTGACCGGGTGCTGTAAAGGTGGCGAACAGGTAGAAACGCCCCTGGTATTCATGGGCTTCGGGTGCCCAGTATTGCTCTTGGCTCCAGAAACCTGGGTCCGGCCGGAAGGCGGAAACGGGCCCCTCCCATTCCTTGAGGTCACTGCTCCGGTAGCAGTCGAATCCCGTGGCGGGACCCGACCAGATGTTCTTGTCGGTGCTGCCGAAGAGCAGGTATTCACCTGTTGCGGGAAGTGTGAGGACGTAGGGATCGCGGATCTGGATGTCGGTCAGTTTCAGGGTCAAGACGGGGCCTCCGGGAAGCTTCCTAAATAGTTAACGATCAGAACTATTGACGCACATCAGTGCGCTTGATACGTTTCAGGAACCGTTTTCTGAGTCTGAAAGAAGCTTACCCAATGGCGCGTAAATCTCTAGGTAGTATCCGAAAATCCCTGGCGTTCATAGCAGCACTGGGCCTGGCTGGCTTGGCCACAGGGTGTTCAGCAGGCAGCAACACCCAGGCCGAAAGCGGTCCGGTGGAGATCAGGTTCTCCTGGTGGGGGAACGCCGGCCGCGCGGAGCTGACCAACAAGGCAATCGCCGAATTCGAGGCAGCCAACCCCAACATCAAGGTCAAGCCGGAGTACGGCGATATTGGCGGCTACTTCGACAAGCTGGCCACCCAGGTTGCGGCCAACGATGCCCCGGACGTCATCACCATGGGTGGCGCGTATCCGGCAGAATATGCCAACCGTGGCGCCCTCCTGGACCTGTCCAAGGTCAATGGCTCGCTGGATCTGTCCAAGCTGGACCAGGGCGCCTTGGAGAACGGCCAAGTGAAAGGCACACAGTACGGTGTGTCGACGGGAGCCAACGCTTTGGCGATCGTGGTGAACCCGGCAGTGTTCCAGGCAGCCGGAGTTTCCCTCCCGGACGACAACAAGTGGAGCTGGGACGACTTTGCCCGCATTGCCGGTGACATCACGTCCAAGAGCCCCAAAGGAACCTACGGCACGGCCACCGTCCTGACCCACGACTCACTCGATGCCTTCGCCCGCCAGCGCGGACAGTCCCTCTACACCCAGGACGGACAACTTGGCTTGGACAAGGGCACGGTCCAGGCGTACTTCGACTATTCGCTAAAGCTGAGTGAAACGGGTGCCGCTCCGAGTGCCTCCGAAACCGTCGAGAAGCTCAACGTCAGCACCGAGCAGACGCTCATGGGCATGGGCAAGGCCGGCATGATGCTCACGTGGAGCAACTCGCTGGCAGCGCTGAGCAAAGCATCCGGTACCGAGCTCAAGCTCCTGAAGCTGCCGGGGGAGACCCCCACACCGGGTATTTGGCTTCAGTCCTCGCAGTTCTACACCATCTCCGCCCGCAGCAAGCACGCGGATGCTGCTGCCAAGCTGGTGAGCTTCCTGGTGAACAATGAGTCGGCAGCCAAGATCATCCAGAGCGACCGGGGCGTGCCCAGCAACTCCGGCATGCGCACCGCCATCCAGGACCTGCTGACTCCGCAGGGCAAGGTTGAGGCGGCGTACATCGACCAGATCGGCAAGATGGACTTCGCGCCCACTTACATCGGCCCCACGGGTTCCACGGCGGTCTCCGAAATCACGGCGCGCATCAACACCGAGGTCCTGTTCAAGCGGCTGAGTCCGGACAAGGCAGCCGAGCAATGGATCAACGAGAGCAAGGCCGCCATCGGCAAGTAGACACCCAACTGGGGGACAGCAAACGCTCCACTGAGGCGTCAGTGGAACGTTTGCTGTCCCCTACTTGGGGTGGGCCGGGCCGTCAGCCGGCGTCGCGGACTTCCAGGTACGGATCAGCCCACGCACCGATGATCCGTGCCACGCGGGCGGCCTGTCCCTTGCCCGTGAGCAGGTGTTCGCTGCCTTCGAGCGAAATGAAGCTGCGCGGATGCCGCGCAGTGCGGAAGATTTCGCTGGCGTTGTCGATTCCCACCGTGTTGTCCGTGGGGGAGTGCATCACCATCAGCGGCTTGTGGAGGGTCCGGATGCAGTCGCGCAGGTCGGCCCGTTCCACGTCTTCCACAAAGTGCCTGCGGATTTCCATGGGCCGCCCGCCCAGGTCCACCACGGCGGATCCGTCCCGCAGGATGGAGTCGATTTCGGCGTCGAACATGTGCTCCACGTGTTTGGGTTCGAACGGCGCGCCAACTGTCACCACGGCATTGAGTCCGGGAATGTCCCGGGTGGCCGCCAGCACGGCAGCGCCGCCGAACGAGTGGCCCACCAGCAGCGAAATGGCCCGGCCCTGATCCTTCATGAACGCTGCGGCCAGGATCGTGTCCGCCACCTTGACGCTGAAGGACCCTGCCGACCATTCGCCCTCTGAGCCGCCCAGCCCCAGATTGTCGAAGCGCAGCATGCCGACGCCCTGCTCGGCCAGGCCTTTGCAAATGCGGGAGGCCGCTGGGCTGTCCTTGCCCAGGGTCAGGCCATGCGAGTACACACCCCAGCCCCGGACGGGACCTTCGGGCACGTCGACGATTCCCGCCAAGGCATCGCCCGTGCTTCCCGTGAAGGTGATTTTCTCGGAGCGTGACACGCTGCCCTCCTTGTTGTTCGGACGCCCGGTTCGGAGCGTCTCCGCTGTTGATTAAAGCCCGACGGCGCCGCTCACCAGCAGTGGTGGGCGGCGCCGTCGTCGTGCTGTCCTTGGAGAACGGCCGACTAGATCTTGCGCGACAGGATAGCCTGCTTGACCTCGGCGATGGCCTTGGTGACCTGGATGCCACGCGGGCAGGCCTCGGAGCAGTTGAAGGTGGTGCGGCAGCGCCACACGCCTTCCTTGTCGTTGAGGATTTCCAGGCGCATGTCGCCGGCGTCATCACGGGAGTCGAAGATGAAGCGGTGCGCGTTGACGATCGCTGCCGGGCCGAAGTACTGGCCGTCGGTCCAGAAGACCGGGCAGGACGAGGTGCAGGCAGCGCAGAGGATGCACTTGGTGGTGTCGTCGAAGCGCTCACGGTCCTCGACGGACTGCAGGCGTTCCTTGGTGGGCTCGTGGCCCTTGTTGATCAGGAACGGCATCACTTCGCGGAAGGACTGGAAGAAGGGTTCCATGTCCACGATCAAGTCCTTCTCCACCGGGAGGCCCTTGATGGGCTCAACGGTGATGGGCTTGGTGGTGTCCAGGTCCTTCAGCAGCGTCTTGCAGGCCAGGCGGTTGCGGCCGTTGATGCGCATGGCATCGGAACCGCACACGCCGTGGGCGCAGGACCGGCGGAACGAAACCGTGCCGTCCATCTCCCACTTGACCTTGTGGAGGGCATCCAGCACACGGTCCGTGCCGTACATGGTCAGCTTGTAGTCGTCCCAGCGGGCTTCGTCGGAGATCTCGGGATCGTACCGGCGGACGCGCAGGGTGATGTGGAACGTGGGGATTTCCCCGCCGCCGCCAACGCCCGCAGGAAGTTCGATCTTGGAAGCGGGTTCTGCCATTTCGGTAGTCATTAGTACTTACGCTCCATCGGCTCGTAACGGGTGAAGACAACGGGCTTGGTCTCAAGACGGATGCCCGCAACGGACTCGGCCGACGAGGCGGCAGTGACGGAGTCGTCCAGGTAAGCCATGGAGTGCTTCATGAACTTCTCGTCGTCGCGGTCCGGGAAGTCCTCGCGGTAGTGGCCGCCACGGGACTCTTCACGGTGCAAAGCACCAACGGTCATGACCTTCGCCATGTCGAGCAGGAAGCCCAGCTCCACGGCTTCCAGGAGGTCCAGGTTGAAGCGCTTGCCCTTGTCCTGGACAGTGACGTTCTTGTAGCGCTCTTCGAAGGAAGCGATGTCGCTGAGGACCTGCTGCAGCGATTCCTTGGTGCGGAACACCTGCATGTTGGCATCCATGGTGTCCTGCAGTTCCTTGCGGATCTGGGCCACGCGTTCGGTGCCGGTGCCGTTGAGCAGGCCGGACAGGATGCCACGGGTCATGGCTTCCGGATCTTCGGGAAGCTCAACGAAATCCGCCGTCTTGGAGTACTCGGCGGCCGCAACACCGGCCCGCTTGCCGAAGACGTTGATGTCCAGCAACGAGTTGGTGCCAAGGCGGTTGGAGCCGTGGACGGAAACGCAGGCAACTTCACCGGCAGCGAAGAGGCCCGGCACAACGGTGTCGTTGTCCTGGAGGACCTCGGTTGCGATGTTGGTGGGGATTCCGCCCATGGCGTAGTGCGCCGTGGGGAACACGGGAACCGGATCCGTGAACGGTTCCACGCCAAGGTAGGTGCGGGCGAACTCGGTGATGTCCGGAAGCTTGGCTTCGATGTGCTCCGGCTCCAAGTGGGTCAGGTCAAGGAGCACATAGTCCTTGTTCGGGCCACAGCCGCGGCCTTCGCGGACCTCGTTGGCCATGGCGCGGGCCACGATGTCACGGGGTGCGAGGTCCTTGATGGTGGGGGCGTAGCGCTCCATGAAGCGCTCACCTTCGGAGTTACGCAGGATGGCACCTTCACCACGTGCACCCTCGGTGAGGAGGATGCCCAGGCCGGCCAGGCCGGTCGGGTGGAACTGGAAGAACTCCATGTCCTCCAGCGGAATGCCGCGGCGGAAGGCGATTCCCATGCCGTCACCGGTGAGGGTGTGGGCGTTGGACGTGGTCTTGAAGACCTTGCCGGCGCCGCCGGAAGCGAACACCACGGACTTGGCCTGGAAGACATGCAGTTCGCCGGAAGCGAGGTCGTAGGAGACCACGCCGGCAACACGCTTCTGCTTGTAAGGAGTACCGTCCTCGCGCACTGCGTCTTCTTCGACGATCAGCAAGTCAAGGACGTAGTACTCGTTGTAGAACTCAACGTTGTGCTTGACGCAGTTTTGGTACAGCGTCTGCAGGATCATGTGGCCGGTACGGTCGGCGGCGTAGCACGCACGGCGGACGGGGGCCTTGCCGTGATCGCGGGTGTGGCCGCCGAAACGGCGCTGGTCGATCCGGCCTTCGGGCGTGCGGTTGAACGGCAGACCCATTTTTTCCAGGTCCAGCACGGCGTCGATGGCTTCCTTCGCCATGACCTCCGCTGCGTCCTGGTCAACCAGGTAGTCGCCACCCTTGATGGTGTCAAAGGTGTGCCATTCCCAGTTGTCTTCTTCGACGTTGGCCAGTGCTGCACACATGCCACCCTGTGCCGCACCGGTGTGCGAACGGGTGGGGTAGAGCTTGGTCAGTACCGCTGTGCGTGCGCGCTGACCAGACTCGATCGCGGCGCGCATGCCGGCGCCACCTGCACCGACAATGACGACGTCGTACTTATGGACCTGCATACCAGATGCTCTCTCTTTCAAAATTCAGATGGTCGGCGGAGGCTGCTCCGCTACGTCAGGCGTGCCGGATCAAGCCGGCTGCGCCGCTACGGGGCCGGGCAGAATCCGCCAGGCAGCTGGACGCCGTCGACGACGGGGCACGGGTTGAAGGTGAAGATCACCAGGGTGCCAAGAATAACGATCACCGCAGTAGCTGCGTACAGGACCACCTTGAGCCAGAAGCGGGTGGAATCCTTTTCCGCGTAGTCGTTGATGATGGTGCGGACGCCGTTGGTGCCGTGGAGCATGGCCAGCCAGAGCATGGCGAGGTCCCAGAACTGCCAGAAGGGATCTGCCCACTTGCCTGCCACGAAGCCGAAGTCGATCGCGTGGATGCCTTCGCCTACCAGCAGGTTCACGAACAGGTGGCCGAAGATGAGCACCACCAGGACGATGCCGGAGAGGCGCATGAAGAGCCAGGCGATCATTTCGAAGTTGCCGCGGCTGCTGCCGGTCCGGTTGTACTTCGGGGCGATCTTGCCCGAACGGGGGGACTGGATGGTGGTCATGGCTTAGTGGCCTCCCAGCGCGAGGGAAAGGTGGCGGATGGCGAACCCTGCGAACGTAACCAGCCACAGCGCAAGTACGACCCACAGCAGTTGGCGCTGGTACTTTGCGCCCTTCTTCCAGAAGTCGATGGCGATCACGCGCAGGCCGTTGAAGGCGTGGAAGATGATCGCAGCGACCAGGCCCGTTTCACCCAGGGCCATCAGGGGGTTCTTGTAGGCGCCGATAACGGCGGTGTAGGCCTCAGGGGACACGCGCACCAATGAGGTGTCCAGCACATGGACCAACAAGAAGAAAAAGATCACTACACCGGTAATACGGTGTCCAACCCAGGACCACATGCCTTCACGGCCGCGGTACAAGGTGCCAGCTGGTTTTGTCGGCACTGAATAAACCTTCCTGCAACACAGCGGCGCTGGCATGGGATCCACGCGGGGGGAACGCCTGCTGCGAGAGCACTCGTAGCTCACGCCTAAATCTAGGCTTCGCTAACAGCTTATTCAATTTAGGACCGGCTTCTCTGCTTGTTAATTCTGTGTTTCCCGCCCGGGATTCCGGGAATTTTTCCGTTGCATGAGACTAATGCCACATGTGTGGCGTGCGGCAGGGCCGGGCAGCTGTGTCCGATAAAGTGTTGAGGTGAGTACAGAAGACGCGACATTCCCGGAATCACCCTTGGACCGCTTCCATGCAGTCATTCCGGCCGGCGGTGTGGGAACCAGGCTGTGGCCACTCTCGCGCGCCGCGGCACCGAAGTTCCTCCATGACCTGACCGGTTCCGGCAGCACTCTCTTGAGGGCAACCTACGATCGCCTCGAGCCCCTGGCCGGCGAGCGGGTCCTGGTCGTAACGGGCCAGGCGCACAGGGCCGCCGTGTGCCGCCAGCTTCCCGAAGTAGGGGACGACGAGCTGGTCCTCGAAAGCGAACCCAAGGATTCCGGCGCCGCCATTGGCCTGGCCGCGGCCATCCTCCACCAGAGGAACCCGGAGACGATCATGGGCTCCTTCGCTGCCGACCAGGTGATCAGCCCGGACGAGCTCTTCCAGGACACCGTCCGCGAGGCGATCTTCACCGCGGCCACCGGCAAGATCGTCACCATCGGCATCAAGCCCACGCACCCTTCCACAGGTTTCGGCTACATCCGCTCCGGCAAGGAACTCAAGGTCGACGGCGCACCCAACGCCCTGGCCGTGGCGGAATTCGTGGAGAAACCCAGCGAGGACGTTGCCCGCAAATACGTCGAGGCCGGCGACTACGTCTGGAACGCGGGCATGTTCGTAGCCCCGGTAGCCCTCATGCTCCAGCACCTGGAAGCCAACCAGCCTGAGCTCTTCGCAGGTATCCAGGAGATTGCCCAGGCCTGGGACACTCCGGAGCGTGCCGAAGTAACCGAACGCGTGTGGCCCACCTTGCCCAAGATTGCCATTGACTACGCCGTTGCCGAGCCCGCAGCGGCAGCCGGCGATGTCGCCGTCGTACCTGGTACTTTCCGCTGGGACGACGTCGGTGACTTCGCCGCCATCGGACGACTTAACAATGCCGGCGACGTCGACGAGGTGACCGTCCTCGGCGAAGGTGCTCGTGTCTTCGCCGAAAACGCCAGCGGCGTGGTTGTCTCGGACACCAAGCGCGTGATCGCGCTGATCGGCATCAAGGACGTTGTCATCGTGGACACTCCCGACGCACTCCTGGTGACCACCAAGGAACACGCACAGCGGGTCAAGGGCGCCGTGGATGCCCTGAAGGCCAGCGGCGACACGGACGTGCTCTAGCCCAGGCTTGTGACTTAAGCCACCTCTTTGGTTGTCCTGCACCTGAACGCAGCGTAACCAAGAGGTGGCTTTCGTTCTTCCGGGGCCGTGCATGGCTAGAGTTGTGACGTGCGCAATTACACGACTGAAACCGAGCCCACCCCTGTTGTAGGCCCCTGGGTTGACGAGCTGTTGCCCGGACTCATCGAATTCAGGCGGGACCTGCACGCGCACCCTGAACTTTCCTTCAAGGAGTTCCGCACCACGGACAAGCTCGTGGAGCGGCTCGAGGCCGCCGGCTTGAAGCCGCGCCGCCTGGAGAACACCGGCCTGACGGTGGATGTGGGGGAAGGGCCCATTGCCACAGCCCTCCGCGGCGACATCGATGCGCTGCCGATCATCGAGGAAACCGGCTTGCCGTTCGCCTCCAAGAACCACGGAGTGACACACGCCTGCGGCCACGATGTCCACACCACCACCATGCTGGGCATCGCCTTGACGCTGCAGCGCATGCACAAGAACAATCCGCTGGGCGGCACGGTCCGAATCATCTTCCAACCGGCCGAGGAAACCATGCCCGGCGGTGCGTTGTCCTGCATTGAGCAAGGGGTGCTGCAGGGTGTTCCCCGCATCCTGGCGCTGCACTGCGACCCCAGGATCAACGCCGGCCAGATCGGCACCCGCATCGGCGCGATCACCTCGGCGTCGGACACCATCAAAATCGAGCTGACGGGCCGCGGCGGGCACACCTCCCGGCCCCACCTGACCGAAGACCTGGTGTTCGCGCTGGCGCAGATCGCCATCAATGTCCCGGCCGTCCTGTCGCGCCGCGTTGACGTCCGCAGTGGTGTTTCCGTGGTGTGGGGCCAGATCTCGGCGGGCTCTGCCCCCAACGCCATCCCGGGCAGCGGATACATGGCCGGGACCATGCGCTGCCTGGACCGCGATGCGTGGCACAGCGCCGGAGAGCTGTTGGACGATGTGGTGAAGCAGGTCGCTGCCCCGTATGGCGTGGACGTTCACTTGGAACACACCCGTGGCGTTCCTCCGGTGGTCAACTCGGAGCACGAGACGGCGCTGATCGAGGCCGCTGCCCGGGCGGAACTTGGCGAGAACGCCGTGGTCCTGACCCCGCAGTCCATGGGTGGCGAAGACTTCGCCTGGTTCCTCGCGGACCTCCCCGGTGCCATGATGCGCTTGGGCACCCATACGCCCGGTGGCGAGGAGTACGACCTCCACCGTGGCGACTTCATTGTGGACGAGCGGGCCTTGGGCTTCGGGGTCCGCGTCCTGACGGCTGCGGCTCTTCGGACCATCCGGGATCTCCAGAACTAGACCCAACTGAGTCGCAGTAGATGCCGTTTTGACCCCTCATAACGGCATCTACTGCGACTCAGTTGGGTGAACGCAGCGGAAATTTAGTTGTGCACAATTCAATTGTGCGCTACCGTTTTAGCCATGAGTGATGCTCCACGCCTCCGCCACCAGGTCTGCTTTGCGCTGTACTCGGCATCGAAAGCCGCGACGGCGGTCTACCGCCCCGTGCTGGACGATCTGGGCCTGACGTATCCGCAGTACCTGGTGATGCTGGTCCTCTGGGAGCAGGAGCCGCGCAGCGTGCGCGGGTTGGGGGCCGAGCTCGGCTTGGATTCAGGGACCCTGTCACCGCTCCTGAAGCGCCTTGAGGCACTCGGCCTCGTGGAGCGCCACCGGTCCGCCGAGGACGAACGCCGTGTTGACGTGGTCCTCACCGCGGCAGGGAGCCGGCTGAGCGAGCGTGCAGAAGCCGTTCCGCAGCGCCTCGCTGACGCCGCAGGACTGTCTGCCGCGGAGATCCAGCAACTGCATGCCACCCTCGGCAAACTCACTGCGGCCCTGCAGAAGTCACTCTGAAGGCTTCATAAAGAGAAAAAGATTTCACACCAGAAAGGGACACTACCCATGAAGACCCTCTACACAGCTGAGGCACTTGCCTCCGGCGAAGGCCGTGAAGGCAATGCCCGCACTAACGACGGCAGGCTTGACGTAGCCCTGGCAAGCCCCGTGGAACTGGGCGGCAACGGCCAGGGAACCAATCCGGAGCAGTTGTTTGCTGCCGGATACGCGGCCTGCTTCCACTCCGCGCTGCGCCTGGTGGGCCGGAAGGAACGCGTTGACCTGACGGACTCCGCCGTCGCCGCGAAGATCCACTTCGGAGCCTTGACCGACAGCGAAGGATACGGCCTGGCTGCCGAACTCGAAATCGCGTTGCCCGCCTTGGGCAAGGAAAAGGCCGAGGAACTCATGGCCAAGGCGCATACGATCTGCCCCTATTCCAATGCCACCCGTGGCAACATCGCCGTGGACCTCAAGCTCGTGGAGTTCGCAGCATGAGCGCCGTGACGCAGGACCTTCCTGCCGCAACCCGCGAAATCCAGCTCGCCTCCCGGCCCTCAGGCCGGCCTGTTCCGGACAACTTCCGCCTGGCCGAGGCTGGGCTTCCCCAGCTGGAGGACGGCCAGGTCCTGGTGAAGAACCAGTTCATGTCCGTGGATCCCTACATGCGCGGCCGCATGAACGACGCTAAGTCGTACTCGGCGCCCTTCCGCCTCGATGCAGCGCTCGACGGCGGTGCGGTGGGTGAGGTGATCGCGTCGCGTTCGGACGCGCACAAGGTGGGTGACGTCGTCGTGCATCAGCTGGGGTGGCGTGAACACGCAGTGGTTGACGCCGCAACGGCCACCACGGTGCCGGCCGGGCTTGCGCCGGCATCGGCGTTCCTCGGTGCGTTGGGCATGACCGGGCTGACCGCCTACGCCGGACTGCTCAAGGTGGCCGAGTTCAAGGAAGGCGACGTTGTCTTCGTCTCCGGCGCCGCGGGTGCCGTGGGTTCCATGGTGGGGCAGATCGCCAAGGCGATGGGCGCCGGCAAGGTGATTGGCAGTGCGGGCTCGGCAGCCAAGGTTGCCAGGCTGTTGGAGCTTGGCTTCGACGCAGCCTTCAACTACAACGACGCTCCCGTGCTTGAACAGCTAAGTGCGGCAGCGGGGGAGCGCGGCATCGACGTCTACTTCGACAACGTCGGTGGCGAGCACCTCGAAGCGGCCTTGGCTACGCTCAACGTTGGCGGTCGGGTAGCCATGTGCGGGGCCATTGCACAGTACAACTCCACCGAGCCCCCGGCAGCGCCGCGGAACCTTGCTGTGGCCATTGGCAAGCAGCTGACGCTTCGCGGCTTCCTGGTGGGCGGCCAACGGCAGCACGCAGCGGAGTTCCGGCAGAAGATGGCTGGCTGGTTGGCCGATGGCACCGTCAGCTACGACGAGACGATCGTGGATGGACTGGAAAATGCGCCGCGTGCCTTCATCGATCTGCTGGACGGAATGAACACCGGAAAGATGCTGGTCCGCCTGTGACGCGTGCCCCTGCCTACTGATTGGTAACAAAAAGTCAACGATCTGGGGCAGGGGCCAGCTTTGTGCTATCTCCGTGTGGTGTACGCCACTAGGGTGGTGGTTATCAATGCGCTACGGCGCAAATGCTGCGAAGCATCAGTGAAAACAGAATTTCTGCCCCGGGGTTTTGGAAACGGACACTCATTGACCACCAGTCGTAGCGATCATCACTTTCTTCCTGGAGGAACATTGAAGAAACCACTGCGTGCCACCCTGAAGCGCGGTTCGATGGCCGGTGTGGCCACCTTGGGCGCCAGCGCGCTCCTGCTCAGCGGCTGCGGACAGGCTCCCGACGCCGGCTCCGCCAGCAATACCGCCAGCAACTACACCGGTTGCATCGTCTCCGACTCCGGTGGGTTTGACGACCAGTCCTTCAACCAGTCCTCCTTCGAGGGCCTCAAGAAGGCCGAAAAGGACCTGGGCATCACCGTGAAGTCCGCGGAGTCCAAAGCCAACAGCGACTTCGAGACCAACCTGAACGGCATGGTGTCGGCCAACTGCAACATGACCATCACGGTCGGGTTCCTCCTGGGCGATGCCACCAAGGCTGCTGCCGAGAAGAACACGGACAAGCACTTCGCCATCATTGACTACTCGTACCAGACCCCCATCGCCAACGTGAAGCCGGTTGTCTACGACACCGCCCAGGCCGCCTACCTGGCCGGCTACGCCGCTGCCTCGGCCACCAAGACCGGCAAGGTGGGAACCTTCGGCGGCATCAAGCTGCCCACGGTCACCATCTTCATGGACGGCTTCTACGACGGCGTCCAGGCCTACAACAAGGCCAAGGGCAAGACCGTCCAGGTTGTCGGCTGGGACAAGGCCACGCAGGACGGCTCCTTCACCGGTGACTTCGAAAAGCAGGACACCGGAAAGCAGATCACCAAGAACCTGCTGGATCAGGGCGCGGACATCGTGATGCCCGTAGCCGGACCTGTTGGCAAGGGTGCAGGCGCTGCCCTCAAGGAAGCAAAGGCGGCCGGCAAGGACGTCAAGCTCATCTGGGTTGACTCCGATGGCTTCCTCACCGCTCCCGAATACAAGGACCTGATGCTGACCTCCGTGGTCAAGCAGATGGGCGAAGCCGTGGAAACCGTGGTGAAGGACGACAAGGAGGGCAAGTTCAGCAACGAAGCCTACGTTGGCACGCTGGCCAACGACGGCGTGGCGATCGCCCCGTTCCACGATCTTGACTCGGCCATCTCCTCAGAAACCAAGAGCGAACTCGATGCGCTCAAGGCGGACATCATCTCCGGGAAGCTGAAAGTCGAATCGGCGGCCAGCCCCAAGAAGTAGCAACTCCTGGACGCGCCGCCAGTACCGTTCCGCGGTACTGGCGGCGCGTTTTTGCCCTGACGTAGGCTGCTGCCATAGGTAGTGAGCAGTGCAGCCGTCCCTCGGACTCAAAGAACGGTGGGAGTTGTGAAACTCGAATTACAGGGGATCTCGAAAGCGTTCGGGAGCTTCTACGCCAACCAAGACATCGACCTCGTGGTCGAATCCGGCCAGATCCATTGCCTCCTCGGCGAGAATGGTGCCGGAAAATCAACCCTCATGAATGTGCTGTACGGCCTCTATGAACCTACAGCCGGCCAGATCCTAGTGGATGACCAGCCCGTGAACTTCCGCGGCCCTGGCGACGCCATGGCGGCGGGAATCGGCATGGTGCACCAGCACTTCATGCTGGTCCCGGTGTTCACTGTCGCCGAAAACGTGGCCCTCGGTGCCGAACCGACGTCCTTCGGCGGCGTCCTCAGCATGGATGAAACCCGCCGCAGGATCCGCGAGATCTCGGGGAAGTACGGCTTCGACGTGGACCCGGACGCCCTGGTGGAAGACCTTCCCGTGGGTGTCCAACAGCGCGTGGAGATCATCAAGGCGCTGGTGCGCGAAGCCAAGGTACTCATCCTGGACGAGCCCACGGCAGTCCTGACGCCGCAGGAAACCGATGAGCTCCTGGACATCATGCGCCAGCTCAAAGCCAGCGGGACCTCGATCGTGTTCATCTCCCACAAGCTGCGGGAAGTGAAGGCCGTCTCGGACGTCATCACCGTGGTCCGGCGCGGCAAGGTGGTGGGCGATGCTCCGCCTACCGCTTCGGCCGCCGAACTTGCTTCAATGATGGTGGGCCGTCCAGTCAGCCTGAGCTTGGACAAGGCGGCGGCCCAGCCCAAGGAAACCACGTTCGTCGTCGAGAATCTCACCGTCCGTGCCCCCAACGGCACCAACGTGGTGGATGGAATCAGCTTCGACATCGCCCAAGGCGAGATCCTCGCCGTCGCCGGTGTCCAGGGCAACGGGCAAACGGAACTTACCGAGGCGATCCTTGGAGTGCAGGAACATGTCACCGGTTCCGTCACCCTGGACGGCAAGCAGCTCCTGGGGTTGCCGGTTAAGGATGTCCTGCGTTCCGGTGTTGGCTTTGTTCCTGAGGACCGGACAGTCGACGGCCTGGTGGGACCGTTCTCCGTCGCGGAGAACCTCGTCCTTGACCTCTATGACCAAGCGCCTTTCGCCAGCGGCGTGAGCATGAAGCCGGCCAAGGTGGCTGACAATGCCAAGGCCAAGATCGAGGAGTTCGATATCCGGACTCCGTCGGCTGGTGCCGCGGCGGGAACCCTCTCCGGCGGCAACCAGCAAAAAGTGGTCATGGCCCGTGAACTGTCCCGCCCGTTGCGGCTGTTCATCGCCAGCCAGCCCACCCGCGGCGTGGATGTTGGCTCCATTGAATTCCTGCACAAGCGCATCGTCGCCGAGCGCGATGTTGGAACGCCCGTGATGATCGTCTCCACGGAGCTCGATGAAGTCATGGAACTCGCAGACCGCATTGCCGTGCTTTACAAGGGCAAGCTCGTTGGCATTGTTCCCGCCGGGACTCCCCGCGACACCCTCGGCCTCATGATGGCCGGCGTCAGCCCGGAAGGGGGCTCCGATGACAACCAGTGACCAGACCAGCAGCGACCAGTCCAAGAAGGACCCAACACCCCAGGAATCCACCGCTGATGCCCAGGCGGCGGACGTCGCCCTGGACACAGCAGGCGGCACCCTGGAGCCATCGATCGTTCCGGTCTCCTCGCAGAGCGGGGATATCGGGCACCAGCAGGGCAGCCTGTTCCGCAGGATCGTCATGGGCAACGGGTTCGTTTCCGTCCTCGCCGTGATCGTGGCGCTGATCCTCGGTGGCCTCCTGATCGCCAGCACGGATGCCCGCGTGGCAAGGACCGCCGGCTACTTCTTCGCCCGGCCCACCGACTTCCTGCTGGCCCTGTGGGACGCCATGACCAAAAGCTACGTGGCGCTCTTCCAAGGCGCGGTGTTCAACACACGCCAGGGCTTCATGCCGCTGCTGGAAACCATGACCGTGGCTACGCCGCTCATCTGCGCCGGCCTGGGCGTTGCCTTGGCCTTCCGTGCCGGTTTGTTCAACATCGGCGCCCAGGGGCAGATCATCATCAGCGCTACCCTGGCCGCCTACGTTGGCTTCACCTGGCACCTGCCCTTCGGCTTGCACCTCCTGGTGGTCATCATCATGGGCGTCCTCGGCGGTGCCGTGTGGGGTGGAATCGTTGGCGTCCTGAAGGCCCGGACGGGTGCGCACGAGGTCATCGTGACCATCATGCTGAACTATGTTGCCCTGTTCCTGCTGGACTTCCTCCTCAACACGGCAGCGTTCCGCCGGCCGGGGGACAACAGCCCCATCTCGCCAAGGCTGGACGAATCGGCTACTTACCCGGTCCTCATCCCGGGCTCGCGGCTCCACCTGGGCTTCCTTGTGGCCGTGTTGCTGACGTACGGCGTGTGGTGGATGCTGAACCGGTCCACCATTGGGTTTGAATTCCGTGCAGTGGGCGCCAACCCAGCCGCGGCGCGGACGGCCGGCGTCAAGGTTCCCCGCGCCACCATCCTGGTGATGGCGTTTGCCGGAGCCCTCGCGGCGTTCGGTGGCGTGGCCCAGGTTGCCGGAACGGAGAAGGTCCTCACTGGTGGCGTTGCCGCCCAGATCGGCTTCGACTCCATCACGGTTGCCCTGCTGGGCCGCAGTACTCCGTGGGGTACCTTCTTCGCCGGGCTGTTGTTCGGTGCGTTCCGGGCCGGCGCAGTCCAGATGCAGATCCAGACGGGCACACCGATCGACATTGTCCTGGTGGTCCAGTCGCTCATTGTTTTGTTCATCGCCGCTCCGCCCTTGATCCGGTCCCTCTTCCGGCTGGACAGCAAGAAGAAGAAAAACAAGAAGGCGGCACCGAACGCCGCCGTTGTCACCGGAGGTGCCAAGTGAGCGCTACAACCACCGCTCCCCGGGCTGGAGCAACCGCACTGCCGGGCGCGCGCCCCTCGTTGAAGGTTCCCGTTTCCCTGGGTGTCCTGGCCCTGCTGGCCCTGGTGTTCTTCGGACTGCTCGGCCCCGGACAAACTGCCGAAATGAAGATCAGCGATCCCGGCGACAGTGTCCAGGTTCCCGCCCTCATCATTCCCGGCCAAGTAGGCGGGGTGGTGCTGGCCATCCTGCTGCTGGCCATGGCGGCCTACTCGATCTACCTCTGGACGCGCGGGGAACGTTCGCCCAAGTGGTTGCCGATCGCGTTCGCCGTTGTGTTCGTTTTCGCCCTGCTCGTGTGGATCGTGGCCGGCGCCCGCCAGCCGTCCATCTCCCTTGCGGGCCTGGTGGCGGGTTCGGTGACGCTGGCCGTTCCCTTGGTGTTCGGTTCGTTGTCCGGCGTCCTGTGTGAACGGGTAGGCGTGGTCAACATCGCCATCGAGGGCCAGTTGCTGGGCGGCGCTTTCACTGCCGCGCTCGTGGCCACGGTCACGGGCAGCCCCTACATCGGCCTGGTTGCTGCTGCGGCGGCAGGTGCCGCGGTGTCCATGGTGTTGGCAGTGTTCAGCATCAAGTACCTGGTCAACCAGATCATTGTGGGCGTTGTCCTGAACGTCCTGGTCTCGGGCCTCACGGGCTTCCTGTTCGGAACGGTCATGGCTCCAAACAAGGACCAATTCAATACCCCCGGCCGCCTGGACATCCTTCCGATTCCGCTGCTTTCCGATATTCCCATCATTGGCCCGATCCTCTTTGAACAGTCGATCGCCGGCTACCTGATGTACGTTGCCGTGGCAGTGGTGTGGTTTGGGCTGTTCAAGACCCGCTGGGGCCTGCGTGTCCGTGCAGTGGGCGAGCACCCCCAGGCGGCAGACACCCTGGGCATCAACGTCAACGCCACCCGATTTTGGAATGTCACGTTGGGCGGCGCCATTGCCGGCATCGGCGGGGCAGTCTTCACGTTGGTGACCATCGACTCCTTCACCAAGGAGATCTCCGGTGGCCGAGGCTTCATCGCCCTGGCGGCGTTGATCTTCGGCCGGTGGAACCCCATCGGTGCCTTCCTGGCCTCGCTGCTGTTCGGCTTCGCGTACAACCTGCAGTCCATCCTGGGCATCATCGGAACTCCGGTGCCCAGCCAATTCATGGCCATGCTGCCGTACTTGGTGACCATCTTCGCCGTCGCCGGCTTGGTGGGCAGGTCAAGGCCACCGGCCGCGAGCGGCATACCGTACGTGAAGGGTTGACGGATGAGCGACGTCGATTGGCGGCTCCTGGAGGACGCCGCCAAGGAGGCCATGGGGAAGGCCTACGCACCGTATTCGAAGTTCCCGGTGGGGGCCGCGGCCCTCACCGAGGACGGCCGGATCATCAGCGGCTGCAACGTGGAGAACGCCAGCTACGGCCTGACCCTGTGCGCCGAGTGTGCCCTGGTGGGGCAACTGCACATGGGCGGCGGTGGCAGGATTGCGGCCTTCTACTGCGTGGATGGCCAAGGGAACGTCTTGATGCCCTGTGGCCGCTGCCGCCAGTTGCTGTATGAGTTCCGCGCACCCGGCATGCAGCTCATGACCACCCAAGGCATCAAAACCATGGACCAGGTGCTCCCTGACGCCTTCGGTCCGGAACACCTGGAGGAAAACACGTGACCAGTACCGAAGCGTTCGACGCCGTCCAGATCATCACCATCAAGCGGGACAAGGGCACCTTGACGCCCGAACAGATCGACTGGACCATCGATGCCTACACCCGGGGCGTCATTGCCGAGGAGCAGATGGCCGCGCTCAATATGGCCATCCTCCTGAATGGCATGGACCGGGAAGAGATCTCGCGCTGGACGTCCGCCATGATCGCCTCGGGGGAGCGGATGGACTTTTCGTCGCTGACAACGCCCGACGGCGGCAGGAAGGCTACCAGCGACAAGCACTCCACCGGTGGGGTGGGGGATAAGATCACGCTCCCGCTTGCGCCGTTGGTGGCTGTTTTCGGGGTGGCCGTCCCGCAGCTTTCGGGCCGCGGCCTGGGCCACACCGGCGGTACGTTGGACAAGCTCGAGGCCATCCCCGGATGGCGGGCGAACCTCAGCAATGCAGAGATCATGGCCCAGCTCCAGGACGTTGGCGCCGTGATCTGCGCGGCCGGATCGGGACTGGCTCCGGCGGACAAGAAACTCTATGCCCTCCGCGACGTGACGGGGACCGTGGAGGCGATCCCCCTGATTGCCTCCTCGATCATGAGCAAGAAGATCGCCGAGGGCACTGGCTCTCTGGTCCTCGACGTAAAGGTTGGCTCTGGCGCCTTCATGAAGGACGAGGCCAAGGCACGGGAGCTCGCGGAGACCATGGTGGCCCTGGGCAAGGACGCCGGCGTGCACACGGTTGCGTTGATGACGGACATGTCCACGCCGCTCGGCCTGACCGCGGGCAACGCGATTGAGGTGGAAGAGTCGGTGGAGGTCCTTGCGGGCGGTGGTCCGGAAGACGTCGTCGAACTGACCGTCCGGCTCGCCGAAGAGATGTTGGCGGGTGCGGGGATCCACGACGCCGACCCCGCCGCCGCGCTCAAGGACGGCCGGGCCATGGACGTGTGGAACCGCATGATCGAAGCCCAGGGTGGCGATCCCCGGGCAGCCTTGCCGGTTGCCCGGGAATCCGAGGTTGTCTACGCTCCGGCAGACGGCGTGCTGGTGGAACTGGACGCCCTCTCGGTGGGCGTGGCTGCGTGGCGGCTCGGCGCCGGGCGGGCCCGCAAGGAGGACCAGGTCCAAGCGGCGGCAGGCGTGCGGCTCCATGCCAAGCCCGGTGCCCTGGTCCGCGCGGGAGAGCCGCTCATGACGCTCCTGACGGATACTCCTGAGAAGTTCGGCCGCGCCAAGGAAGCGTTGCAGGATGCCGTGGTGATTGCGCCGGAGGGTTCGCGCCCGGCCCGGCAACTGATCATCGACAGGATCGCCTAGGCTTAATTCCCGTGCAGGCCATCAACGATTTCATCCTTGCCGCAGCCGGGCAGCCCTGGGTGCTGTTCCTGGTGTTGGCCTGTTGCGTCATCGACGGTTTCTTTCCGCCGATCCCCAGCGAATCGGTGGTGGTAGGGCTCAGCGCTGTCTCCGGAAGCAGCGGTTCACCGAACGTGTGGCTGCTGGCCCTGGTGGCAGCGCTGGGCGCTTTCTCCGGGGATAACATCGCGTACCTGATCGGGCGCCGCATTGGCATCCAGCGGTGGCGCTGGATGCGGACCCAGCGCATGCAGGGAGCCTTCCGGTGGGCGGGGAAGGAACTGCGACGCCGGGCCGCCTCGCTGATCATGGTGGCGCGGTTCATCCCGATCGGCCGCGTCGCGGTGAACCTCACAGCCGGGGCCACCCACTTCAACCACCGGCGCTTCGTTGCCCTGACGGCATTGTCCGCGGTCATGTGGGCCGGCTACTCGGTGGTCCTTGGCTACTTCTTTGGTGTGTGGTTCGAGCACAACCATTTGCTCGGTGCCGTGATCGCGATCGTGGTGGCCGTGATCCTGGGCATCATCATCGACCGCATCATCAGCAAGGTTCGCGGCTCCGTGCCCCTGGACGGCAAGGACATCCCTGAGACGGAGAGCCAGCCGGGGGAGAGCGCCCCGCCTCCACCCAAGGTATGAGACCCCGAACAGGGTAAGATCACCCCGCCGGTTGACGCCGGAACAACTCCCTCGCGGCTAGCGTTAAAGGTGTGATCCCGAGGCTGGGGCGTAGCGAACGACGTCCCGGCCATGGGACACTAAGAGCGACTTCCGTCACAGTGTCAAGTCATATTCATCTAGGAGCTACCGCCGCGTGGAGTTTTTGAACCAAATGCTCGAGCATGCAGCCGGGCAGCCTTGGATTTACCCGGTGCTCCTGGTGTTCTTCTTCATCGACGGATTCGCCACCATCCTTCCCAGCGAAACAGCAATTGTTGGCCTCTCGGCGCTGTCCCTTCACAGCGGGGAACCCAACCTTTGGATCCTGGGGACCACGGCGCTTATTGGCGCCATGGCCGGCGACAACATGGCCTACATGCTGGGCCGCAAGATCGGCCTGACCCGCTGGAAATGGATGCGCCGCCCCAAGGTCCAGAAGATGTTCGCGTGGGCCCAGTACGAGCTGGACAAGCGCGGAGCCGTCCTGATCTTCACGGCCCGCTACATTCCATGGGGACGCGTCGCAGTGAACTATGTGGCAGGGCAGACCGGATTCCGGCACCGCACCTTCTTCTTCCTTGATGCCTTTGCCTGCATCACCTGGGTTGGCTACTCGATTGGCATCGGACTCCTCGCCGGCCAATGGGTCCACCACAACCCGCTGCTTGGCGTCGGTATTGCCGTGGCCTTCGCCGTGGTCCTTGGCATCGTCGTGGACCACGTGCTGCGCTGGTGGCACAAGTACCTCGAGAAGAAGGACTATGCCAAGGAAGCCGCCGCCCGCGGGACCGCTCCCACGGCAGACGTAAGCGCAAAGGCGATTGCCGGCGTCGACCGTTCCAAGCCTGCTGGCTAAGCACCTGCCGTCCCCCTACAGTTGGGTACGTGACTGAGCCAATTCTTGACGCTGCCCCTGCCCTCGACTTCGATCTGAAGAGCCTGCCGAAGGTTTCCCTCCACGACCACCTGGACGGAGGACTGCGCCCCGCCACCATCATCGAACTGGCGGAGGCCATCGGCCACACCCTGCCATCTACGGATCCAGTCGCTTTGGGTGAGTGGTTCCGCGAATCCGCCGATTCCGGTTCTTTGGTCCGCTACCTTGAGACCTTCGACCACACCATTGCCGTGATGCAGACCAAGGAAGGCCTCTTCCGGGTGGCCAAGGAGTTCGTCGAGGACCTGGCCGAAGACGGCGTGGTCTATGGTGAGGTCCGCTGGGCCCCGGAGCAGCACCTGCAGAAGGGCCTCAGCCTCGATGAGGTTGTGGAAGCCGTCCAGGCCGGCCTGGAAGCCGGCGTGGCCGCCGCCGACGAGCGCGGACAGCAGATCCAGGTAGGCCAGCTCATCACCGCCATGCGCCACGCAGACCGTGGCCAGGAAATCGCCGAACTCGCCGTCCGCCACCGGACCAAGGGCGCTGTGGGCTTCGATATTGCCGGTGCCGAGGACGGTTTCCTGCCCTCCCGCTTCAAAGAAGCGTTCACCTACCTCGCCGCCAACAACTTCCCGGCAACAGTCCACGCGGGCGAGGCGGCTGGCCTGGACAGCATCCAGTCCGCCCTGGTTGACGGCCGCGCCCTGCGCTTGGGACACGGCGTCCGGATCGCCGAGGACATCACGGTTGAGTTCGAGGAAGACGCGGACGACGACGGCGAAGGCACCGTGGGGTTGGTAACCCTCGGCAACGTGGCCGGCTGGGTTCGCGACCGCGGCATCGCCTTGGAAATCTGCCCCTCCTCCAACCTGCAAACCGGTGCGATCGCCAACTTTGGCGAAGGGATCGAGAACCACCCGCTGGACATGTTGTTCCAACTCGGCTTCAACGTCACCATCAACACGGACAACCGCCTCATGAGCGGCGTCACCCTCACGGACGAGTTCGAGCTCCTGGTGGAGACTTTCGACTACGACCTCGATGACTTGCTGGAGCTGACGCTCAACGCCGCCGAGGCAGCGTTCCTGCCGCTGGACGAGCGCGAAGCCCTGGTGGAGTACATCAACGATGCCTACGCCAACCTCGGCTGACAAATCCAGCCTCGACACCCTGATCGAAACAATCGCCGCACTCCGGGAGCACTGCCCGTGGATGGGCGCGCTCACCCACGAGTCGCTGGTGGAGTACCTGATCGAGGAAGCCTATGAAGTGGTGGACTCGATCGAGGCCGGTGCTGTTGACGATGAGCTTCGCGGCGAGCTGGGCGATGTGCTGCTTCAAGTAGTGCTGCACGCCCGGCTCGCCGAGGAGCGCGGCAGCTTTGACTTCGCGGCGGTTGCGCGGGACATCAACGCAAAAATGATCCGGCGGAACCAGCACGTCTTCAAAGCCGACGGCACGCTCCAGGACACTTTCCCCGCAACGGTGGAGGAAATCATCCTGAAGTGGGATGCTGCCAAACGGGCGGAAAAGCCGGAGCGTACCGATCCGTTCGAGGGCATCCCGCCACATCTGCCCGCCTTGGCGGGGGCACAGAAGTCCCTGGACAGGGCCGCACGCGCAGGCTTGGCCACCGAACTTCAAGGCGCGCAGGCCGACGTCGTGGTTCCTGCCATCCCAGCCTCGGAAGAGGCGCTGGGTGAGCTGCTGCTGGCGATCGTCGCCGGTGCCCGGGACCAGGGACTCGACGCCGAGCGGGCCCTTCGTGGGGCGGTGCGAACGTTCCAGGACGGCCAAGGCCGGCCTTCATGACGTGAGCGGTTGGAAGCCGTTCCGTAACCTAAGCCACTCTCGACTACGCTAGTAGCGACGAGGACGTCGAGAATTCCCCTCTAGATTCCTGTAAATCGCTTCACCATAAGGAGCACATCCATGGCGCTTATCGATGCCATCCACGCACGCGAGATCCTTGATTCCCGCGGTAACCCGACTGTAGAAGTTGAGGTCCTGCTCTCCGACGGCCAGATCGGCCGTGCAGCAGTTCCTTCCGGTGCCTCCACCGGTGAGCACGAGGCCGTTGAGCTCCGTGACGGCGACAAGGGCCGTTACCTCGGCAAGGGTGTCCAGAAGGCCGTAGACGCCGTTATCGACGAGATCTCCCCGGCCCTGATCGGCTTCGACGCCACGGACCAGCGCAGCATCGACCAGGCGATGATCGACCTCGACGGCACCCCGAACAAGGGCAAGCTGGGCGCCAACGCCATTCTCGGTGTCTCCCTCGCCGTAGCCAACGCCGCTGCCGCTTCGGCCGACCTGCCGCTCTACAAGTACCTCGGTGGCCCGAACGCCCACGTCCTTCCGGTTCCGCTGATGAACATCCTCAACGGTGGTTCGCACGCAGACTCCGACGTTGACATCCAGGAATTCATGATCGCCCCGATCGGTGCCGAGACCTTCTCCGAGGGGCTGCGCTGGGGCGTTGAGGTCTACCACAACCTCAAGGCCGTCCTCCAGGAGAAGGGCCTTTCCACCGGCCTCGGCGACGAAGGTGGGTTCGCTCCCAACCTGCCGTCCAACCGCGCTGCACTGGACCTGATCCAGGAAGCCATCAAGAACGCCGGCTACACCCCGGGCACGGACATCGCCCTGGCCCTGGACGTTGCTTCCTCCGAGTTCTACAAGGACGGCGCCTACCAGTTCGAGGGCAAGGCCCTCAGCGCTTCCGAGATGAGCGCCTACTACGCCGGCCTTGTTGCCGACTACCCGCTGGTTTCCATCGAGGACCCGCTGGACGAGAACGACTGGGAAGGCTGGAAGACCCTCACCGACACGATCGGCGACAAGGTCCAGCTGGTTGGCGACGACCTCTTTGTCACCAACCCGGTCCGCCTGCAGCAGGGCATCGACGCCGCCACGGCCAACTCCCTCCTGGTCAAGGTCAACCAGATCGGTTCGCTGACCGAGACCCTGGACGCTGTTTCCCTGGCCCAGCGCTCGGGATACACCACCATCACCTCGCACCGCTCCGGCGAAACCGAGGACACCACCATCGCCGACATCGCCGTTGCCACCAACGCCGGCCAGATCAAGACCGGTGCCCCGGCCCGCTCCGAGCGCGTTGCCAAGTACAACCAGCTCCTGCGCATCGAAGAGGAACTCGACGACGCCGCACGCTACGCCGGCCGCAGCGCTTTCCCGCGTTTCAAGGGCTAGCCTTCAGCGGAAACAGCTGACCGGTGGCTATGGTGGAAGGACCATAGCCACCGGTTCTGTTTAACGCTTGCCTGCTGAACCGCGGGCATCAGGACTTCGGTCACGTACAGGCGCAGGGCAAGCGCAGAACCCGCCAGGCAAGCACCGGGCATTACAGGAGTGTCATGGCCACCCGTCGTCCCAAGGTACCCAAGGCTGGTGCCCTCGGCAGGCCGTCAGGTCATGCCGCGTCCGTCCAAGGGCCGGGGAAGGGCCCTGAGCCCACGCGGCAAGGTACGGCGGGCCAGGCAGGCGGCGACCTCATCAAGGCAGAGTTTGGCGACGCCAGCCCAAGCGCCGCAGGTGGTTCGGGCGGCAAACCCGCTCCCCGCGTTGAAGCCCACGGCAAGGCTGCCGTCCCCCGACGGCCCGGTGCCCCCAGGACCCCCGTCCGTCCACGGGTCACCACTGCGGGAAAGGCTGCCTCCGCCGGCTCGTCAGCGGCCTCGGCAAAAGCCCCGGCCGTGGGATCCGGCTCCAAGGACAAGGCATCACAAGGAACGCAGGCGAGTGATCCGGTCCCGGCCAAGGCGTTCTCCGGCCGCGTGTTGGCGCTGGCCGTCGTGATGATTGCCATCACCATCATGTTGGCCCCTACGGTGAAGATTTTCCTGGAGAAGCGCTCCGAAATCTCGGCGCTGGAAGCCGAAATCGCCAGCAAGCAAGCCGAGCAGGCGGACCTCAACAAGCAGCTCTCCCGGTGGCAGGACCCCAACTATGTGAAGCAGCAGGCCCGAGACCGCATTAACATGGTTATGCCGGGTGAAACGGGTTACTGGGTATTTGGCGGGGATGAAGCCGCCGGAACCCCTGGGGGCCGCACCGGCTCCGGATCATCTGCGAACCCGGCAAACCTGCCTTGGGTGGATGCACTTTGGGAGTCCATCAGACGATCGGCAACAGACTAGACGCGGTGCCCGCCGCCGTCGTGCCCTGACGGGAGGCGACCAAAAGGGCAGGAAGGTTGGCAGCGCAAGTGGAAGAGAACACGGCAGCAATGCCGCAGGAATCCCGCCAGCCATCAGCACATGACCTTGATGTCCTGAGCCGTCAGCTTGGCCGGCCCGTCCGTGACGTGGTGGAGATCCCCGCGCGCTGCGTGTGCGGCAACCCGTTGGTTGCGGCCACGGCACCCAGGCTCAGCAACGGGACACCGTTTCCCACCACGTTCTACCTCACGCATCCCGTGATCACCTCGGCTGTTTCCCGGCTGGAGGCCGGTGGCCTGATGAACCGGATGAACGATCGCCTGGTGGAGGACCAGGAGTTGGCCGTTGCCTATCACGGCGCCCACGACGCCTACCTGCAAGCGCGCAACGAGATTGCCGAACGTTCCGGAACCGGAGCCGTTCCGGAAATCGACGGCGTCTCTGCCGGCGGCATGCCCACCCGGGTCAAGTGCCTGCACGTGCTCGTGGGACACTCACTGGCTGCCGGTCCCGGCGTCAACCCCCTGGGCGACGAGGCGCTGGAGGCCATCTCCGGGTGGTGGACCAAGGAGCGCTGCTATTGCGACGGCGCCTGGGACACCGCGGGGGAGGCTCCTTCGCGGGACCTCAGCCGCCATGGTCCGCAGGGCCTGCCGGACATCGTGGGCAGGCCTGCCCCGGTCCGGAAATCGAAGACCCCATTGCCCAGCCCGGAATCGACAATGTCCACCCCGGAATCGACGGAAGAGCGTACATGAGCCGCGTTGCCGCCATTGACTGCGGAACCAATTCCATCCGCCTGCTGATCGCCGATGTGTCGGCTGACGGTTCGCCGGGGCCACTGACCGACGTTGTCCGGGAAATGCGCGTCGTGCGCCTGGGGCAGGGTGTGGACGCTACCGGCGAACTCGCTCCGGAGGCCTTGGACCGTACCTTTGCCGCGGCCAAGGACTACGCGGCCCTCATCGCAGACCATGGCGCTGCACCCGTCCGGTTTGTTGCCACGTCCGCCACCCGCGATGCCCGCAACCGCCAGGTGTTCGTGGACGGCATCCAGGACCTGCTGGGCGTTGCCCCCCAAGTCATCTCGGGCGACGAGGAAGCTTCACTGTCCTTTGCCGGAGCCAGCAGCGTCCTGCCCATCAAGGGCGACGACGCCGTCCTGGTGGTTGACCTTGGCGGCGGCAGTACCGAATTCGTCCTGGGCGACGCGAACGGCGTGATTGCCGCCCGTTCAGTGGATATCGGGTGCGTGCGGTTGACCGAGCGGCACCTCAAGAGCGACCCGCCGACGGCAGCCCAGATCGCCGCTGCGGAGGCCGACGTCGATGCGGCCCTTGATCTCGCGGCACGAACGGTACCGCTTGGCCGCGCCACAGCCGTGGTTGGGGTGGCTGGTTCGATCACCACCATCACCGCGCACGCCCTTGGACTGGGCGAATATCAGCCCGACAAGATCCACGGCGCGTACCTGGACATTGAGACCATCAGCGATGCCGCAACCAACCTGCTGGAGATGAGCCGGTCCGAGCGGGCTGCATTGCCTTACATGCACCCCGGCCGGGTGGACGTGATCGGCGCCGGGGCCTTGGTGTGGCGCAGGATCCTTGAGCGCCTGGACCAGGTAACTGAAGGCCGTATCCAGGGGGCAACCTCCAGCGAGCACGACATCCTTGATGGCATCGCGCTCAGTATCCGGGGAGTTGCATGACCATGTGGCAAAGGCGGCTCCTTTCGGTCTCGTTGGCTGCCTTCCTGGCCGGAGGAACCCTGGTGGGGGGATTGGCTTCTGCTCCGTCGGCCATGGCAGATTCCTGGCGTGACAAGGAGCAGTGGCTGAAGGACTCAGGCATCACGAATGCCTGGCAGGTCTCCAAGGGCGCCGGGGTCAAGGTTGCCGTTATCGACAGCGGCGTCGACGGCAACCACCCGGACCTCAAAGGCGTGGTGACGGGCGGGGCCGATGCCTCCGGAGCCGGAGCCGCCAACGGCCAGAAGAGCATCGGGGCAAAGCCGGAGCATGGAACCCTGGTGGCCACCATGCTGGCCGGACGCGGCCACACGACGCCAACTGCCTCGCCCACCGCTTCTGCGCCTGCGACCCCAACGGTTCCGCCTGCAGGGGGACCGGATGGCATGGTGGGCGTTGCGCCCGAAGCTGACATCCTGTCCGTGTCCACGTGGCTTGGCTCGCCCAACCCTGGAGGCAAGACGGACCAGGAACAAATTCCGGTGGCCGTTCGCTGGGCAGTGGACAACGGCGCCAAGGTCATCAACATCTCCTTGGGCAGCACGTCTCCGGATTGGCCACAAAGCTGGGATGCCGCGTTCCTGTACGCCGAGCAGAAAGACGTGGTGATCGTCGCGGCCGCGGGCAACCGTGTGGGCGGCAACGTCCAGGTGGGTGCACCGGCCACCATCCCCGGTGTCCTCACCGTGGCCGGCCTCGACAGTGACGGAAAAGCCAGTGTCGACTCCTCGTCGCAGGGCATCAGCATTGGCGTTGCGGCTCCCGCCGAAGACCTCGTAGGCGGCGTTCCGGGCGGCGGCTACGCGGAATGGGCCGGAACCTCGGGAGCTGCTCCGATCGTGTCCGGCGTGGCCGCATTGATCCGGTCCAAGTGGCCGGACATGAGCGCCAAGCAGGTGATCAACAGGATCGTCAGCACGGCCAAGGATGCCGGCGCCCCGGGCAAGGACCCCATCTACGGTTACGGAATCCTCGACGCCGAGGCTGCGTTGAAGGGCGACGTACCCAATACTTCGGTGAACCCCCTGGGGTCCATCGCGGACTGGATCCGCGTGCACCGTCGCGGGGACTTCAGCACACCTTCGCAAGCCCCGGTGGCCAGCCCCACGAGTGCGCCTCCAACGCTGGCCGACCCCACCGTTCCCTCGGCGAAGACGCCGGCGGGCGTCGACGACGCCCTGCCTGCCGCCGTCGTGCTTGGTTTCGGTGCCCTTTTCGCGGCCATTATTACGGGCGCAGCGCTGCAGTTGCGGCGTGCCTACAAGAACCCGCCGGCGGTGCCGGAAGAGGCCGAAACAGGGGCCGTGGAAGTGGTGGATCCACCCGCGAAGAAGTAGCTAGTGAAGATTTTCACAAAGTGCTGTACTCTGGATTCATGGCAACCACCCCAGAGCTCATTGACCGTCCGCGCGTTCTCGTCGTCGGCGGCGGCTACGTCGGACTGTACGTAGCCCTCAAACTGCAGAAGAAGATCGCGAACGCAGGTGGCATCGTCACCGTCGTGGATCCACTGCCCTACATGACTTACCAGCCGTTCCTTCCCGAGGTGGCAGGTGGCAACATCGAGGCCCGCCACGCCGTGGTCTCCCACCGCCAGCACCTGAAGCAGACCGAGCTCATCCAGGGCCGCGTCACCGGCATCGACCACGCAAACCGCACTGCGGTGGTGGCACCCTCCGACGGTGGCGAGCCGTTCGAGATCCCGTACTTCGACGTTGTGATCGCCGCAGGCGCCATCACCCGTACGTTCCCCATCAAGGGCCTCGCGGACAAGGGCATCGGCCTGAAGACCATCGAGGAAGCCGTTGCACTGCGCAACAAGGTCCTGGAGCGCATCGAAGCGGCGTCCACCATGACCGATCCCGCAGAGCGTGCCAAGGCCCTCACCTTCGTGGTTGTCGGTGGCGGTTTTGCCGGCATCGAGTGCCTCACCGAAATGGAAGACCTCGCCCGCGCAGCCGTCCGCAACAACCCGCGCGTCCGCCAGGAAGAAGTCCGCTTCATCCTGGTCGAGGCCATGGGCCGCATCATGCCCGAGGTCACCGCACCCCAGGCCGAGTGGGTTGTGGAGCACCTCCGCAGCCGTGGCATCGAGGTCCTGCTCAACACCTCGCTGGACAGCGCCGAGGGCAACCTCAAGCTCATCAACCTGCCGGACAAGACCTCCGCAGGTGAAGTCGAAGCCGACACCCTGGTCTGGGCTGCCGGTGTGCAGGCCAACCCGATGATCCGCTCCACCGACTTCCCGCTGGAACCGCGTGGCCGCGTCCGCGTCCTCCCGGACCTGCGCATCGCGGGCGACGAAGGCATCATCGAGAACGCCTGGGCCGCAGGCGACATCGCCGCTGTTCCGGACCTTACGGGCAAGGGCCTGCCGGACGGCACCTGCGTGCCGAACGCGCAGCACGCGCTTCGCCAGGCCAAGAAGCTCGCCAAGAACCTGTGGGCTTCCCGCTGGGACAAGCCGCTCCACGACTACAAGCACAAGAACCTTGGTGCGGTAGCCGGCTTCGGCGAGTGGAAGGGTGTTGCCAACATCAACCTCCTGGGCCGCATCGGCCTCAAGGGCGGTCTCGCCTGGCTGGCACACCGTGGCTACCACGGCATGGCCATGCCCACGGTTGAGCGCAAGTTCCGCGTGATCTTCGGCTGGATCCTGTCCTTCTTCGCAGGCCGCGACACCACCCAGCTGATCGACCTGGACAACCCGCGCGGTGCCTTTGTGGCCGCAGCGACGCCGGCTCCCAAGCCTGCCGCTGCTCCCGCACCGGCCCCGGCTGCTGAAAAGCCCGCCGAGGAAAAGACCCCGGTAACGGCTGACGCCAAGTAGCAAACGCCCGACGACGGCTGCTCCCCAAGGGGAGTGGCCGTCGTCGACGTTTAACCGGAAAGCCGCCCCTAGACTGTTCCCATGGCTGGCGAAACCGACCTGCAAACACTTCTTGGTTCCATGCACCCCGTGACGCGGGACGGAGACTATGTCTATGCCCTCTGGCCGCACGGGAAACCCGTGGAGGGCGACGTGGAGGCTGCCGTCCGCGAGGCCGAGGGCCTGACGGTGGTGCTCCGCCGCGCTGAGGCGGATCGGTTGGGACTCAGCTACGATTTCGTGGCAGCCTGGATCACGCTCCAAGTCCACTCGGCGCTTGAAGCCGTGGGCTTGACGGCTGCGGTCAGTGCCGCACTGACGCATGCGGGGATCAGTTGCAACGTCCTTGCCGGTTTCCACCATGACCACTTGCTGGTGCCGGTCGCCGATGCGGACAGGGCCATGGACGTGCTCCACTTGCTGGGCCGCGGCATTGTGCTGCGGAGCGAGCAGCCCCAGGACCGGCCGGCCATCCTGGCGCTCACCGCACAGGCGTTCTCGGTCTCGCCATTGACTGGCGAGCCGGTTGAAGGGGTACCGGTGGAGGTTGGCCTGCTTCGCGAATTGTTCGACTGCGACGAGTACGTTCCTGATCTCAGCATCGTGGCGGAAATCGGCGGTGACATTGTGGGACATGTGATCAGTACCCGCGGCTCGGTAGGCAGCCTGGAGCTGGTAGGCCTCGGCCCGATCGGTGTAGCTCCAACCCTGCAGCGGCGGGGGATAGGCTCGGCCCTCATGCGCGAAACCGCGATTCGCGCGGCTGCCGCCGGGATCCCGGGGATCGCCCTCCTGGGCAGTCCGGCGTATTACCCGCGCTTCGGGTACCAACCGGCGGCGTCCCTGGGTGTCCGGCCGCCCGAAGCGGCTTGGGGAGACCACTTCCAGCTTCTTCGGCTGCCGGGATGGCCCGACGGCGTAACAGGCACCTTCCGCTATGCGGCGCCGTTCGATCGTCTCTAGCTGGGATACCATGGTCCGGGCGCCCCAGTAGCCCAATTGGCAGAGGCAGCGGACTTAAAATCCGCGTGTTGTGGGTTCGAGTCCCACCTGGGGCACTGCAAGGAAGGGGAGGACCGGCCTCCCCTTCCTTTTTTCGTGCCCTTCTCCGAGAATTTTCCCAGTTGGCTCGTAGATTCCCCACAGGCAACGAGTGTTATAGGGATGTGACCTGAATCACTTATCTTCCCGGATCAATTGCACTAGTTTGAGCAGTAATCAGGAATACCTGAGCAATCGCATCAAAGGCAGTTCGCACCTTTCGATCGAGGAGATTACGCATGTTTGATCTTTCCCAAGCGGCACCCAGGGCCGCCAAGCTAACCGCGCTTGGCATTGGGGTCGCTCTTCTCGCCACGGCCTGTGGCGGGTCTTCCACGCCGAGCCAGACCGGCTCCGGTTCCAGTTCCGCAGCCCCGGCAGGGATATCCTGCCCGGCTCCCAGTGCAGGTGCAGGGGCCGGCAACAGCCAGGCCGCTACCAACACGGGACCCGTGCCTCCTTCGACCACCACCACGTCCACGCCACTGAAGCTTGGTTCGCTCCTGCCGACAACGGGGTCGCTGGCGTTCCTCGGCCCACCTGAAATTGCCGGCGTCAACCTTGGCATCAAGGAAGTCAATGACGCTGGTGGCGTCCTGGGTGCTCCCGTCTCGGTGGTCCACCGCGACTCCGGCGATACCAAGACCGACATTGCCACGCAGTCCACCACGGCCCTCCTGGGGCAGGGAGTCAGTGCCGTGATCGGCGCCGCTTCCTCGGGTGTCTCCAAGACGGTCATCAACCAGATCACCGGCGCCGGCGTCATCCAGTTCTCGCCTGCGAACACGTCGCCGGACTTCACCACGTGGGACGACAAGGGCCTGTATTGGCGTACTGCACCCTCCGACGTCCTCCAGGGCAAGGTGCTCGGCAACTACATGGCTACCTGTGGCGCCCAGACCGTTGGCATGATCGTGCTCAACGACGCTTACGGCACCGGCCTGCAGAAGAACGTGAAGGAAGCCTTCGAGGCAGCAGGCGGCAAGGTTGTTGCCGAGGAACTCTTCAACGAAGGCGACTCGCAGTTCAGCAGCCAGGTGGACAAGGTACTTGCAGCCAAGCCGGACGCGATCGCACTGATCACGTTCGACCAGGCCAAGAGCATCGTCCCGCTGATCACCGGCAAGGGCATCAAGCCGACGCAGCTGTTCATGGTTGATGGCAACACCTCCGATTACAGCAAGGACTTCCAAGCCGGCACCCTGAAGGGCGCACAGGGAACCATCCCCGGTACGTTCGCGAAGGATGCCTTCAAGCAGAAGCTCCTGGCCATCGACCCCGCCCTGAAGGATTACAGCTACGCAGGCGAGTCCTACGACGCCGTGAACCTCATTGCACTGGCCTCTGAGGCAGCCAAGAGCACCAAGGGCACGGACATCGCAGCCAAGCTGAAGGAAGTCTCCGAAGGCGGCGAGAAGTGCACCAGCTTCGCAGCCTGTGTGACGCTCCTTCGCGAAGGCAAGGACATCGACTACGACGGCCAGTCCGGCCCCGTAACGTTCTCCGACGCCGGTGACCCCACCGAGGCGTACATCGGTATCTACGAGTACCAGGACAACAACACCTACAAGCCGGTTCGCGAAGAGTTCGGCAAGCTGTAAGCCGCACTCCATCCGGTAGCCCGAACAGGCCCCCTTCCACGCCGGAAGGGGGCCTGTTCTGCATCCGGATCTCCCAAAACCCGTGTTGTGAGGCCTGCACTGCGTTCTATTCGCGGGGCATGGGGCGTAGAGCGGTCCCCCCAACGCCGTAGGTGTGCGGCCACGACCCACTTTGCCCGCGCCGCCCGCAATTGGGCATCCCTATCTCGGCGTGTTGCCCCCCAGCGGGCGCAAAGTAGGTCGTGACGGTCCGCGGGCCTGGGTGTGCCCCGGCCACCAGAGCGGGAGGTTCGACGACGGCGCGTGCGTCAGTGCCGACGTCGTGCGTCTGCGTTCATGGGAGAGGAGCGGGCGGCCACGACCCACTTTGGGCCTCGCCCCGGCGGACACGCCGGTGTTCCGGGGGCCCTAAGGGACTGTGCGGGCGCAAAGCAGGTCGTGACGGCACGCGGCCCCGGGGGTGGATGCCCGTTGTGGGGCCTGCTCTGCGGGCTTTGGGCGGGGTATGCGACGCAGAGCGGCTCTGCAGCGGGCGAAGCGTGGGCCCCGGTTCAGTTGCCTGAACCGGGGCCCACATGGTGTTGGGGTAGGTGGACTCCTAGACCTCGTCCGCCAGGGTGCCCAGGTAGAGCTGGATGACCTTGGGATCCTTCATGAGTTCGCGTCCCGTGCCGGTGTAGGCGTCGCGGCCTTGGTCCAGGACATAGCCGCGGTCGCAGATCTGCAGGCAGCGTCGGGCGTTCTGCTCAACCATGATCACCGAAACGCCGGCACGGTTGATCTCGTGGACCCGGAGGAACGTCTCGTCCTGCTTGACGGGGGAGAGGCCTGCGGAGGGCTCGTCGAGGAGCAGTACCGCGGGGTCCATCATGAGTGCCCGCCCCATGGCAACCATCTGCCGTTCGCCGCCGGACAACGACCCCGCCCGCTGCGCGCGCCGTTTGCCGAGCTCGGGGAAGAGCCCCGTGACAAAGTCGAAGCGCTCGGCGAACACCTTGGGCCGCTGGAACAGGCCCATCTGGAGGTTTTCCTCGATGGTCAGAGTGGCAAAGACGTTGTTGGTTTGCGGGACGAAGCCAACCCCCTGGGTGACCAGCTTGTTGGCCTTCAGTCCCGTGAGGTCCTGGCCACGCACCACCACTGTGCCCGAGTGGACCTTCACCAAACCGAACATGGCCTTCAGGAGCGTGGACTTGCCGGCGCCGTTGGGGCCAATGATGCCGATCAGCTCGCCCTTGCGGGCCTCGATGCTGCAGCCGTTGAGGATGTTGACGCCCGGCAGGTACCCGGCCACGAGGTCGGTGACCTTGACGACGGCGTCTTCCGTGGGATTGCCTGCGGGGGCGGGCATTGCGCTGGTGGCGCTCATTTCTCGTCCTCCTGCTTGGTTTCGGACACGCCGGTGGCGGTTGTGTCGGTGGACAGAATTCCGGCGTCTTCGGTTCCGACCACCGACTCTTCGTCGGCAACGAGTTCGGCTTCAAGCTCCTTGATGCCCTGTGCGTCGCCCAGATCCACGTCGTGATGGGCGCCCAGATAGGCGTCGATCACGGCGGGGTTCTTCATGACTTCACCAGGAGGACCCTCGGCTACGACCTTTCCCTCGGCCATAACCACCACCCAATCGGCAATGTGCCGGACCATGTTCATGTCGTGCTCGACGAAGAGCACGGTCATGCCTTCGGCCTTCAGGTTCTTGATGTGGTCCAGGAGGGACTGGGTCAGCGCCGGGTTGACCCCTGCCATGGGCTCATCCAGCATCACCAATTTGGGCCGGACCATGAGGGAGCGTGCCATTTCCAGGAGCTTCCGCTGGCCTCCGGACAGGGAGGCCGCGTAGTCGTCCTTTTTGGCGTCGAGCTTGAACTTCTCAAGCAGGACGTTGGCCTGGGCGGTGATTTCCTTTTCCCGGCCGCCCCAGATCCCTTTGAAGAGGGCCTTGGAGAGCCGTTCGCCGGGCTGGTCGGAGGCGCCGAGGCGCATGTTCTCCATGACGGTCAGCTTGCCCATCACCTTGGTGAGCTGGAAGGTACGGACCATGCCCATGCGGGCTACTTTGTAGGAGGAGACCCCGGCGAGGCTGTTGCCCTCGAATTGCCACTTGCCGGAGTTCGGAGTGTCGAATCCGGTGAGCAGGTTGAAGAGCGTGGTTTTGCCGGCGCCGTTGGGTCCGATCAACGCGGTGATCTTGTGGCGGGGGATTTCGAGGTATTCCACGTCCACGGCGTTGATGCCGCCAAACGAGCGGGTCACGTTCTCTGCCACCACGATGGGATCGCGCTTCTTGCAGCCGGGGGTATTCTCCCCGACGGCGATGGGCCGCGAGTCTGTCATGTAATCGATGTTTTCGGTCGGCTGACCGTTGCTTTCACTCATGCGAATGCAAGCTCCTTCTTATTGCCGAAGACGCCTTGCGGGCGGAAGATCATCAGGAGCATGAGGGCCACGCCCACCAGGATGTAGCGCAACTGGCCGGCTTGGACCGTGGTAAGCCAGGTGACTGCTCCGGATTCGATGAGCCCGTACAACAGGCTCTGGGTCAGGGACAGCACCACCCAGAAGATCATGGCACCGATGACGGGTCCCAAAACGGTGGCCATGCCGCCCAGGAGGAGGCAGGTCCAGAGGAAGAACGTCAGCTCAGTGCCATAGTTGGACGGTTGGACTGCGCCTCGGGGGAGCGTGAAGATCATGCCGGCGAGGGCGCCGAGTACACCGCCGATCACCAAGGCCTGCATCTTGTAGGAGTAGACGTTCTTGCCGAGGGAGCGCACCGCGTTCTCGTCTTCGCGGATACCCTTCAGGACACGTCCCCAGGGGCTGCGCATGAGCAACCACACCAGGAGGCAGCAGACGATGACCAGTCCCCACCCCACAACGCGGATGAAGAAGTCCCTGTTGTTCATGCCCATGTAGGACCCTTCGGGGAAGGGGTTCATGGAGTAGAAGCCACCTTCGAATGCCGCGAGTCCGTTGGCCGAACCCGTAACGCTTGTCAGCTGGTTGGTGGTCACGACGTACCGCACGATTTCAGCCGCGGCGATGGTGACGATGGCCAGGTAGTCCGCTCGAAGGCGAAGGGTGGGAATGCCGAGGATGAAGGCGAAGATCACCGAGCACAAGACGGCGATGAGCAGGCTGATGAAGAACGGCGTCTTGAAGGTCAGCGTCGAGATCGCGAAGCCGTAGGCTCCCACGGCCATGAAGCCAGCCTGGCCGAAGTTCAGCAGGCCGGAGTAGCCGAAATGGACGGCGAGGCCCAAAGCGGCAAGGGCGTAGGCCGCCGTCGTTGGACTGAAAAGTTCGCCAAGGGCGCTGGTGAGAATAAAACCGAAGTCCATGGCCCGCTCCTAACCCACACGCTCACGCCGGCCGAGGATACCCTGGGGCCGGAACAGAAGGACAACGATCATGATGAACAGGGCGCCCACGTACTTGAGGTCCGCTGGAAGCCCGAAAACGGTGGTCAGTTCCACAAAGATGCCGACGACGATCGAACCGATCAGCGCGCCGAAGACTGTTCCCAGGCCACCGAGCGTCACGCCGGCGAAGATGAGCAGCAGGATCTGCGAACCCATGTCGAACGTGACTCCGGGACGGTAGTAGGCCCACAGGATCCCACCGAGGGAGGCAAGCACGCCGCCTACGATCCAGACGATCCGGATCACTGAGTCCACGTCGATGCCCGAGGCAGCCGCGAGTGCTGGGTTGTCCGCCACCGCACGGGTGGCTTTGCCCAGGCGCGTCTTGAGCAGGACGATGCCGATCAGGGCGATGACCACCGCACTGATCACCAGGGACCACAGGTTGTTGGGCGAGATGGAAATGGGGCCGAGTTGGATTTCTGCGCTCTGTGCGCCTGGCAGTTGCTGGGTGGCTCCGCCGAAGTAGAACTGGATCACATAGCGGATGGCCAGGGCCAGGCCGATGCTGACGATCATCATGGGAACCAAGCCGGTGCCGCGGCGGCGCAGCGGACGCCAAAGACCGGCATCTTGGGCGTAGCCGAAGAGGCCGCCGCCCACCAAAGCCAACAGGATCGCGAGCCAGAACGGGAACCCGAATCCGTTGAAGAGGAACACCAGGACGGCGCCAAGCGTGACCATCTCGCCGTGGGCAAAGTTGGTCAGGCCCGTTGTTCCGAAAATGAGCGACAAACCAACGGATGCCAAGGCCAGCAGGAGGCCGAAGCTGAGGCCCGCAACCAGGCGGTTGAGGAGGTTCTGGCCGAAGTCCTGTTGCTGGACCACGATGCCCTTGCCGAAGGCGAAGATCACGGACAGGTTGGATGTTTGGCTGAACGTGACATTGCGTGGATTTTCCTGGCCGTCGGCCAGTTTGATGCCGTCCGGCAGGGTGGAGGTATCGAGTTCGATCTTGTAGGTGCCCTGGACCGGGACTCCGATGTTCCATGCACCGTTGGTGCCGGATGTCGCCTCGCCTTCGAATCCGTTTCCTGAGGCTTTGATTTTGACGCCGGCTATGGGCGCCCGGGCGTCGTCGCGGAGGAATCCGCTGATGCTGTTCTGGAAATTGGTGGCTGATGGCGAAGGCGAGGGGGTGGTTGCCTCCGCCGCGGGAGCGGCGATCAACAGAGTGGCGATGAGGGCCGCGAAGAACGCCCCCATTGCTCTCCGTAGTCCCTTGGACCGTCTGATGGACGGGTCGCGCAGTGTGCTTCTCAAAATGGAAACCTCCACAGTGGGGGTGGTCCCGGCTGCGCCATTGCAACCGGTGCGAACGGACACGGGGCTTGGTACATTTCCTGCCTGCGTCTCAAAATGTGACCCAAGTCACCCATGCTGTGGCTATGTTACCGCTCAGTGCGGCTAAAAAATGCAGGGCCAAGGGGTCCAAAGGTCGCGATCAGGTAACAAAAGTGACGCAGCAGGCAACTGCCCTCCACTGTTCCAGCGCCGTGTCACGGTTGGGTTTCTTCTGGATGAACATGGGAACTTTCCCTGCCGCGCATGCGTGGTAATTGGTACCGTGAATTATCACTCAGCCCTTTTTCAGGAGGACACCCGCAATGGCACTTGGCGGAAACCCGATCTTCAACGGAAAGAATTTCCGTGGAGCCAAACAGGCACCGTCTGTACCGCAAAATCCGTATGGCAACCCCTACGGCCAGCAGTTTAACCAGGTACCCGGACGTGCCCCCAGCCAGGTCATGGATGGCCAGGCAGCATGGTCTGCCCAGCAGCAGAGCATGACCAACGAACAACTGCAGCAGATGTACAACCAGCCTGCCGCAGGTCCGGCCGATACCGGCCGCATGACGTACGACGACGTCATCATGAAGACCGTCATGTGCCTCGTCGTCCTGGTCCTTGGCGCCGGCGTCACCCTCTTTGTCGCCCCGACATTGGCCACCACGCTCATGATTGTGGGCGCGTTGGGCGGCTTCGTGCTCGCCCTCGTGAACACCTTCAAGAAGCAGCCGTCACCTGCGCTGATCCTTGCTTACGCCGGACTCGAGGGCCTGTTCCTTGGCGGCCTCACCCGGATTCTTGACGGAATGTTCCCCGGCGTCGGCCTCCAGGCAGTCATCGGTACCTTGGCAGTCTTCGGCGTCACGCTCCTGCTCTTCAAGAGCGGCAAGGTCCGTGCCACGCCCAAGATGATCCGCTTCTTCATGATCGCCACCATCGGTTACGCAGTGTTCGCGCTGATCAACCTGGTGATGATGTGGACCGGTGCCGTGCAGGAGCCCTTCGGCCTGCGCACCAGCGTCACCATCGCCGGCATTCCGCTGGGTGTTTTCATCGGCATCCTCGCGATCGGCCTCGCCGCCTTCTCCTTGATCATGGACTTCACCAGCATTGAGGAAGGCGTCCGTGCCGGCGCTCCGGAACGCTATTCCTGGGTTGCCGCGTTCGGCCTGACGGTCACCCTGGTTTGGCTCTACGTTGAAATCATCCGCCTCCTCGCCATATTGCGCGGCGACGACTAAGGACGACTCAGCGAGCTACACGGAAAATGCCCCCGAATATTTCGGGGGCATTTTCCGTTTAAACATTCAGCTCAGGCGTTCGAAGACCATGGCCATTCCTTGGCCGCCGCCCACGCACAGGGTGGCCAACCCCAGTGTCCCGTCGCGTTCTTTGAGCCCGTGGATCAGGGTGGTGGTCATCCGTGCTCCCGTCATGCCGAAGGGGTGGCCCAGAGCGATGGCACCGCCATGGACGTTCAGCTTGTCCGGGTTGATGCCCAACTCCCTGGCGCTCGCGATCACCTGGACGGCAAACGCCTCGTTAAGTTCCACCAGGTCCACGTCATCGATGGTGAGCCCGGCCAGGGCCAGTGCCCGCCGGGTCGATTCCACCGGACCCATTCCCATGAGTTCGGGCGAGAGTGCGCTGACACCGGTGGAGACCACCCGCGCCAAGGGCTCAAGGCCCAGGTGCCGTGCCCGGATGTCGCTCATGACCACCAGCGCCGCGGCGCCGTCGTTGAGCGGACAGGCGTTCCCTGCGGTGACGGTTCCCTCGGCTCGGAAGACAGGCTGGAGCGCGGAAACGCCTTCCAATGTGACGCCGGAACGGGGGGAGTCGTCGGCGCTGACCACCGAGCCGTCCTTACGCGTATACGGGGTGATTTCCCGCGCGTAGAAGCCCGAGGCAATGGCATCTTCTGCCCGGTTTTGGCTCAGCACGCCCCATTCGTCCTGCTCGGCCCGGGTGATCCCGTAGTTGGTGGCCACGTTTTCCGCGGTCTGTCCCATGGCGATGTAGATGTCCGGGAGCCGGCCGCCCAGCCGTGGATCGGTCCAGGGAATGTTGGACGCCGCACGCGCTGCCGTCCTTTGGGCAGCGGCTTCAAAGCGGGGGTTGTGGTTGGCGGCGTCCGTTTCGCCGGCACCCTTCCAGTTCTGGTACCGGGAGACACTTTCGACGCCGGCGGCCACCACTGCGTGCGCCTCGCCGGCCTTGATGGCGTGGAAGGCCATGCGCAAGGTTTGCAGGCTCGAGGCGCAGAACCGGTTGACGGTGGCTGCCGGCACGTTATCCAGTCCGGCCAGGACGGCAACCACCCTGGCCATGTTGGAGCCGGCCTCGCCGCTGGGTTCGGCACAGCCAAGCAGGATGTCGTCCAAGCCGTCACCGTTGAGCGCAGCGGCGTCAAAACCTGGGATTCTGGCCAAGGCGGCCTGCACCATGGCTGTAGCAAGATCGTCGGGGCGTTCGTCCTTGAGGGAGCCTTTGAAGGCCCGGCCGATTGGACTTCTGGCAGTGGAAACAATGACGGCCTCAGTCATGGCCCCAGCTTACGCCCGGTATTCTTACGCAAGCTGGGGACCAGCACAGCCTTTCACGCCAAGCGAAGCGCTCCCGGCGCCGGAGTCACGGTGAAGATGTCCGGTTCGGTGAAGCCGGCCTGGGCAAAAGCACGTTCGACGGCGTCACGCACCTGCCGCTCCTGGCCCACCGGAGTAAGGGCGATGGCTGAGCCGCCGAAGCCGCCGCCGGTCATCCGGGCTCCGATGGCGCCGTTGGTCCTGGAGGCCTCGACGGCCAGGTCCAGTTCCGGGCAGGAAATCTCGAAGTCATCCCGCATCGAAGCATGGCTGGCGTCGAGCAGGGCGCCGATGCTCGCTGGGCCTTGGCTGCCCAGCAGTTCCACTGTCTGCAGCACACGGTCGTTTTCCGTCACCACGTGGCGGACGCGGCGCAGCGTGGTTTCATCCAGGACACCGGAAGCCTCTTCAAGGTCTTCCACACCCACATCGCGCAGGGCTGTGACGCCCAGGACCTCTGCACCCAACTCGCAGGACGCCCGGCGCGAGGCGTACCCGCCGTCGGCGTGGGAGTGGGAAACCTTGGTGTCGATAACCAGCAGCACCAGCCCCGCGGATTCTGCATCGAAAGGGACCAAGTCCACACGCTGGTCCCGGCAGTCAAGGAACACTGCATGGCCCTTGGCGCCTCGGAGGGAGGCCGACTGGTCCATGATTCCCGTCGGGGCGCCAACAAAGATGTTCTCGGCGCGCTGCGTTTCCAGGACCAGTTCTTCGGCACCCAAACCAGCGTCCGTGAGCTCGTTCAGTGCCGTGATCACTGCACACTCAATGGCGTGCGAGGAGGACAGCCCGGCGCCCAGGGGCACGTCGGAATCCAGCAGGAGGTCGAAGCCAGGCACCGTGATTCCGCGTTCCTTCAGGGCCCAGGCCACGCCCAGGGGGTAGCGGGACCACCCTTGGCCTGAGCCGGGCTCCAGGCCCTCCAGTGAGGTTTCCAACAGCCCGTGCCCACCGAAGGTGGAGAGGAGGCGAACGGTGGAGTCGTCGCGGAGCTTGAGGGCAACTTTGGCGGTCTTGTCGATCGCGAACGGCAGCACGAAGCCTTCGTTGTAATCGGTGTGCTCTCCGATGAGGTTCACCCGTCCCGGTGCCTGCCACACGCCGTCGGGGGCTGTTCCGAACGTCTCCTGGAAGCGTTCGGCCAGGGCGCTGGTGTCTGTGGTGGTGGTCATGCGGGGGAGCCTTCCAGGGTCTTGAGGGAGGGGTTGCCGGCGACGCTGCGCAGGCGTTCGGCCACGGCCTCCGGAGTGGTGTCGTTGATGAACGCACCCATAGCCGCCTCCGAGCCGGCCAGGTATTTCAGCTTATCCGCGGCGCGCCGGGGTGAGGTGAGCTGAAGGTGCAATTGGCCGGCGGGCCGGAGTGAAGAATCCAGCGGAGCTTGATGCCAGGCCGAGATGTAGGGCATGGGCGTTGGATACAGCGCGTCCAGGCGCTGGAGCAGATCCAGGTACACGTGGGCCAGTTCGTCCCGCTCCTCCCCGGTCAGGGCTGCGAGATCGGGAACGTGCCGGTGTGGAACCAAATGGATCTCCAATGGCCAGCGGGCAGCGAAGGGAACGTAGGCGCTGAAATGGCGTGCTTCCAGCACCATGCGGCTCCCGTCTTCCCGTTCGGCCCTGAGCAACGACGCCCCGAGCGTTTCCTTCGCGGCGACGTCGTCGTAATACTTCCGGGCAACCGCGCCCAGGCTGGCCGCGCGCGGTGTTACGTAGGGGTAGGCGTAAATCTGGCCGTGCGGGTGGTGCAGCGTTACTCCAATGTCCGCGCCGCGGTTCTCGAAGGGGAACACCTGCTTGATGCCGGGCAGGGCGCTCAAAGCTTCGGTGCGTTGGGCCCACGCTTCGATGACCGTGCGGGCGCGGGTCTCACCCAGCTCCGCGAAGGAGCCGGTGTGCTGCGGAGTGAAGGCCACTACCTCGCAACGGCCGAACGCGGCTCCCTTGATCCCGTGTCCTCCGCTGGCAGGGGCCTGTGGGATATCGCCCAGCACAGGACCCAACGAGGGGAAGCGGTTCTCGAAGACCACCACGTCGTAGTCGGGAGCAGGTATCTCCGACGGGTTGGCTGCCGTGGTGGGGCAGATGGGGCACTGCTCAGCCGGTGGAAGGTGGGTGCGGCTCTGGCGGTGGGCAGCCACGGCAACCCACTCTCCGGACAAAGCGTCGTACCGCACCTCTCCGGGTTCCCCACGGGCCGGAAGGTCCCGGTGGTCCACCAAGGACCCGGGTGTCCGTTCGGGAGTCCCGGGGTCGTCGAAGTAGATCAGCTCGCGGCTGTCGGCAAGGCGGGAACTGGTGATGCGACTCATGAGCCCATCATTCCATAAGCAATCAAAAACGCATAGTTTCTAACAAAAATTAACATCGCTCTGATCGGGCCAAGCGCGGGCGTGCAGTACGGTATTCCCATGCCTGACTCTTCCCCTATCCCAGAAGCAGAAACCCGGTCCGACGCGCGCCGCTTTGCCACGGGCCGCCAATTCGAACTGCGCCGCAGTGATGCGCTCGCAGTCGTCACCGAACTGGCTGCCGGTCTCCGCCTCTACTCGCGCAGCGGTGTCCAGCTGACCGAAAGCTACGGGGACGCCGATATTCCGCCGGGTGCCACGGGAATCACCCTGGCGCCGTGGGCCAACCGCGTGGAAGACGGTGTGTGGCACATCGAGGGCAAGAAGCAGCAACTCGACGTCACCGAGGTGTCCCGCAACAACGCCAGCCACGGCCTGCTCAGGAACGCCGGGTACGCGCTGGTGGATGAATCCGAGTTCTCCGTGACCCTGGAGGCCACGGTCTTCCCGCAGCACGGCTACCCCTTCCTGGTCCGCCACCGGGTCCGCTATGAAATTGACGCCAAGCTGGACCTGCACGTTGAGCAAACCCTGCTGAACGATTCGGATGCCCAGGCCCCCTTCGTTCTCGGGGCCCATCCTTACCTGCGCCTCGGTGACGTCGCTCCGGAAGACCTGATGTTGAGCGTCAAGGCGGGAACCCGGCTGGTTGCCGACGAACGCTTGATTCCACGGAGCACCGCCCCCGTGGAAGGCGATTTCGACTTGTCCGGGGGTCGCTCCGTAGGCAGCCTGGACATAGACGTCGCCTTCACCGATTTGGCGTACGACGGCGGTACTGCCCGCCACACGCTGAGCGCACCGGATGGGCGCAGCGTGAGCCTGGTGCAGGACCGGAACTGCCAGTATGTCCACGTGTTCGTGACTGACACGTTCCCGGGCCGGAGCAAAGCCGTGGCGCTGGAACCCATGACGGGTCCGGCCAACGCCTTCAACAGCGGAGACGGCCTGCGTTGGCTGGCACCCGGTGAGTCCTTCACCATGACCTGGGGTATCAGCGCTTCGCTTTAGCCGGTCTGGTGGGTGGTGCCGGTTTCCCATACGGGCCGGGCTGCGGAATTATGGGTTCATGACGCCAACACCGGACGCCAAAACCCGTTCAGACCGCCAGATCGCCGAGGACATACCGTACGGTGTGCGCATAGCGGCCGCATGGTCCTGGCGGGCCGGCCTGATTCTTGTGATGATCGGCATCCTCGTCTGGCTGCTTGGCAAGGTCAGCTTCCTCATCATCCCGGTCATGGTTGCCGCCCTGCTTGCAGGCCTGCTCTACCCCGTGGTCGTTTGGCTGCGCAACCTCAAGGTTCCCAATGGACTGGCTGTAGCCATCACGGTGCTGGCCTTCATTGGAGTGATCGCCGGGGCCCTGGCGCTGGTGGGACGTCAACTCGTCCAGGGCTTTGGCGAGCTTTGGCAGGAAGCGCTGGCAGGTATCCAGCAGATCCAGACCTGGTTGGCCGACGGCCCTTTGCACCTGACTGCCGATCAAATCGACAAGTACATCGCCGACGCAGCAAACGCCCTGCAGAACAACAGCAGCAGCATCCTGAGCGGAGCGCTGTCCTTCGGCAGCACGGCAGGCCACTTTGCGGCCGGACTGGTGCTGGCACTCTTCATCCTTATCTTCTTCCTGCTGGAGGGGAGCCGGATCTGGGCCTTCCTGGTCCGGTTGCTCCCCAAGAAAGCCCGGCGGGCCACGGATGGGGCCGGCCGCCGCGGGTGGACCTCCATGGTCAACTATGTGCGGATCCAGATGTTCGTCGCTTTCGTGGATGCCGTGGGCATCGGTGTCGGAGCCGCAATCATCCAGGTCCCCTTGGCGTTGCCCCTGGCTGTACTGGTGTTCATCGGCTCGTTCATTCCCGTGGTGGGTGCTCTGGTGACCGGTGCCATCGCTGTCCTGCTGGCCCTGGTAGCCAACGGGCCGGTCAACGCGTTGATCATGTTGGCGATCGTGCTGTTGGTCCAGCAACTCGAGAGCCACATCCTGCAGCCACTCGTCATGGGCAAGGCAGTCGCGCTGCATCCGGTGGCCGTGATCCTCACCGTGGCCGCCGGTTCCTACCTCGCAGGCATCCCGGGAGCGCTCTTTGCCGTTCCAATCCTCGCCGTAGTAAACACGGCCGTTCGCTACATTGCCGGGCGGACGTGGGAACATGATGGGGGACTGGGCGCGGCAGGCGCCGCAACCGCCGAAGGTTCACCGGGGCCTGACGGCGACTCCAATTTCAAGGACGTCGCCCTTCCCGCCGGTCGTACCCGCGGCGGCGCCAGTTCCGACAGCAAGGCCAAGGCCTCAGGAGGCGTCCCCACGGAGCCGACTGACGCCGACACCAACAAAGGAGAATAGCCCGTGAATACCCTCGAAACCCTGCCCGTCACGCTGGACGATGTCCTCAAGGCGCAGGAGTTGCTCGAGGGCATTATTACCAAGACTCCAGTGGAGTCGTCACGGGCACTCGGCACCCTTGTTGGCGGCAACGTCTTCTTCAAATGCGAGAACCTGCAGCGCGCCGGCTCGTTCAAGGTCCGCGGTGCCTACGTCCGCATGGCCCGCCTCTCCGAGGACGAAAAGAAGCGTGGCGTCGTAGCGGCCTCCGCCGGTAACCACGCCCAAGGTGTAGCAGTCGCCGCGAAGAGCCTGGGCATCAACGCCCGTATCTACATGCCGCTCGGCGTGGCACTTCCCAAACTTGCCGCTACCCGCAGCCACGGCGCCGAGGTGGTCCTGCACGGCCACAATGTAGATGAAGCCCTGGCCGAGGCGCAGCGTTACGCCAACGAGACCGGTGCGGTCTTCGTCCACCCGTTCGACAACGTGGACGTGGTGGCAGGGCAGGGAACCATCGGGCTCGAAATCCTGGACCAGATCCCGCACGTGGATACCATCCTCATGGGCGTTGGTGGTGGCGGCCTGCTGGCCGGTGTGGCCGTGGCCATCAAGGCCAAGGCCAAGGAACTGGGACGCGACATCCGTGTCATCGGCGTGCAAGCGGAAAACGCTGCCGCCTACCCGCCGTCGTTGGCTGCTGACGCCCTGGTGCCCCTCAAGAAGGTCTCCACCATGGCAGACGGTATCGCCGTAGGCAGGCCGGGACAGCTCCCGTTCAGCATCATCCGCGAACTGGTGGATGACGTCGTAACAGTCAGCGAAGACTCCCTGGCACGGGCGCTGATCTTCCTGCTGGAGCGGGCCAAGATGGTGGTGGAACCGGCCGGCGCGGTGGGAGTGGCCGCACTGATGGACGGCAAGATCGAAAACCCGGGGAACACCGCCGTCGTGCTTTCCGGCGGCAACATCGATCCGATGCTCATGCTGAAGGTCATCCAGCGCGGTCTCTCCGCAGCCGGGCGGTTCATGACCGTCCGGATGATGCTGGACGACCGCCCCGGTTCCCTGGCCACAATCGCCCGCATCATCGCGGAAAACGACGCCAACGTCACCGGGCTGGACCACACACGCCTGGGCGGCTCCATCAGCATGGGCGACGTATCCATCACCATCAACCTGGAAACCAAGGGCCACGAACACGGGGAACAAGTGCTGGGCGCGCTCCGCGCCGAGGGCTTCCAGCCGATCGTGGTGCACTGACGGGAGGTTGGCATGGTGCTCGAAACGCCCGATGGTTCAAAGGCCGAGGCCCGCGATTCGCTCGCGGGAAGGGCCAAGGGCGGGCTGCTCTTCATGGGCTGCTTCGTGGTGTTGCTCTACGTCATTGAGTTCCTGAATACGCTCATGATGCACGGGCTCAACCGCACGTTCGGCTTGCGTTCGCGCTCCTTCGACGGCGTCCTGGATATCCTGACCTTCCCCCTGCTCCACGCCAACCTCAACCACTTGCTCTCCAATACGCTGCCGCTGTTGATCTTCGGCTTCCTGGTGTTCCTGGCCGGGCTGAGGGTGTTCATCACGGCACTGGCGTTCAGTTGGCTGGGATCCGGCCTGACCGTCTGGCTCATCGGCGGGGGAGGAGTCACCGTTGGCGCCTCCGGACTGGTGTTTGGATTCTTTGCCTTCCTGCTGGTCAGGGGATTCTTCAACCGCAGTTGGTGGCAGATCCTGTTGTCCGTGGTGCTCTTCATGGCCTACGGCAGCATCCTGTTCGGCGTGCTGCCCACCGTGATGGGGTACATCTCGTGGCAGGCGCATCTGGGCGGCGCGATCGGCGGCATCGTTGCGGCGATCCTCCTGCGCCCCAAACCCATGGCCACCACCCCGTAGGTCCAACTAGGGGACAGCTCCTGCTCTACCCAAGCCCCGTAGCGACATTTGCTGTCCCCCAGTTGGGTGAGCCGGGGACAAAAAACGCCGGCCTCCCGCGAAGGGAGGGCCGGCGTTCTTCGTTGGGTGAAGTGTTAGCCTGCGTATGGCTTGGCAGAAACGATCTCCACGGAGATTTCCTTGCCGTTGGGGGCGGTGTAGCTGAGCTTGTCGCCCTCCTTGTGGCCAATGATCGCGGCACCGAGCGGGGACTTCTCCGAGAAGACGTCGATGTCCGAGTCGCCGGCGATCTCGCGGGAACCAAGGAGGAACTTTTCCTCGTCTCCGGCGATCTTGGCAATGACCAGCATCCCGGGCTCAACAATTCCGTCGTCGGCGGGGGCTTCGCCAACCTGGGCATCGCGCAGGAGCACGGTGAGCTGGCGGATACGGGCCTCGATCTTGCCCTGCTCCTCCTTGGCTGCGTGGTAGCCGCCGTTTTCCTTGAGGTCGCCTTCCTGGCGCGCGGCTTCGATCTTCTGGACGATATCCGCCCGGCCGGCGCCGGAAAGGTGGTCCAGCTCAGCCTTCAAGCGGTCGAAAGCTTCCTGGGTAAGCCAAGCTGCTGTGGCGCTGTTGGTGGTAGACACGGATTTCTCCTCTTGATCTGACAAAACAAAAGACCCCGCCGAGGTGGCCACTCGTGAAACTCAGTAACCAACTAAACGGGGGTGAAGGTTCTATCCATTGTAGTAAATCCTTTGGATGAACCCAAACCGGTTGAGTGCTGCGTCACACGATTGTTATTTGCCGCTGTCCGTGATCCAGCAATTGTCAACCACGCCGGACACTGCCGCGGATTCGGTGATGAGGACCGTCCGCTGGGCGGTGGTCCGCCCGCCGTCGGCATCCTGTTGGGGGTCATTCGGCCCGATCTCCACCACTTTCCACCCCACTACGGCGAACTTGGAGTCCATGGCCTTAATGGCGCATTTCGCCGTGGCTGAGGGGGACTTAGTGACCTGGTAATCCACCTCGGCCTGGGTGTCATCCACGGTGCTGTAGCCGATGTCCTTGAAGGTGACGGGAGCCGTGGCGGAACCGGTGGCGACGTAGGCGGCGAAACCGATGCCCACCACGAGGGCTCCGATGATGATGTTCCTCTTGGACTTCCGGGTCAATCCGCGCTTTTGGCCACCGTAGCGATTGGCTAGGCTGTTGTCTGCCGGAAGTTTGGTGGCCGATGCGTCCTCTGAAGTCACCCATCCAGTTTAGTGCGGATCCCGGCAGTCCCTAATTTGCACCAGCCATGAAAGAGGAGCCGTCCCGTGACTGCGTCCACCGAGACAGAGCAGCTTCGCCTGCTTGCCGTCCATGCCCACCCGGATGACGAGTCCAGCAAGGGTGCAGCAACCATGGCAATGTATGCCGCGGCCGGAGTCGAGGTCATGGTGGCTACGTGCACTGACGGATCACGCGGAGACATCCAGAACCCTGCCATGGAGGATGCTCCGCACCCCAAGCGGGACATGGCGGGTGCACGCAGGTTGGAGATGGCGAACGCTGCGGCAGTCCTCGGCATCCAGCAGAGGTGGCTGGGATTCGTGGATTCGGGGCTTCCGGAGGGTGTTCCGCTGCCTGCGTTGCCCGCAGGTTGCTTCGCCCTGCAGCCCTTGGAGCGTGCCGCTGCGCCACTGGTACGTTTGGTGCGCGACTTCAAGCCGCACGTGATCATCAGCTACGACGAAAACGGCGGCTATCCGCACCCGGACCACATCATGGCCCACAAAGTGGCCGTGGCAGCGTTCGAGGCAGCCGGAGACCCGGAGCGGTATCCGGGCATCGGCGAACCGTGGGCGCCCAGCAAGCTTTACTACGACCGCGCCTTTAGTCCCGAACGTTTCCGTGCCCTGCATTTCGCGCTGGAAGAAGCCGGTTTGCAGTCACCGTACGCCGAGCGGCTTGCAGCCTGGCTCGAAGCGGACGCCGAGGGCCACACACCGCCTGTGCCGGCACACCAGACCACCACGCAGATTGATTGCGGTGACTTCTTCGAGGCGAGGGATGATGCCCTCAGGGCGCACCGGACCCAGATCGACCCGGTAGGTTTCTTCTTCGCCGTGTCCCCGGACCTGCAGCGCACGGCATGGCCTTGGGAGGACTACACGCTGGTCCAGTCCAAGGTCACGTCCGAGCTGCCGGAAAAGGACCTCTTCGCAGGGATAAGATAGGTAAGTACCGGGTTTCTATCGCTCGTAGAATTCTCCCCGGGACCAACCAGTTCCCAGCCCGCTGGACCGGCATGCATCAGCTCCCATAGAAGGTTTGAACGTGCACCACTTGATCCTCGCCCTGACCGTCAGCCCGTCGCCCGACCCCACCGGCACGCTGCGTCCGGGCCTGTCCGAGGATCAGGTGACGCCGGGTACGTGGGGCTTTGTCCTGACCGCCTTCATCGTGATCCTTACCACTTTCCTCATTGTGGACATGGTCCGGCGCATCCGACGCGTCCGGTACCGCGCACAAGTGGAGGAAGCGCGACTGGCCGCCGAGTCAGGATCGGCTGACGCTCCGACGGATGAGAACGGCGATGCCGCTCCCGGGCCCCGCTGACCCGCAGGAAAACACGTGGCCCGGGGCTTCCAATGCCCTGGGCTTGGAGCCGAGCGCCTATTTGCGCCAGCATGCCGCCAATCCGGTGTTCTGGCGACCTTTCGGCGATGAAGCCTTTGCCTTTGCGGTGGAACGCGACGTTCCGGTCTTCCTCTCGATCGGCTACGCGGCCTGCCATTGGTGCCACGTCATGGCCCATGAGTCCTTCGAGGACCAGGCCACAGCCGACTACTTGAACGCACACTTCGTGCCCGTCAAGGTGGACCGTGAGGAGCGCCCGGACGTCGATTCGGTGTACATGGCAGCCACCCAGGCCATCAGCGGCGAGGGTGGCTGGCCGATGTCCGTCTTCCTGACTCCGGACGGGCTCGCCTTCCATGCAGGTACGTACTTCCCGCCCACACCCTTGCCCGGCAGGCCATCCTTCCTCAACGTCCTTGAAGCGGTCCACGAAGCCTGGGTGGAGCGGCGCGAAGCCGTTGAGCAAAACGCCCGCGGTTTGGCCTCGAACATGGCCAACGCCCAGATGTCCGCGGCGGTACGGCTTGATGGTCCGCCCGAGGTCATTGATGCCGGGTTGCTGTCCGACGCAGTTGGCCTGTTGGCGCGGTCGGAGGACGTGGCCGCCGGTGGCTTTGGCGCCGCCCCCAAGTTCCCGCCGTCGGCCGTTGTGGAATTCCTGATCCGGCACGCGGCGGCACCCTCCGAAACCGCCGAAGCGGCGAGGGACATGGCAGGCCGGACCCTGGCCGGCATGGCTCGCTCCGCCGTGCGGGACCAGCTCGACGGCGGGTTCGCCCGGTATTCGGTGACGGCGGACTGGTCCGTTCCCCATTTCGAAAAGATGCTCTACGACAATGCCCAGCTCCTGCGTGCCTATACGCACTGGGTCCGGCTGGGCGGAAATGCGGTGTTCCCCGTTGAGGAAGCCGCCACCGTTGCCTCGGCCTGCGCCAACTGGATGGTGTCTGCCCTTGCCGTGGAAGGGGGCGCCCTGGCATCCTCCCTCGACGCCGATACCGTGGTGGACGGCGCCCATCACGAGGGCGCGGCCTACCTGTGGACGCCTGACTCGCTGCAGGAAGTCCTGGGTACCGGCGACGCCGAGGCCGTTGCACGGATCATGAACGTGGGCACGGAGGGCACCGTTTCAGCCCTTGGCTCGCCGCTGCATCCCGGGAAGCTGCTGACCGGCCCCGAAGCCAGGGTGTGGGAACGCGTGCGCCCGGCGCTTCTGGCCGCGAGGGACAAGCGCAACCAGCCCGCGCGGGACAACAAGGTGGTGGCCGGGTGGAACGGCCTGGCGGTAGCGGCCCTGGCGGAAGCCGGAGCTGTCCTGGAGCGGCCGGGACTGGTCGCGGCTGCCGAGGGCATCGCCGACTACCTGGAGCGTGTCCACTGGAATTCCGGCGAAAGCCTGCTGACGCGCGTCTCGCACGATGCCGCGCCGAGGGGGATCGGCGGACTCTTGGAGGACTACGCCTTCTGCGCCGAGGGCTTCTTTGCGCTCTACGCCGTGACGGGGCAGAAACGCTGGTACGGCCTGGGCGAAAGCCTTGTCCTGGCCGCGAGCGAACGGTTCGTGGCAAACGGCCAGCTCGCTGACTCGGCCGGTGAATCTGCCCAGGTCTTCAACGCCCAAGGGCAACATGCCGCGCTGGATCCTTTCGACAACGCCACTCCCAGTGGTGCTGCCGCGTTCGCTGGTGCGTTGCTGACCTACTCGGCCTACTCGGGATCCCACGATCACCGCCTCATGGCCGGCAACATCCTGGGCTTGCTTCCCCCGATCGCCAGCCGCGCGCCCCGGGTGGCTGGCTGGCTCCTGGCCACGGCGCAGGCCGCCCTTGCAGGGCCGCTGGAGGCCGCCGTCGCCGGTCCGGACACGCCGCTGCGGCGCGAACTCCACCGGGCGCTGCTGGCTTCGGCCAGCCCGGGCCTGGTGGTCGCCATTCAAACCGCGGACGACGGCGGGTCCCCGGCAGCCGCCGTCGAGGTTCCGTTGCTGCTTCACCGCTCAGGCCGCCCTGACGGCTCGCCGCAGGTGTACTTGTGCCGCGGGATGGTGTGCGAACGCCCTGTGGGGACACTGGCCGAGGTGGAAGCCAGGCTGGCCGCGATGGTTTCCGGAGACTGAGCCGCGGGTCCTAGCTCAGGACGGCGATCATGATGGCGACGAAGTGCGCCGCGAAAGCGAACACCGTGAAGGCGTGGAAGAGTTCATGGAAACCGAAGTGCGTAGCGCTGAAATTCGGCCTCTTGATGCCGTAGAACACGGCTCCCGCGATATAGAGGGCACCGCCAACGCAGATGAGCACGGCGGAGGCCACATTGGCGGCGAAGAACTGCGGCAGGTAGAACAAGGCACCGCAGCCGAGGGCAACGTAGATGGGCACGTACAGCCACCGCGGTGCGTGGGTCCAAAGCACGCGGAACAGCACTCCGGCGATGGCTGCGGACCAGATGGTCCACAGGAGCGTGACTGCCGCGGGCCTGTCCAGGAGTGACCAGGCAAGCGGCGTGTAGCTGCCTGCTATGACCAGCATGATGTTGGTGTGGTCCAACCGCTTGAGCACTATCCGGACCCTGTCATTCCAGTTGCCGCGGTGGTACAGGGCACTGACTCCGAAAAGCATGACTCCCGTCAGGGCGTAGATGGCCGAGGTGATTTTACGGTCCGCGGTGGGTGCCAGCGTCACCAGGACAATCCCGGCGGCAAGTGCAAATGGTGTTGCCACAGCGTGAATCCAGCCGCGCCACAGGGGCTTGATGATGAGCGTGTCAGCCATTGTTAAAGAGTAACCTACGGTCCGGTAAGTTACTTGTGGGTAAGGTTGCTCCGCCCCGTTCCTGGGCAGCTGCTGCACCAGCCTGCCAGCTCGGGCAGGTAGCCTTGGATGTGCGCGTCGTTCGATTGATCAGAGCAAGGAAGTCAGGTGAGAGTCCGGTGGAGCTGCCCGGTTTCCTCTACGGCTTCTACGAACGCCGGCTCCTCAGATCGCTCGACCACCAGAAGATTCCGCGCCACGTCGGCGTCATGGTGGACGGCAACCGCCGGTGGGCGCGCCAGTTCAACGCACCCACCAGCGAAGGGCACCAAGCGGGAGCGGACAAGATCCACGAGTTCCTGGGATGGTGCCAGGAACTGGGCGTCAAAGTAGTGACGCTCTACATGCTCTCCACGGACAACATGAGCCGCTCCGGCGAGGAACTGGACCTGCTCATGGGCATCATTGCCAACACCATGGACCGCCTGGATGAGAACGAGGATATTTCCGTCCATGCCATGGGGGCGCCGGAACTCCTTCCCGACTACCTTGCCGAGCGGCTCAACAAGCTCACTGCCCGGACGCCGGTCCACGAGAAGATCCACGTCAACGTGGCCGTGGGCTACGGTGGGCGACGGGAAATCGTGGATGCCGTCCGGGAACTCCTCCAGGACGCCGCTGCCAAAGGCCGTAACATGTCCGAGGTTGCAGATGAACTCTCGGTGGACGACATTTCACGTTTCCTCTACACCAGGGGCCAGCCCGATCCCGACCTGGTCATCCGCACCTCCGGTGAACAGCGGCTCTCCGGCTTCCTCATGTGGCAGAGCGCCTATAGTGAGTTCTACTTCTGCGAAGCCCTGTGGCCTGCTTTCCGCAAAGTCGACTTCCTGCGGGCCTTGCGCGACTACGCAGGCCGGCAGCGCAGGTTTGGCTCCTGAGGGGCCCGATTCCTCATGGTCATTGCAACCACCGTTGGGTGAACTTCCGTTAATCCCGAATTCACGCTGGGACTGACGACTTGCCGACGCCACAAAGAGGAATTTCCTGTGGCTGGGATTACGTTAAACCCATCAGCAGGCAAAACCGCCCGCTGATCGGGGAGGCCAGTAGATGGAGCGGATCATCGCACCAGTTACAGGGGAGGCCACGCCCGGCCTTCCGGCCGAGCCGCTTCACCATAAGGCCGGGCGAACGCCCGGGGCTGGAGTCGATGTGGCTATTTCAGAGCAACTGCCCGCAATGGTTTCCGACGGGGAAAGTGCAGCTACCTCTCGCGCCAAGCGCGCCACCAAAGGGACAAAGAAAACGGCGGCTCCCGCAGGCCGGAGCTACGTCATAGATACCTCCGTCCTGCTCTCCGATCCGCACGCACTGCTGCGCTTCGCCGAGCACGAGGTCATCGTTCCGATCGTGGTCATCAGCGAACTCGAGGGCAAACGCCACGATCCGGAACTGGGCTATTTTGCCCGGAAGGCCTTGCGGCTCATGGACGACCTGCGGATAGAGCATGGCGGCCTGGACCACCCTATTCCCTTGGGAAACGATGGTGGCCTGCTCAGGGTGGAAATGAACCACATTTCGCCGGACGTCCTCCCGGCGGGCTTCCGCGGCGGCGACAACGACAGCCGGATCCTGGCCGTCGCGAAGAACCTGGCCAACGAGGGCCACAACGTCACCGTGGTCTCCAAGGACCTTCCCATGCGCGTCAAGGCTTCGGCCATGGGCTTGCACGCGGATGAGTACCGCAACGAACTGGTCAAGGACTCGGGCTGGACCGGCCTGGCCGAAATCGAAGCCAGCGAACAGGAAGTCAGCACCCTCTACGGCCACGAACCGGTCTTCATCCCGGCCGCGGCCGAACTGCCCGTGAATACCGGCCTGGTGGTCCTCTCCAACCGCGGCTCGGCACTGGGCCGGGTTGGTTCGGACAAGCAGGTCCGATTGGTCAAGGGAGACCGGGATGTCTTCGGCCTCCACGGCCGCTCGGCAGAACAGCGGCTAGCGATCGACCTTCTCATGGACCCGTCCGTGGGCATCGTTTCCATCGGCGGGCGCGCCGGCACGGGCAAGTCCGCGCTGGCCCTCTGTGCGGGCCTCGAAGCCGTCCTCGAACGCCGCGAGCACCGCAAGGTAGTGGTCTTCCGTCCCCTGTACGCAGTAGGTGGACAGGAACTCGGCTACCTGCCCGGCTCCGAATCCGAGAAAATGAACCCGTGGGCGCAAGCGGTGTTCGATACCCTCGGTGCGCTGGTCAGCCAGGAAGTTGTGGAAGAAGTCATGGACCGCGGAATGCTGGAGGTCCTGCCGCTCACGCACATCCGCGGCCGCTCCCTGCACGACGCATTCGTGATCGTGGACGAAGCACAGTCATTGGAGAAGAACGTCCTCCTGACGGTCATGAGCCGGATCGGACAGAACTCCAAGATTGTCCTCACCCACGACGTCGCCCAGCGTGACAACCTCCGCGTGGGCCGGCACGACGGCGTCGCAGCCGTCGTCGAAACCCTCAAGGGACACCCGCTGTTCGGCCACATCACGCTGACGCGGTCCGAGCGGTCGCCGATCGCGGCCCTCGTGACGGAGCTGCTTGAAGGGGCAGAAATCTAGAGTTCTGGTGCCCAAGGGCCGTGGCCGGGGTCGCCGGGCCACGGCCCTTCGCCGTCGCTTAGACACAACGCATAAGGCCCCCTTCGGTCGCTGGGCGACCTTGCCGGGCCCGACGCGTCGCGATGCGCTCCTCTGCGAAGGACCGCAGCACGGCTGTCGCGCTAGTGCCGTCGGCGCCGGTCAGAGTCCAAGGTAGGTGGAAAGTCCTTCGTGGCCTTGGACGTTGAGGGTCCAGTCGGGGCGTTTGAAGGATTCCGGCGTGAGGCGGACTTTTTGGACGTCCTCCACCTCGGTGCCCCACGTGGTGCGCGTGAGGCCGTTGGGTTCGTAGCCGAGGCTGGTGGAGACGCCCAGGGATTGCTGGTTCCAGACAGCGGCCTCGGACTCGGCCACTTCCGCTTTCAGGTAATCGAAGGCGTAGCTGACGACGGCGGCGCGCATCTCCTTGCCGACGCCGCGGCCTTGCGCGGCTTGCTTGAGCCACGATCCTGTATGCACCGTTCGGAGGACCGCGAACTTCGCGGCCGCCAGGTCCTGGACTCCGAGGAAATCGTCGCCTTGCCAGACGCCCAGGAGCAGGGTCCACTCATCCGGGGTGAATCCGGCCCGGCAGCGCCAGTACCACTGGGCCATGTTGGGGGCCAGCTGATCGTCCGGAAGCTCGGCCCACGGTGTGCTGAACGGGCTCTTGCCGGGCTCGTGGATTCCGGACCGGGCAGCAGCCACGGCGGCGGGGATGTCGGCGTCGAGAATGGGACGCAGGACGAGGCGGGGAGTGGTGAGCGTGAGTCCGAACGGGGGCCAGATGTTTGCCAGCGAGGTCATCGCCGCAGTCTAGCGTGGCTGGAGCGGGGCTTGAGGTCACGCGGCTTCCTGCAGGGCCGCGCAGCGTCAGGCCGCCGGGCCGATGTCCCAGGAGATGTGCCGCCGGACATCGGTCAAGTTCATCGACTCGGCAAGGAAGAGATCATCCAGCATGTACTCGTCCACGGCCAGGATCTTGAGCCAGTGGCCTTTGCCGGAGGATTCGCCATCCAGCGACTGGCTGGCGACGCAGACTCCCGTGGCAGCGTCAACACGGACCAGCGTCCGTCCCGGGTGCGCCAACGGTTCGGCGGGATCCGAAGGCTTGTACGTCCGCCCCCGGGTGACGACCACCTCCAGTGCCGGGCGCCCCTCGTGGTCCACTTGGCGGGGTTCATCGAAGGACACCGGGTTGGTGTCCGGGAACTCCAAGGGTACTGGTGCGTTGCCGGCGAGCTCGATGGGATCGAGGGCGGCGGCGAGCCGGCCGTTTCCGAACGACGGCTCACCGTAGGCGGCTTCCGGACGGCGCCGCACCAGGCCGCCGTCGTCGTAAACAGGTGTCACCAGATGCGGCGGAAGCAGCCACGAGCGGCGCGTGGCGCTGACATAGAACTCATCCCTGGAGTCGTTGATCCCCGTGGTGCTGTAAAGGAGCTGGCCATCCGGGGTCTCCAAACGGAGCGCTCCGGGACGCCTGAGCCAGGCCCGCACGATGTTGGCGCCCGTCCCAGGCCGCTCAAGGTATTCGAACCGGAGGCTGGTCCACTTCCAGGGCGATGAACGGCACAGGTTCCGGAATGTGGAGGACAAGTCGGAATGATCCCCTGAATGCCCGTTTGAGGGTCCAAATCCCGGCGGCAGGCCGGGTCCATCTGCACTGTAGCGCCCCATATCCACAGTGTACCCAGAGGTTCAATCCGGTCCCGGGGGCAATCCGGGATAGCATCCGAGGGTGATCCGACGACTCGCCGAACTCTGGGACGCCGCCCCTTTAGCCTTCTGGCTGGTGCTGTTGGCGTCCCTCTATTTCGTGGTCATTGCGGTGCGGCTCGCGGTGATCGACGTTCGAAGCCATTTGCTGCCCAACCGCATCGTCTTCCCGTCGTACGGGGTTGCGGGAGCCCTGCTCCTGGCTGCGGCGCTGCTCTCTGGCTCACGCATGGACGGCGCAATGGCAGGGATTCCAGGGCTCGCGGTGCTTGCCGGCGCTGCCGCCCTGTGGGTCCTCTACTTCCTGCTCCGGCTCGTCTATCCACCCGGTATGGGATTTGGCGACGTGAAGCTGGCCGGAGTGTTGGGCTTGTACCTCGGCTACCTGGGCTGGGCCCACGTAATCGCCGGAACGTTCCTGGCGTTCCTCCTGGGCGGGCTGTGGGGGCTGGTCATCGTTTTGACCAGGAGGGGCAGCCTCGCCTCGGCGATTCCCTTCGGACCGTTCATGCTGGCAGGGGCGGCCGCAGCCATGGTTGTCCTGCCTGCATGACGCCGTAAGCTGGCTGCATGGGTGCACCTGAGTTTGTGCTGAAGCTGCGGGAAAAAATCGGGAATGACCCGTTGTGGCTGCCTGCGGTCCGGGGAATCGTGTTGGATGACGAAGACAGGGTGCTCCTGTGCCAACGATCGGATAACGGACACTGGACGCCGATTACGGGCATCCTGGAGCCGGGGGAGCACCCGGCCCCGGGACTGGTCCGGGAAATCTTCGAGGAAACGGCGGTGGTAGCCGAGACCGAACGGATCATCGGCGTCGGAGTAGTAGGTCCGGTGACCTTTCCGAACGGCGACGAATGCGATTTCCTCGATATCACGTTCCGCTGCAGGTATGTCTCCGGCGAAGCCCGGGTCAACGACGACGAGTCCCTGGATGTCCAGTGGTTCCAGCTGGACGATCTCCCCGAAATGAGCCACGGACACCTTCAGGCCATACGGCTCGCCACGGAGCCCGAGGGCCCCGTGGCGTACCAGACGGAGTAGCAGGATTAGCGGCGGGCTGCTTCGAGCTCCTCGGCCTCGGCGCCGCCGATCGCCTCGCCACGGGCAACCATCCCGGCCGTGTCCGAGAGCGGGATCTGCTTCAGGGTGATGGCCAGGATCAGTGCGATGGCGATGAACGGCACGAGGTACCAGAACACGGGTGCCAGGGAATCGGCGTAGGCGTTCACGATCGCGTCCCGAAGCTGTTCCGGCAGTTGCGCCAGGGCCTGCGGATCCAGGGTGCTGGTGGACTGCGAGGCCTGCTCGGATGAGGCCCCGGCGCCGGTGAAAGCCTTGGTCAAGGACTCAGCGAGGCGGTTGGTGAAGATCGAGCCGAAGACCGCTACGCCCAAGGACGCACCTACTTCGCGGAAGTAGTTGTTGGTGCTGGTTGCGGTACCGATCTGGTCCGCAGGGACCGAGTTCTGGACCACCAGGACAATGACCTGCATGATCAATCCCAGCCCGGCGCCGAAAATGAAGAGTTGTACGCAAATCATCCAGATGGGCGTCTCGGCGGTCAGGGTGGTCAGCCAGAGCATGGCAAGGATGGTCAGGGCCGCACCCAGGATGGGGTAGAGCTTGTACTTGCCCGTCTTGGAAATCCTGATGCCGGAGAAGATGGACGTGCCCATGAGGCCCACCATCATGGGGAGCATGAGCAGGCCGGACTCGGCCGCTGAGGTTCCGGAGGACATCTGCAGGAACGTTGGCACGAAGGCGATTGCAGCGAACATGCCCAGGCCCAGCGTGAAGCCGATGGCCGTGGCGTTGATGAAGATCGGGTTGCGGAACAGGCTCAGCGGAATGATGGGATCCTCGGCGCGGCGTTCGGCCATGACAAAGGCGAATGCGGCCAGCACCATACCGGCGCCAAAAGCCCACGTCAACGGCGAGTCCCAGCCCTCGTCCTTCTTGCCGCCAAAGTCGGTGAAGAAGATGAGGCAGGTGGTGGCAGCGGAGAGGAAGATGACACCGAGGATGTCGATCTTCTTTTCGGCCTTCTTGTTGGGCAGGGTCAGGGTGAACCAGGCCGTGATGAAGGCGGCGATGCCGATGGGGATGTTGATGTAGAAAGCCCATTCCCAGGTCAGGTGGTCAACGAAGAAACCACCCAGTAGCGGACCGGCGACGGCGGACAGGCCGAAGATGGCGCCCAACGGACCCATGTACTTTCCGCGTTCCTTCGCGGGCACGATATCCGCGATGATGGCCTGCGAGAGGATCATGAGGCCACCGCCGCCCAGGCCCTGGATGGCGCGGAACACCACGAAGCCCCAGAACTCCGTTGCGAAGGCACAACCGACCGAAGCCAGGGTGAACAGGGCGATTGCGACCAGGAACAGGTTCCGCCGGCCGAGGATGTCACCGAACTTGCCGTAGATCGGCATGACGATGGTGGTGGCCAGAAGGTAGGCCGTGGTGATCCAGGCCTGGTGTTCCACGCCGCCGAGCTTTCCCACGATGGTGGGCATGGCCGTGGAGACGATCGTTTGGTCCAGGCTGGACAAGAGCATGCCCGCGATCAGGGCAGAAAAGATGATCCAGATTCTCTTCTGGGTCAAGAGCAGCGGCTCGGCTGCCTTGGAGAGTGTACTCATGCGGGGTCCTTCGGTGTCTGTGCGGGGGTGGTGTCCAGCGGTTGCGAAAAGAGCTTCCGGGCCGCGGCGAGGTTCTGGTCAAGAAGCTCGCGGTAGGGCCGGGTGTTGTCCTCCGAGAAGAACTGATGGGAGGTCTTCTTGGAAACGGCTCCGAACACGGCCGAGGCCATGACGATTTCCGGGTGCACGGGGGAGAGGCCTTCGCGGGCGGCGATGAGTTCCATGAACTGACGTTCCCGCGCCTCGCCCTCCAAGGTCATGCGGCCAAGGAGCTGGGGCTCGGCCTTGATGGCGGCGATGAGTTGGTGGACCTCGGTGCGGCTGATGGTGGATCGCTCCACAATGTCCACGGTGAGGTGGTAGAGGGCTGCCAGCAGAGTGTCCGAGATACCGTCGGGGCGACGTTCGGGATCGCGGTTGAAGCCATCCAGCGCATCCTGGGGCAGGTCGTCGGAGAAGGCCCCGATCACGGCGTCTTCCTTGGAATGGAAGTAGTTGAAGAACGTACGCCGCGAAATGCCCGCCTCTTCACACACCTCTTCAACGGTGTAGCCGTTCAGCCCCCGTTCGGCGGTCAGGGTGCGGGCGACGGCGGTGATGGCCAGCCGCGTGGCGGCCCGTTTGCGCTCGCGGAGGCCGCCGTCGATATTTGCACTATTACTCACAGAGTAAAGTTTTGCACTTGAGATCTAATAGTGCAAAAAGAAGGTGGAGTGTCTTTCCTCACATGGTTCGGGTGGCGAAAGGGCCGCGTACGACGACGGCCGGTACCTTCCGTGCGGAAGGTACCGGCCGTCGTCGTACTTGGGGGTTGGTGCGCCTAAGCCTTGTGGGCCGGGGCTGTCATGGTGGTGACGTCGAGGGCCTTGTCCAAGTCGGCCTCGGAAACCTTGCCTTCGCCCTCGCCGACGAAGCCGAGCTTCTCGGTGGCCTGGCGGATGGTCAGGCCTTCCTTGACGGCGATCTTGGCGATCTTGGCCGCGTTCTCGTAGCCGATGTACTTGTTCAGGGGCGTCACGATGGACGGGGAAGCCTCGGCCAGGAAGCGGGCGCGCTCCACGTTGGCGGTGATGCCATCGATCATCTTGTCGGCCATGACGCGGCTGGTGTTGGCCAGCAGGCGGATGGACTCCAGCAGGTTGGCGGCCATGACCGGGATGCCGACGTTGAGCTCGAAAGCACCGTTGGTACCGGACCAGGCGATGGCGGTGTCATTGCCGATGACCTGGGCGCACACCATGATGGAGGCTTCGCAGATCACCGGGTTGACCTTGCCCGGCATGATGGAGGAGCCCGGCTGCAGGTCAGGGATGGCAATTTCGCCGAGGCCCGTGTTGGGGCCGGAACCCATCCAACGGAGGTCGTTGTTGATTTTCATGAAGGAGATCGCGATGTTGCGGAGCTGGCTGGAGCCCTCGATCAGGCCGTCGCGATTGGCCTGGGCCTCGAAGTGGTCCCGGGCTTCGGTCAGCGGCAGGCCGGTGTCTGCGGCGAGCAGTTCGATCACGCGCTCCGGGAAGCCTGCTGGCGTGTTGATACCGGTGCCCACTGCGGTGCCGCCGAGGGGAACTTCGGCGACGCGGGGGAGTGCGGCATTGATGCGCTCGATGCCGTAGCGGACCTGAGCGGCGTAGCCGCCGAACTCCTGGCCCAGCGTGACGGGGGTGGCGTCCATGAGGTGGGTACGGCCGGACTTGACGACGTCCTTGAACTCCGCGGCCTTGCGGTCCAGGGATGCAGCCAGGTACTCCAGGGCCGGGATCAGGTCGTTGATCAGGGCTGAGGTGGCTGCAACGTGGACGGACGTCGGGAAAACGTCGTTGGAGGACTGGGAAGCGTTTACGTGGTCGTTGGGGTGGACCACCTTGTCGCTGCCGGCAGCAGAGAGGGCACGCGAAGCCAGCTCGGCGATGACCTCGTTCGTGTTCATGTTCGAGGAGGTGCCGGAGCCGGTCTGGAAAACGTCGATCGGGAAGTCGCCGTCGTACTTGCCGGCCGCAACCTCGTCGGCTGCGGAAGCGATGGCCTTGGCGAGCTCTTCATCGAGCACTCCCAGTTCGGCGTTCGCAAGTGCAGCGGCCTTCTTGACGCGTGCAAGTGCTTCGATGTGCGTGCGCTCCAGCGTCTTGCCGGAGATGGGGAAGTTCTCCACAGCACGCTGCGTCTGGGCGCGGTACAGGGCGTTCACGGGGACGCGAACTTCGCCCATCGTGTCATGTTCAATACGGAACTCAGTGGTGGAAGTCATGGGGCTAGCTTAGGGCGATTGCGGGCTCCACCGAAAACCCGGAAGGCAGTGCTACGTGCCCCGGCCGAGGGGCCGGGGCACGTTGTCCTAGACCTGCCCGATCGCGGAAACAAGGGCCGCTTGGCCCTCACCGAGCTTGTAGGAGAGACCGATCACGGCCACACGGCCGTCCTCAATGGCGTCGGAAATCACACGCGAGCTGTCCGCAAGGCGATCCGCGGTCTGCTTGACGTGTTCCACCACCATGTCGTTGACGTCTTCCTGGCCGTTGCGCTTGGCGGTCAGCACCGACGGAGTGATGCGTTCCACGAGGTCGCGGATGAATCCCGGTGGCATTTCACCCGTTTCCACGGCTCCCTTGGTGGCTGTCACGGCGCCGCAACTGTCGTGGCCCAGGATGGCGATCAGGGGTACCTTGAGTTCGCTGATGCTGTATTCCAGGGAGCCGAGGACTGCGTCATCGATCACCTGGCCGGCCGTGCGGACCACGAAGGCATCGCCCAGGCCAAGGTCGAAGATGATCTCGGCCGCGAGGCGCGAGTCGGCGCAGCCAAAAATGACGGCAAAGGGATTCTGTCCCTCGAGGAGGGAGGAGCGGCGGGAAGCATCCTGGTTGGGATGCTGGGATTCGCCGGAGACAAAACGTTCGTTACCCTCGCGGAGGCGTTGCCAGGCCAGGGCCGGAGTCAGATTAGTAGGCACCTGATCACTTTACGGCGCGGGCGTGGCAGGCTGCGAAAGTGTTGCGCCGGGTTGTGGGGAAGTGGAACCAGCCGCAGGGGCCTGGTCGGCGGACTTGACGACGGCGGCGGCCAGGGTGGCGAACTCGTCGAGGTTCGCGGTGCCGCTCAGGATGATGGTGGTTCCTTTGTATTGAAGCGTCATGCTGCGCTTGTCCTTTCCGGAATCGCGCAGCTCCCAGTCCTGGCCTCCGGCGTTCCGGGTGCCTGTGACCGGGAGGTTCCCGGATTGCTGCAACACCCAGGTGGGGTTGGCCTGCCGCGTCTGGGTCAGGCCGATGAACGCCTCTTTGGGCGTCAGGTAGCCCACCTCCCACGTGGGGACGCCGGTGGCGGTGCCGGTTTCCCACCGGGCGTAGTTTGGTGTGAATGTGTCGCCGGTATCCGGGGTGACGGGTGTGAATCCCGCCACATCGGTGGCGTTCCGGGCGATGCCTGCGACATCCACGGCTGGCCGGAAGTTCTCTCCCTTGGGTGCGGGGTTCATGAGAACAACGGGAAGGAAAGCCAGGACACACAACACCAGCGCGATGATCATGCCAATGACCGAGGCGTTGGCCCGTTTGGCGGCTTTCGCCGGAATGACGGGCTTGAACGGGGCGTCCGGGGTACTGGTGGGGCTGGCCTCGTTGGCGTTGGGGCCATTGCCGGCCGCGGGCTTGTCCTGCGTTTCACTCACCCTTCCATAGTCCCTTATCGGTGCTGTGAACACACAACCGGGAACCTCACCAGGCCCAACGGATGCGGTGGTCATCAACCGCCCGGCAGGAGCTCCGGCGACTATGATCAATGGAGAGGGACCACAGGTGGCCTCGTGCAACCGTGTCCGGTCCCGTGAATCGTCACTCGAAGAAGAGGTTCAAGTGTCTCCTGCACCAATGACCCAGCAGTTTTCCACGATTTCGCCGTCGCTCGCCGTCGGGATCGACGAGCCTGACCGTAACCTCGCACTGGAACTCGTCCGTGTCACCGAAGCCGCAGCCATTGCCGGCGGCCACTGGGTTGGCTTCGGCGACAAGAACAAGGCCGACGGTGCCGCCGTCGACGCCATGCGCTCATTCCTCCACACCGTCCACTTCAACGGCGTCGTAGTCATCGGCGAAGGCGAAAAGGACGAGGCCCCCATGCTGTTCAACGGCGAACAGGTTGGCGACGGTACCGGACCGGAGTGCGATGTTGCCGTAGACCCCATTGATGGAACACGCCTGACTGCCTTGGGCATCAACAACGCCCTTGCCGTCCTGGCCGTGGCCGAACGCGGTTCCATGTTCGATCCTTCCGCCGTGTTCTACATGGAGAAGCTCGTCACCGGTCCCGAGGCTGCCGACATGGTGGACCTCCGCCTTCCGGTCAAGCAGAACCTGCACCTGATCGCCAAGGCCAAGGGCGTCAAGGTCAGCCAGCTCAACGTCATGATCCTTGACCGCGACCGCCACCGCCCCCTCGTGGAGGAAATCCGTGAAGCCGGCGCGCGCACCAAGTTCATCATGGACGGTGACGTGGCAGGCGCCATCGCCGCGGCCCGCAGCGGTACCGGCGTGGACGCCCTCATGGGCATCGGCGGCACCCCGGAAGGCATCGTTGCTGCCTGTGCCATCAAGTCCCTCGGCGGCGTGATCCAGGGCCGCCTGTGGCCCACCTCCGACGATGAGAAGCAGAAGGCCATCGACGCCGGACACGACCTTGACCGCGTCCTGTCCACCAATGACCTCGTCACCTCGGACAACTGCTACTTCGCAGCAACCGGCATCACCGACGGCGACCTCCTCCGCGGCGTGCGCTACCAGAAGGACCGAGTGCTGACGCAGTCGATCGTGATGCGTTCGAAGTCCGGTACGGTGCGCTTCGTCGACGCCGAGCACCACGCATCCAAGTGGGAGACCTACGCACGCAAGGCGTAGCCTACGCAAGCTGACAGAAGGACGGCGGGCATCGCTCGCCGTCCTTCCCGCTTTAACGGAGTTTGTCGCGGACTTTGCGTGCCAGTTGGTACGCGCCGTAGCGGAGTTTATTGACCGGGAGGTCCCAGGTGCCGGGGTAGGAGACCTCACGGCCGCCGAAGGATTTCTTGAAGGCCGTGAAGCCTGCCCATTTGTGGTCCGGCTGGTCTTCGGGTGCCACGCCCCACAGATCCACGTGCTTGAGGCCCTTCTCCTTGGCGTCGGCCATGAGCGTGACAAGCAGCGGGATGCCGGCACTTAACTTGCGGTGGGTGTCATCCAGGGCGGCGTGGGCGTAGACGCGTGTGTCCGCGGAGTCGTACGCAAAGGCCGCCGCGATCGGTTCTCCTTCGAGCTCTGCGATGAAGAGGGTTCCGGCGCCTGCGGGGAGCAGGGACTGGGCCACACTGGTGAGGTACTCGTCGCTTTGCGGCTTGAAGCCGTTCCGCGCTGCTGTGAGGTGCAGGAAGTGCAGCAGCACGGAAATGTCCGCGGGGTCCTGTGACGCCCGGAAAGTGACGCCCTTTTTGTGGATGTTGCGGTACAGGTTTCGGTTGGTGGGCTTCATGCCCGCCAGGACGTCCTTGAAGTCGCCCTCAAGATCCACGATCCAACTCAGCTCGGGCTGCTGGTTCGCCGGCGCCGGCCGCAAGCCGCGGGCACCAAGGAGCGTGGCGGCGTCGGACGCACTGAACCCGGCGGAGACGGGTTCCATGCGGACGAAAACGGCACGTTCCTTCTTCGCCAAAGTCACCAAGGCGGCAACAGCGGCGTCGAAAGCTTCGACGGAGTCCGCCACGGGCCCGTAGGGTGCATAGATCACTTTTCCGGCGGGGTTCTTTTCCTCGATGGCCAGGAAGCTCCAGCCGGGACCGGACTGCTCGTGGACGCGGCGGCCCAGGGATCGTTGCACATCGGCCCAAGCGGAAGTCTGGAGGAAGTGGTCCACGGTTAGTTCCCTTTCGCCCAGGATGACAGTCCCGTGGTGACCGCGAAGGCCACGCTGGTTTCGGCGGCTCCCTGGACGGGATGGACGTTCACGGGGTTCTCCACCTCGGGGATGAACGCGGCGGCGCCGCGTTCCAGGCGGAGATCGCTCTTGGGGGAGTCGAGGACCACGGAACCGGACACGACCACGATGACGGCGGGCCCGGTTTGCGCCAAGGGCACGGGCTCGGCGGTGGGGTCCAGTTCGATGCGTTGGAGCTGGAATTCCTTGAAGGGCGGGCGGTACAGTTCCTGCCCGAACTCGGTGCCTTCGGCCACCACATGGGGAACCCCGAGGGCCTCGAAACGCACGGTTTTCAGCAGTTCGGGGACATCGACGTGCTTGGGCGTCAGGCCGCCGCGCAGCACGTTGTCCGAGGTGGCCATGACTTCCACGCCCAGGCCGTGGATGTAGGCGTGCACGTTTCCTGCAGGCAAGTACACGGCATCGCCGGGCTCGAGGGTCAAGTGGTTCAGGAGCAGGGAAATGAGGACTCCGGGATCGCCGGGGAAGGCTTCGTTGATGCCCAGCATCGCGGTCAGTGCCTCTTCGTGCGGTTCGCGTGGGGCACCAGAGCGGAGCACCGATTCGACTTCCACCACGGCCTCGGACACTTCACGTCCGCCCTCGATCAGCCGCGTGAAGGCCGCCTTCAGGGCCGCGGATTCCCCTTCCAGGCCGAGGTCGTCGATGACGCCGGTGATGATGGCTGGCACGCGCGTGGCCGCGGAGTCCATCACCGTTGCCAGGTGTTCAAAGATGCTCCGGGACTGCGCCGCAGGCCGGAATCCGCACAGTGCCCTGAATGGGGTGAGGGCGTAGATCATTTCCGGCTTGTGGTTGTCGTCCTTGTAGTTGCGTTCGGCGGAACCGGCCGCGAGCCCGGCGGCGTTCTCCCGTGCCCACCCCTCCCGCGCTTGTTCCAGGCTGGGGTGGACCTGCAGCGACAACGGCTGTTCGGCGGCGAGGAGCTTGGTCAGGAAAGGCAGCCGGGGCCCGAATTCCGCCACGCTCTCCGCGCCCAGGAAATGCTCGGGGTCGGAGGCAATGAGTTCATCCAGGGCCTGCGTTACACCGTTCGGGTGGACCGCCGTCGAGGGAGAATCAGGGTGCGCCCCGATCCACAGCTCTGCTTCCGGACCGCCCGACGCGGTCCGGCCCAGCAACTCCGCGATCGCCGTCGTCGAGCCCCAAACGTAGGGCCGCAAAACATTCTCAATCTGGTACACGAAGGAAAGTCCTTTAGGTTGCGTGAACGTGGGCGGGATGCTGCGTTGCTATAGCGGGGCGCACTGGCCGTTGGTGGCCACAAGGTCACGGATGCCTTGTTCGTTGCCTTGCGCTTTGAGCCCGTTGAGCAGTTCCTCGGTAATGGGTGTTCCATCGGGCGTGGTGGTCACCGGCGTGAAGTCCGACGACGACGGCGACGGCTGCTGGCCGGCTGGCCGGACCCTGGACTGTTGGGCAGGAACCGCGCCGGCGGCACTAACGGTGCCTGCTCCCGGCTTGGTGCTGGGCACCATGGCATCGTCCGCTTTGGGGCTGCTCTGCGAGGCCAGCAGTTGCTGCACCCTGGAATGGATGAGGTCGAAGTCCGGAACCGTGGAGAACGAGGCCTCGAAGTCCGGCGGACCGATGGTGAGCCGCTTGACGGGCTGGCCCTTGGACTTCAGTGCCAGGTCCACGAAGCTGCCCAACTGGGAGGACGAGATGTTGGAGTCCACCACCTTGGTGCCGGCGTTGGCGATGTCCTCGAACTTGGTCAGCAACGTAGCCGGATCGAGTTGTTTCAACATGGCTTGCTGGACGCATTGCTGGCGTGCAATCCGGGCATAGTCGTCCACGAATTCGCGCGATCGGCCGTACCACAGGGCGTGGAAGCCATCGAGGTGGACATCACCCGCGGGGATCCAGCCATCGGGCATGCCATGGATTCCGTTGGCCTCGTCGGTGACGGGACCGCTGATGGGAACCCAGCCACCTGCCTTGACACGGATGCCGCCCATGGCATCGATCAGCTTGGCGAAGCCGTCCATGTCCACTAGGACGTAGGCCTGGACGGTGATGCCCAGTGTCCCGGACACGGCTTCCAGAGTCGCCTGCGCTCCGGGATCGGCAACCCCGGGGTAGAGGTTCTGGTAGTTGTTGGTGACCTCGGTGTTGACGGCGTTGATAAGGCACTCGTCGCCACAGTTGTAGCCGTCCGGGTAGATCTTCCGCATGGGCGAACCTTCGCTGAACTGCGCGTTCTGGAGGTTGCGGGGTACGGAAATAATGGCGCTTTCGCCGGTTTTGGCGTCAACGCTGATCACGGAAAGGCTGTCCGGGCGGCGACCTGTCCGGTCATCCCCGGCGTCGCCGCCCATCATCAGGAAGTTGTAGCGGCCGTCCACCGGGTCGATGGCCGGACCGGCGTCGAAGATGCTGCCGATCGCATTGCGGCTGACATTCAGCACGTACGCGAGGTAGCCCAGGGAGCCACTCGCCAGGACAGTAGCGGCCACCAGGACTACGGCAATGATGGGTCGCATTCCGGGGGCGAGCAAGGTGGGACGGATGATCCGCAGCGTGTTGATGAACAGGAACGCCCAGCCGAGGGCCAACGCCACCAGGACCACAATGAGCAGCAGCGAGCCCACGGGATGCGTGGCGATGCCCAGCAGGACGCTGCGGTTGACGAGCGCAAGCACCAAGGTCAGCAGCAGCAAGGCCCAGACGACCAGGGTGACGCGGAGGGCGATCCGACCCAGTTTGCGGTCGCCTGCGACAATCTGCGCGCTGCCCGGGATGAAAAGGGTGAGCAGGACCAGCACGAAAGCGCGTTTGGTCCGTACCGGGGCGCTGGCCCCGGACGGATAGCGGACAGGATCAGTCAGCGTTGCCCCTGACTGAAACGTATTCTTTTGCATGCTGGTCATCCGCTGCCTTCCTAGCGGGTGCTCCGTGCGGAATCGCCTGCCGGTGCGAAGACCTCTTCGACTTTCCGCCGGAGGTTCTGGCCCTTCTTGGTGGCAACGTCGTTGAGTTCCTGCGCGAAGTTCAGGAGGTCTTCGCGGAGGCGGCCGGCGAGTTCGTCCGTGCCGGAGGCCAGCATCCGGACAGCAAGGAGGCCCGCGTTGCGTGCACCTGCGATGGATACCGTCGCCACGGGAACGCCTGCAGGCATCTGCACGATCGAGAGCAGGGAATCCATGCCGTCGAGGGTCTTCAGGGGAACCGGGACACCAATGACGGGCAGGGGAGTGACCGAGGCGAGCATGCCCGGAAGGTGGGCTGCCCCGCCGGCGCCGGCAATGATGACGCGAAGGCCGCGCTCATGGGCCGTTTGGCCGTACCGGATCATTTCGGTGGGCATCCGGTGGGCGGAGACCACATCAGCCTCGAAGGGGATGCCGAATTCGGCCAGGGCGTCGGCGGCAGCCTCCATCACGGGCCAGTCGGAGTCCGAACCCATGACGAGCCCAACAAGGGGAGCGGTGTTTTCAGAAGTCATGCGGTCTCCTCGGAGGTGGACTGTGCCGGCAGGCGGCCGTCGCGGATGGTATTGGCTACGGCCGTGGCCCGCTCGCGCACGGAGTCGACGTCGGAAGCGGAGGTGCCCACCAGGTTGACGTGCCCGATCTTGCGGCCCGGACGGACGGATTTTCCATAGCAGTGAACCTTGGCAGCGGGTTCGAAAGCGAGGGCCATGGGGAAGGCCTCGAACAGGTTCTGGTTCTCGCCGCCGAGGAAGTTCTTCATGACCGTGACCGGAGCCAGGGCATCGGTGGCACCGAGCGGAAGGTCCAGGACGGCCCGCAGGTGCTGTTCGAACTGGCTGGTGATGGAGCCGTCCTGCGTCCAGTGCCCGGTGTTGTGCGGGCGCATGGCGAGTTCGTTGATCAGGAATCCGGCGCCCACGCCTGGGGTTTCAAAGAGCTCTGCCGCCATGACTCCGGTGACGCCGAGTTCGTTGGCAATGCGCAGCGCCGCTTCTTCGGCTGCCGCGGCGACCTCCAGGGAGATGTTTTGTGCCGGAGCAATGACTTCGTCGCACACGCCGTCCACCTGGATGGTGTGAACCACGGGCCAGGCGCGCGATTCCCCACTGGGGGTGCGGGCCACCAAGGCCGAGAGTTCGCGGCTGAAGTTCACCTTGGCTTCGGCGAGCAGCGGGCTCATGGTCTGGAACCAGTCGGCGGTCTCCTTGGCCTCCTCTGCGGAGTCCACGATGCGTACGCCCTTGCCGTCATAGCCGCCGCGCGGGGTCTTCAGCACCACGGGCCAACCGATCTTGTCGCCAAAGGAGACGAGTTCGTCCACCGAGTGAACTGCCGACCATTCCGGGTTGGGCAGGCCAAGGCGGTCGATGGCTGCACGCATAACCAGCTTGTCCTGGGCGTTGACCAGGGCATCCGGACCGGGCTGGACGTTAACACCGGCGTCCAGGAGAGCGCGGAGGTGTTGCGTGGGGACATGCTCATGGTCGAACGTGAGGACGTCCACATCCTTGGAGAACTCCAGGAGGGCGTCGAGGTCCTTGTAGTCTCCGATCGGTGCGGTGGCCACTGCGGCAACGGCCGAAACGTCCTCACCTTCAGCCAAAACGCGGAGTTCGAATCCCATAGCGGTAGCGGGCGGGGCCATCATGCGTGCGAGTTGGCCGCCGCCAACAACGCCAATAACAGGAAAAGTCACAAGGTTCAGCCTACCGAACCAGTGGCAGGATCACTGATTCTGCGGCTTTTCGTACCAACTTTTCCGCCTTTAACGTGGCGTGGGGCACAGGGGTATAGGCGTTCTCACAGCCGGCTCCCGGGCAGCCCTTGGAATTCGGCGCTAAAATGGATGAGGCCCATCGGCCCCACTTTTCAACGGCCTTGGAGGGTCATGATCACCACACTTGCAGATCGCATCCGCGGACTTGCCTCGCTCTTCTGGCGCGAAGTAGCCAAGTTCGGCGCCGTTGGCGGCGTTGCGTTCGTCATCGACTCGGCCGTCTATATCTGGCTTTTCTCGGGTCCGATGCACGGCAGTGAAGTGTGGGCCAAGGCGATCGCGACGATCGTTGCAAGTGTCTTCTCCTGGGTTGCCAACCGGTTCTGGACGTTCCGCCACCGTAAGCAGGCGAACGTGGTCCGGGAAGCCGTGCTTTTTGCTGTGATGAACTTCGTGGGCCTGTTGATTGCCTCCGGATGTGTTTGGTTCGCGAAGTACATCCTGGACCTCAACGACAAACCGTCCCTCTTCATCGCGGGCAGCGTGGTGGGCCTGATCCTGGGGACGATCTTCCGATTCTTCGCCTACCGTTTCTGGGTCTTCAATGAAGAACTCGACGCCGAGCCCGCCTACTCCCACGACCACGAGCTCATCGAGGTCCACCACAAGGCAAAGGCCGGAGTCGCCGAGTCGGGCAGCGCCGGTCCGCCGACGGACGAGGTGCCGTCCGTCAAGAACGGCTGACGCGCTCGTTATCCAGCAAGTGCTGCGTGACGTCCACCTTCGGGTGAACCAGGACAATTGAACCGTCCTGGTTCCAGGCGCCCAAGGCGGACGCAAGGCCGGGCTCCAAGCCGTCGGCAGCGCGAACCAGCAGGCGTACGCCGGGCTCCTGCGCGGCGGCGAAGCCATCCATCAAGGCCTCGTGGGCATACGGCGAAGTGCCGCGCACTGCGGGATCGCCGGCCGACCCCTCGTTGTGCGCCATGAAAACGTCCCCATGGGAGCGGACTTCCGCCGCGTAGTCCACGACGCCGGCCGGCAACTCGCCAGGCCAGCGCATGGCGAGTGCGGCGAGCGGTACGGCGACCACCGCATCGAAGCCGGCGCCAGCGCCGCCGTCGGGCTCGTTGGTCACCAAAAGGTGGGCGTCCGAACCGTCCAGCACCACTTCCATGCCCAGCTGCCAGGCGGCCAGCGCCCATACGAACGACTTCCAATGGGCCGGCAGGTCCAGGCGCACAGCCATGCCGGGTTCGGCGTCCAACTCGTCCTGCAGGAGGTTGCTGGTCTTGGCCACCCAGTTGTCCAGAACCCGGCCCGAGAGTTCCACGCGTTCGGCGTCGGGGCCGTACCACGTGAGCCTGGGGGAGGTGGCGTGGCCGGATCGCAGGGTGGTCATCAGGTTCGCTGCCGGGATGCTCATGGCTCAATCTTGTCACGGCCTGCGGACGGCGTCCCGGGGGTATGTGAATTGCGACACACGCGATTTGTCAGGTTCCTGTGCATCTTGTAGCGCAGATGCGGATTTCCGCGTAAGTTCGGCTGATGTTCACGTGAAGTGATTCGGTGCTTCCGATTTCCCGGACCCGCGTTGTCGCGGCGGTGGAAAACGTTGGGCGTGGCGCATCCCACTTTTCTACAGATTCTTGATTATTATCCCGGCGCGGCTTGACTGGCGGGTAGTTACACACGTGTAATTAGTAATCAAACGCCGCTGCACAGATGACCGGGCACATGATCGGGAATCGGAAAACATCCAGGCAGCAGCTGCAAAATCAGGAGGGACGCCATGGGGCAAGCGTTGCGTATCCAGGAAGATGCAGTCGTCGCAGAACAAGCGTCGGTGAAGTACCGTTCGCGGGACGTGCCAGGGGACTGGTATGTGGATCCCGCGGACCCGGAAGCGGCAGAGAGATACAACCAAAACGTGCAGCAGACCTTGGAGGATCAGGCAACAGCCCTCCTCGCAGCACACGAAGCATTGATCGGCGATGTACCCGAGGGTCCGGACGATGACGTGGACGATCCTCCCATGGAGCTTCGCCGTCCGCTCGAAAACCCCGCGCAGCCGGTATGGATAGGACTTCCCAGCCAGGCGGACTTCGATGATGAAGGCGAACTTGGCTGGCAGACGGACGCCCTGTGCGCCCAGACGGACCCCGAGGCCTTCTTCCCAGAAAAGGGCGGCTCCACCAGGGACGCCAAGAAAGTCTGCGGTGCATGCAATGTCCGCTCCCAGTGCTTGGAATACGCCCTGGCGAATGATGAACGGTTTGGTATCTGGGGCGGGCTCTCCGAGCGCGAACGCCGTCGGCTGAGGAAGCGAGCAGTCTAATTCTTAAGGAAGTACACGTCACCGCCGTCGTGGTAGCCCACGACGGCGGGACCTATCTCCCCAGGACTTTGGCGGCACTGTCGAACCAGACGCGTTCGGCAGATGCCGCCATTGGCGTTGATACAGGATCCACGGACTTCTCAGCGGAGCTGCTCCGGGATGCGCTCGGCGATTCGAACGTGGTGGAACACCACCAGCCCAAGTCAGGCTTCGGTGCGGCTGTCCAAGCCGGCCTGCACCAGTTGGCTCCCGCAGGAGCGCACGGCAATGCGGACGTGGTGGAGTGGATCTGGCTCCTCCATGACGATGCCGCTCCTGCCCCCGATGCCTTGGCCGAGTTGTTGCTTGCTGTGGAGCGCACTACCTCGGTAACCATTGCCGGGTGCAAGCAGCTCGACTGGAACGACGAGCGCCGCCTGGTGGACGTGGGACTTTCCACGAGCCGCTGGGCCGAGCGGTTGACGCTGATCGATGCCGATGAAGTTGACCAAGGCCAATACGATCCGCGTTCGGATACGCTCGCCGTGAACTCCGCGGGCATGCTGATCCGGCGCGATGTGTGGGAACTCCTCGGAGGGTTCGATCCTGCGCTTCCCGGCAGCGGCGACGATGTTGACCTGTGCTGGCGCAACTGGCTGGCCGGCAACCGCGTGGTGGTGGTGCCCAGCGCACGGATGTTCCATGTCGAGAACAGGCCGAACGCCTTGGGCACGTCATCGGCAGCACGCAAGGCCCAGATCCATTTGCGGCTCAAGCACACACCATGGTGGAACGTCCCGTTCCAGGCCGTAGGCGCCCTGTTCGGCGCACTGGTCCGGCTGGTCCTGAGTATCCTGCTCAAGGAACCCGGCTATGGCTTCACCCAGTTCACCGCCACCCTTGCCGCGCTTGCACGGCCCGTGGCTGTAGCCCGTGCCCGTCGTTCAGCGGCCAGGACGCGCTGCCGGCAGCGGTCTTTGGTTCGCGGCCTGCAGAAGTCCTCGCGGGAGGTGCGTGCGCACAGGAGGTCGCTCCTTGAGGCCATCCGCCCGGCTGACGATCGCCAGGATACCTCCGACCTCCTGGCCGCCGAGCCCAGCGGCGACGCCGTTGACGACTTTGCCGCCTTGGCCACCAATGAACGCGGCTGGGTAGGGACCGGTGCCGCAGCAGCAGCGCTGACTGCCTTGGCAGCCGGCTTGATTGGCTTGCTTGGTCTGTTGCGCACCGGCGTAGTTGCCGGTGGCGGCCTACTACCCGTTTCTGAATCACTTGGCGACATGTGGGACAACGCCTCGGGCTGGTGGATCTCCTTGGGCGCCGGACTGCCCGGGCACGGGGACCCGTTCGGCTACGTCCTGTGGCTCCTCTCGCTGTTCGGCTGGGGCGATGGCAATTCAGCCATCACCTGGCTCCTGGTCCTGGCCATGCCCTTGTCCGCTGTGGGCGCCTGGTTTGCCGTGGGCGCGCTCACCAAGCGCCGCAGGTTCAGGACAGTTGCTGCCCTGGCCTGGGGCGGTGCACCGGCGCTGTTGATAGCCATCAACCAGGGCAGGTTGGGGGCCCTGCTGGCCCATCTGGTGATGCCTCTCCTTCTGCTGGCGCTGCTTCGGGCAACAGGGACGGCCATCGGCGGCACTGCCAGCCAGGCACCGTTCAGCCGGAGGCCGACGCCGGTCCGCGGGAAGCCGGGCATTAACGGGACACCATCGTGGACTGCTGCTGCAGCCGCCGGGCTCGCCATGGCTGTTGTGACCGCTGCGGCTCCATCGCTCCTGGCTCCCATTGCCGTGGCAATCGTTCTTGCTGCCGTCGTGCTCGGATCCCGTGGGAAAACGCTCTGGTGGTCGCTGCTACCCAGCCTGGTACTTTTTGTCCCTTACGCCGTCTCGGCGTTGGACCGTCCCCGCTCGCTGCTGGCCGATCCCGGCCTGCCGCTGGACTTCGCAGCCGCACCGCTGTGGCAGCAGATCCTGGGCCAGCCCCTTGCGTTCAAGCCCGACGGCGGCCTCACCGGACTTGCGCTGTTTGGGTCCGGTCCCGTGCCCTGGGCACTCTTGCTTGCCCTGCTGGTCAGTGCTCCAACGCTTCTGCTCGCAGTGGCGGCCCTCTTCCTGCCAGGAAAGCGTACGGCCCTGGCCCGCGTGTTCTGGCTGGTTGCTTTGGCCACCCTGGCCAGCAGCTGGTTGGTAGGACACGTGGCAACGGGCGTCAACGGCACCGCCCTGGTGGGTCCCTTCACCGGTCCGGCGGTGTCCGCCGCAGGAATGCTGTTCCTGGGAGCGGCGATGATCGGCGCGGACAGGATTTTCCTGGCGCCGCGATCCGCTCCGGACCCAACGCGCTGGAGATTTCCGTTGCGAGGCCTCGCGTCTGCCGTGACGGTGGCACTGTTGGTGGCTGGTCCGTTGGCGGCGATGGCTGCCTGGACAGCGCAGAACATCCTGCAGCCTTCCTCTGAAACCGGCGGTACGCCGGTGGCGGCCCCAGCAAACGGTTCCCTTGGCGCCAGCCGGTTGGTGGGCGCGGTGACCAGCGATACTTTGCCGGCCACCGCCGTCGACCGCGGTACGGGACCCGAGCGGACGCGAACGCTGGTAATCACCAGTGGTGAGCAGGGCTCGTTCACTTCGTCCCTCATGCGGGGTTCCGGAACCACGCTGGACAGTTTGTCCACCATCGCCTCAGCACGGACGATTATCGGGGCGCCGGGCCGCGAGGAGATTGTGACCGACGATTCCGCCACCGCTTCAGTGCGCCGCGCCGTGGCCACGATCGTGGCGAGCACCGGAGTTGATCCCCGTGCGGACCTGGAACAGTTAGGCGCCGGTTTTGTGGTCCTCAAGGCAGCGGACAGTGCGGCCCAATTGACGGCCAGCCGGATCGACGCCGTTCCCGGCCTGGTGGCCGTGGGACAAACGGACGCCGGATGGCTGTGGAGGGTGACTCCGCGGAACACCGGTGGCTCCACCGCTCCGGACACCATGAACCGGATCCGGATTGTTGACGCCAACGGGGCTGTGGTGGGCGCCTTGCCATCGGGCGATGTGGCCGTGGATGCCCAGGTGCCCGCCGGTAAAGAGGGCAGGAAAGTGGTGCTGGCCGAGCGCTCAGACCAAGGTTGGAGCGCCTCGCTGGACGGCCGGGCGTTGACATCAACGTCGTCCGGCTGGGCCCAGGCCTTCGAGCTCCCTGCCACTGGTGGAACGCTGGAAATTCGCTACACGGCTCCGTGGGCGCTGTGGTTCGGAATCCTCCAGGCCGTTGTCTTCGGCCTCACGGCGCTGCTTGCGGTTCCCGTCCCCGCCCGCCGTTCGCGCACCGGCATGTCGAGGGATGAAGTTTCCCTCCGTAAGGAGTACAGCAGTGTCTGACGACCAGAAAAACGGCGTCGAAAGAGCTACGGAGCACGGAAAGCCACGGGCGGAAACCGCCAAAGCTCCCAAGCCGCCCAAGGAGCGTGCTGGAAGCCGGCGGAGTTCCAACAAGGGAATCGTCACGGGCGTGTTGTCCGCCGTCGTCATCCTGGCCGCCTGTGGCGGCGCGGTGGCGGCCGCAGGCATGGTTCCAGGACCATCCGGCGGGACCAACCTCGAAGCCCGCCAGGCAGACGTCCCTGCGGGCCGCTCCCTGGGCGTTTGCCCCGAGCCGGCGCGGCTGGTCACGGGCACGGAGGTAGGAACGGACGCGCAGTTCAGCCCGGTCTCCACTACTGCAACCAGCGCCCTGAATGCCGTGGTCCTCAGCAACCCGGCCGGAACCGTCCCCGGCAGCAGCATCACGGCACTGGGCGGGAAGAAGGTGGCCCAGATTGCCAAAGCCCCCACCAGCACGCCATCGCCCACGCCTGGACCGCCTGTGCTGGCCGCAGCGGCGGCATCTGTCAGCCCGGTGGATTCGCCAACGGTGGTAGGCGCCGACCCCATAGGCAACGAAAAGGCCTCGCTGTCGGCGAACCTTAGTTACTCCGCCACGGACGGCGACCTCCGGGGATTGGCCGCTGCGCAGTGCCAACAGCCCGGCAACGATGCCTGGCTCCTGGGCTCAAACACCTCCTTGGGCCGAACCGCAGTCCTGAACCTGAGCAACGCCTCCGAGACTCCGGCCACCGTCAACCTGGACCTCTTTGGTCACCAGGGGCAGATCCAGGCGCCCGGCGCCCGAGGGCTCCTGATTGCCCCGGGAACAACCCGCTCGGTCAACCTCGCAGGCCTCGCGCCGAACGAATCCGATTTGGCGGTCCACCTGCGCAGCACCGGCGGCCCCGTGGCCGGAACCATCCAACAAAGCGTCCTGCGTGGGCTGGTTCCCGGTGGCGTCGACTTCCTGTCGCCAGGAGCCGCACCATCCAACCTCCAGGTGATGACCGGCGTCGATATCCAGGACGCGACGGCGCTGAAGGCGCTGGGCGGCAAATCGGGCTTCAGCGACGCGGTCCCGGCCCTGCAGATTGCCGTTCCGGGGTCCACGGATGCTGTGGTCCAAGTGAAGCTTTACGGGGCCAATGGCGAGCGGCAGCTTCCCAACGGGGGAGTGGTCACCGTCAAGGGTGGCACCGTCGCCAGCCTGGACCTGGACGGAGTGCCCGCGGGAAGCTACACCGTGACCGCAAGTTCCGATGTTTCCTTCGTGGCCTCCACACGTATTGCACGCGGAGCCAAGGCCGAGTCACCCACCGACTTTGCCTGGTCGCCGTCGTCCGCTCGGCTGGGCAGCCAGCATCTGGTGGCGGTTCCCCGCTCGGGCCAGCGCTTCTTCAGCTTCGGCGTTCCGGAGGGGCGGGCAAGCGTCAGTTACGCACCTGTCACCGCCGATGGGAAAGTGGGGAAGTCCATGGACATCGACATCTCCGGAGGAACCACCTCGCTGATTGAACTCCCCGTAACCGCGGACGGTGGCACAGTGGCGGGCTTTGTTGTTTCGGCATCCGGCGATCCCGTCTACGGAGCCATGCTGCTGGGCACCAAGGACCGTGCCGACGTTTCCCTGCTGGCTATCCAGGACGCTGCTGCCGGACTGGAGAAAGTTCCGGTCACGGTGGGCTATTGAGCCCAGGCGTGCTGGTGATGGCTTACTGGTAACGCCGCCGGTATACGGGATCCAGCGTCTCCGGCGGCACTCCGAGCATTTCGGCGGTGTACTCCACCACGACGTCATGGACCAGGTCCTGGAGTTCTTCCTTGGTTCCGGCGGTTTGTTCAACCACGCGCCGGTACACGGTGATCATGGGAGCTTCACCCCGGACACCGGGAGTGTAGGCTCCCATCGGTGCCGGCGTTGCGGAGGCCACCAGTTCTTCGAGGTTTGGCGGTATTTCATCCACGGCGAAGAGCACACCGTCCAATTGCTTGCCCCACATGTCCTGCAGGCGTTCCGCGGAATCCAGCACAAGGTCATCGAAGCGTTCGGAGCGCGAGCGGAAACCGGGCAGGTTGGGAAGCATGAGGTCCCCTCGCAGCCCCCGACCGTGACGGTTGCGCCGGCGCGTCCTGAAGCCCTTGGCCTTAGCCGCGGCATGGTCCGGTTGACCGGCGGCTTCGGCGTCTGTCCACCTGATGGAGAAGCCAGGAACATGTGGCTGTGACTGCATATATCGACTGTAGTCCCGGGAATCCGCCAGCGCGACATCACGGGCAGCACCGCGCCGGCCGTGGAACCGCAGGGCAGAATCCATGCGGCCACACGCTGTCAATGCAGGGTCCAGGGGCCACATGCGGCTAATCTGGGATGTTGTGGGTGCTATTCGCCAGTGTTCCAGATCCGCTTGCCGCCAGTCCGCGGTAGCTACCTTGACGTACGTGTACGCCGAGTCGACCGCCGTGCTCGGTCCTTTGGCGACCTACGCAGAACCCCACGCCTACGACCTGTGTGCGCAGCACGCCGAAACCCTGACGGTTCCCCGCGGTTGGGAAGTCCTGCGGCTGGCCATGCCCAGCTCGCCTCCCGAGCCGGGACCCGACGACCTCCTGGCGCTTGCCAACGCCGTTCGCGAGGCTGCCTCCAATGCCAATTCCGTTCCGGATACGTCCACGCGGCAGCACCGCCAGCCCGTGGAACCACCCGCTGCGGTTGAGGGAACGCGACGCGGGCATTTGCGGGTTCTCCGCGAGCCTTCCTGACCGGACGCAAAACGTCGCCGGCTCCGAAGGGCCTGCCCCGGCGCGGTAGGCTGGAGGCTGCAGATAAGTCCGCCAGCGGCGCCATGCCCGGCGCCACCCAGGGAGCATCATCCATGCCAAAGGTCAGTCCTGAATTGTTGTCCATCCTGCGTTGCCCGGTGACTGGTTCACCGCTGGTCCAGGAGGGTGAGGAACTCGTGTCCACCGAGGCTGCTGACACTGGAGAAAAGCTGCGCTACGCGATCGAGGACGGCATCCCGCTCCTCTTGCCTCCGGACCTTCTTGCCGCCGCGAACGCCTGACAGCGCCCCAGACACCAAACGCACACGGTCTACCTAAGGACACCCATGACTTTCGACTACAAAGTGGCTGACATTTCGCTTGCCGAGGCCGGCCGACACCAGATCCGCCTGGCCGAACATGAAATGCCGGGCCTCATGTCCCTGCGCGCCGAGTTCGGCGCCTCGCAGCCGCTCAAGGGCGCCCGCATCGCCGGTTCGCTGCACATGACGGTCCAGACGGCAGTGCTGATCGAGACCCTCACGGCGCTCGGTGCTGAGGTCCGCTGGGCTTCGTGCAACATCTTCTCCACCCAGGACGAGGCAGCTGCCGCCGTCGTGGTTGGCAAGGGCACAGCCGAAGACCCGCAGGGTGTCCCGGTGTTCGCTTGGAAGGGCGAAACCCTGGAGGAGTACTGGTGGACTGCCGAACAGATCCTCACCTGGCCTGGCGCAGACGCCAACCCCGAATTGGGTCCGAACATGATTCTCGACGACGGCGGTGACGCGACGCTGCTGCTGCACAAGGGCGTGGAGTTCGAGGCTGCAGGCGCTGTTCCTGGGGCCACGGAAGACGACCCCGAGGAATACCACCTCATCCTTGACCTGCTCCGCCGCGCCCTCGCCGATGACCCGCAGAAGTGGACGCGTATTGCTGCACGGATCGAGGGCGTCACCGAGGAGACCACCACGGGCGTGCACCGCCTGTACCAGTTGGCAGAGCAGGGCAAGCTCCTCTTCCCGGCCATCAACGTCAACGACTCCGTCACCAAGAGCAAGTTCGACAACAAGTACGGCATCCGCCACTCACTGCCCGACGGCATCAACCGCGCCACGGATGTCCTCATGGGCGGCAAGGTCGCCGTCGTTTGTGGCTATGGCGACGTCGGCAAGGGTGCTGCGGAAGCGCTGCGTGGCCAGGGTTCCCGCGTGGTGGTGACCGAGATCGACCCCATCTGTGCGCTGCAGGCCGCCATGGACGGCTACCAGGTTGCCAAGCTGGAATCCGTGCTGGCCCAGGGCGACATCTTCATCACCACCACCGGCAACAAGGACGTGATCCTTGCAGAGCACATGGTTGGCATGAAGAACAAGGCGATCGTGGGCAACATCGGCCACTTCGACAACGAGATCGACATTGCCGGCCTCGCCAAGGTTGAGGGCGTCAAGAAGGTGGAGATCAAGCCCCAGGTCCACGAGTGGGTCTTCGACTCCGGAACCACCAACGAGCGCTCCATCATTGTCCTGTCCGAGGGCCGCCTGCTGAACCTGGGCAATGCCACGGGCCACCCGTCGTTCGTGATGAGCAACTCCTTCGCCAACCAGACCATCGCGCAGATCGAGCTCTGGACCAAGAGGGACCAGCCCGAGGGTGAGCGCGAGTACGAAAAGCAGGTCTACGTCCTTCCCAAGATCCTCGACGAGAAGGTGGCGCGCCTGCACCTGGACGCCTTGGGCGTGGAGCTCACTGAACTGAGCAAGGAACAAGCCGCCTACCTTGACCTGGACGTTGCCGGACCGTACAAGCCGGAGCACTACCGCTACTAGGGCGAAAACCCCTTCGACGGAAGCGAAAGGCCGGACGCGTACCGTGCGTGTCCGGCCTTTCGGCTAAAATTGGGTGTTCAGTATTGCTTGCCGGGGGACAGGAAGACAGGGCCATGACGGAAGTCGCCAAGCGGAAGACTGGCAAGATCCTTGCCATCGTGGGGATCTGCGCTGCCATTGCCGCGGGCGGAATCGGAGTTGCAACCGTTCCGGGCCTGTTGGCCGGTTCCGGGCAAAACCAGGCGGGAACCGCTCCGTCGACTCCGGCTCCCGAGGCCAAGCCCGTGGAATTGGGGGTCACGCCGCTGGATGGCGCGGTTGAGTGGAACCCTGTGGTTGGTCCGCAAGTGAAGGCTGTCAACGGCAAGGTCAAGGATGTGGTCCTCGCTCCTGTTGGCGGTGGCATGCCTGTTCCCGGCAAGACCAGCGCCGACGGCAGCACGTGGACCACCCTGGAAGTCCTGAAGTTCAAGACGCAGTACAACTACTCCTTCACCGTAGTGGACACCGCGGGCAAGGAGACGAAGAAGACCCAGACCTTCACCACGGTATCCGCCGCCTACGAAGCCGATGCTTCCATCTATCCACGGAACGGTTCGGTGGCGGGATCGGGCCAGCCCATCGAGATCAACTTCAGCGAGCCGGTGCTGGACAAAGCCGCAATGGAGAAGCGGGTGGGCATTACCGTATCCTCCGGGCAGCCCGTGGCGTGGCACTGGTACTCGGACAAAAAGGTCCGCATCCGGCCCGAGGCTTTCTGGGCATCGGGAAGTACTGTCACTGTGGACATGAAGCTACTGGGGGTGGACTTCGGCAACGGCATGATCGGCAACGGGAATGTCACTTCCACCTTCACCACCGGACCCCAGCGCATTGCGGTGGTGGATGACACCACCAAGACCATGAATGTGTACATCAACGGACAGTTGGAGCACACTGCCCCTGTCTCGCTCGGCGGGGAGGACTGGCTCTCGCCCACGGGCTATGCAGTAATCATGGAGCAGGAACGCCACTCGAACTTCAACGCTGGAACCATCGGCCTCAAGCCCGGCGACAAAGGGTACTACCCGCCTCTGGTTGTGGAGTACGCCAACCGCCTGACCTGGTCCGGAGTGTATGTCCACCAGGCGCTGGAAGCTGCGTGGGGGGCCATTGGCAGGGTCAACGTGTCCCACGGATGCGTTGGTTTGCTGCCCGAGGACGCCGCGTGGTTCTTCAACACCATGAAGACCGGCGATGTAGTGCAGATCCTGAATACCGGCGCACCGCCGGTTGAACCCCTTGAAGGCTTCGGGGACTGGAACATTCCCTGGGCGAGCTACGCGCAGCGCTAGCAGGTCAACGCCGCGGACGGAACGGTGCCACGCTCATCCCGGCGCGGCTTGAACGGCCCGGGCATTGGGGTGACCGTCAGCGTTCCGTGAACGGAAGCTTTCGCAGTCTTTCGCCAACGGCAACGTTGTGTTGCTCCGCTTGCCGCAGCCGGACAAACTCGCGGTTCCTCCGCTCGCCGAGGACTGCCCCGATGTAATCCGCGGGGTTGGTTCCGGGTGGCGGGGGAGGAGCGACGTAGCGCGACAACTCGGACGCCAAAGCGATGGCCATGTTGTTCCGCGAAACGGGGGCCATCCGGTATGCGTGCTGGACGAAAGTGCCGGCTCTGCGGGCCGTGGCGTCCGGGACGCGGCCAATGTCAGCCATGGCCACCCAGCCCTGGAGGTACGGAGGGGCCGTGGCCAGGATGTGCGGTTCGGCAGGGACGCGGAGACGCAACGAGTAGGTTCCGGCGACAATATCGCCCAGTCGCTTGGACTTCTCGTTGAACAAGGCCACGCCGATTGCCAGGCCACCAAAGGTCAGGTAGATCTCCAGGAATCCGAGCAGCCCCCGGATCACTGCGTGCCTGAACCGGATGGCGCCGCCGTCGTCGCGGACGATCCTCAAGCCAGCAGCAAGCTTGCCCAGGGAGCGCCCCCGGGTGAGGGTCTCCACGGTCACCGGAACAATGACGAAAGTAAAGACCACAGCTGCCAGGATCATGGCCCGCATGGCGGCCTCATCAACATCGCTGGCGGCCGCTCCAAGGAGGACTATCAGGAGGATCAGCAGGAGGATGTGCGCGACGACATCGATGATCAGTCCCAAGGCACGTGCGGCGAACGAGGCTGGGCGCAACTCAAGGACAACGGCCTCGCCTGTGATGATCGAACTCAAGCCGTCCCCCGGTCCATAGTGCTGACAGGCACTCCTGCGGCGGGCCAAGAACACCCACTTCACCGAGTCTAGCGGCGCTCCTGCCTCCACGGGCCATGTCACGGGCTAGGGTGGTGCCGTGGACATCGATGCCTTCTCAGCCGTCAACCAGGACAAATGGTCACGGCTGACGTACCTGGCCCAGAAGCGGCGGCTTTCCGGAACCGAAGCCGATGAGCTGCTGCGCCTCTACCAGACGGTATCCGCCCACCTGTCCCTGATTCGTTCCGTGGCGCCGGAGACGGCCTTGTCGTCGTCGTTGTCGGCGGCGCTTGCGCAGGCCCGCACAAGGTTCACCGGTGCGCGGTCCAATTTCATGGAGGACCTGGCCCGCTTTTTCGTCATCTCGCTCCCAGCCGCCTTCTACCGGGTCCGCTGGCTCACCGTGTGGTGCGGGGTTTTCTTTGTCCTGGTTGGCGGTGCCTACGCCTGGTGGATCGGCACCTCGCACGAGGCTTTGCGCGCGGTTTACGGAAGCGATGCGAGCATCCGCCAGTACGTCGAGGACGACTTCATCGATTACTACTCCGAGAACCCCGCCGCCTCCTTTGCCGGAGCGGTGTGGACCAACAACGCCTGGATATCCGCCCAGGCCGTGGCATTTGGCGTCACCGGATTCTGGGTGCCGATGATCCTGTTCCTCAACGCCCAGGGGGTGGGCGTGGCCGCGGGCGTGTTTGCCGCGTCCGGCAAGCTGGACGTCTTCTTCAGCTACATCCTCCCGCACGGCCTGATGGAACTCACAGCGGTCTTCATCGCCTGCGCCGCCGGACTGAAGATTTTCTGGGCGATGGTCCAGCCGGGACCGCGAACGCGCTTGCAGGCCGTAGCCGATGAGGGGCGTTCGCTGGTGACCGTCGCGCTGGGGCTGGTCCTGGTGCTGCTGGTTTCCGGCGTCGTGGAGGCGTTCGTGACACCGAGTCCGCTTCCTGTCTGGGCGAAGATCGCCATCGGTGCCCTGGTCCTTGCCGGCTATTGGGTCTACACGCTCCTTCTGGGCGGCCGGGCTGCCCGCGCCGGAGAGACCGGCGACCTGGACGCCAACGACGCCGGATACCGCGGCATTTCGGCGTAGCACCTTACAGTTACGTTTCAATCCGGCCACAGGCGGGGTGGCTCCTGTCTCGGTGCATGGGCGGACTGTAGGCTCGAAAGCAGACAAGAATGCCGGCAGACCCCAACCGCCGGTGGATGCCTACGGAAGTGAAACCGCTGTGAGCGACAAGAGCCCGAAACCACAAGAACCGGACACGGACGTCCATGACGATCCCGATGAGCCGGCTTTCGACTGGATGAAGCCCAAAGCCTCCGGTGGCGCGTCTCCAGCCGCCGGGTCCGCCGCTGCTTCCGCTTCCAAGGCTTCTGCTGCTCCCGCGACCTCCACGGGCGGACAGCCACGCACAGCGGCTGTCAGCCAGCCATCGACGCCGGCCGCTGGCCAGCCCGGGAGCCGTGCCGACCGGAAGGCGGCAGAAGCTGCCGACGCCGAGCCGGAGCCGCCACTTTTCGCGGACACCGTTGCGGGCCGCCCCTCGCACTATTCGGAACCGTTGCCGACGTCGGCCCTTTCCGTCCGTCCTCCCGAGGAGGAAGTGGCGCGGCGGAATGCCGAGCGCGAGCAGGCCGCAAAGGTGAAGCCGATCGGTCCTCGGGTTTTCCAGGTCCTGCTGGCGGTGTTCTACCCTGTGATCCTGCTGGTCCTCGCCGTCCGGGCCGTGACCAGCCCACTGTTCCTTTGGGTGGAGTACAACCGCCCGGGATTCCCCGGTGACGGCTACGGCTTCAGCACCGACGACCGCATGACTTACGGATCCTACGCCGTGGACTACCTCAGCAACTGGGCCGGGCCACGGTACCTCGGCGGTTTGGTCAACCAGGACGGCGCCAAACTGTTCAAGGATTCCGAAGTCTCGCATATGGCCGATGTCAAAGTGGTCATGCTGTCCTCGTTCGGTGCTGGCCTGCTGCTCATCATCCTCAGCATCATCGCCATCATCTACCTCCGGAAGCGGAGCGCCGGCGGTGTGCGCCGGGGGCTGTTTGCCGGATCCATCGTGACGCTCGTGATCATCATCGGCCTGGCGGTGCTGGCCGTGCTTAGCTGGCAGCAGTTCTTCACGGAGTTCCACCGGATATTCTTCGCCAACGGCACCTGGACGTTCTCACTGGAAGACACCCTGATCCGCTTGTTCCCGGGACAGTTCTGGTCGGACGCCGGAATAGTAATCGGGGGGCTGGTCTTCCTGGCCGCGACGCTGACGTTCATCTTCACGTGGCCAACCCGCCGGCGTCGTGGCGTGGCCACCGAGCCCGCGGCCGACGCTGATGCCGCGGAGCAGGACGAAGAGCCGGCATCCCAGGAAGAGGTTGTCCGCCGCTAAGCCGATTGCCTTCCAGGTGGTGGCTTTACTTCGCGTAGAGCCTGTCCACCAAGGGTGAGAAGTCGTTGACCACAGCCGCTCGCTTCAGCTTCAGCGAGGGCGTGAGGTGGCCCGATTCGATGCTGAGCCCGGCATTGATGAACTCGAACTTCCGGATCGACTCGGCTGCCGAGACCAGCTTGTTGGCCTCGTCGACGGCGGACTGCACGGCCGCCCGCACGCGTGCGTCAGCAGCGGCCTCCTGGAGGGACAGGGCTCCGGTTTTGTTCTCGGCGCACCAGTCGGCAAGCCCCTCAGGGTCCAGGGACACGAGGGCTGCGACAAAGGGACGACCGTCGCCGACCACCACGGCCTGGCCTACGAGTTGGTGTTCGCGGAGCTTTTCCTCCAAGGGCGCCGGCGCTATGTTCTTCCCTCCGGCCGTTACCAGGAGGTCCTTCTTGCGGCCCGTAATGGTAAGGAAACCGTCCTGGTCCAGCTCACCGAGGTCTCCGGTGCGGAAGAACCCGTCAACGAACGCCTCTTCGGTCGCAGCTGGATTGGCGTGGTATCCCTTGAATACTCCGATGCCTTTGACCAGCACTTCGCCATCGCTGGCCACACGGATGGTGGTGCCGGGCAGGGGGATTCCTACAGTGCCGATGCGGGACATGGTGGGCGTGTTCACGGTGCAGGGCGCAGTGGTTTCCGTGAGGCCGTACCCTTCCAGGACGGGAACGCCCGCGCCGTGGAAGAAGTGGTTTTCCCGAAGGCTCAGGGGGCTGGCACCGGAGACGGTGTAACCGACCTCCCCACCGAACACCTCGCGGACCTTCGGGTAGAGGAGTCTGTTGAACACGGCGTGCTTCATCCGCAGAAGCAGCCCCGGGCCCTTTCCCTGCCCACGCGAGGCGAGATCCACCGCCGTCGAATACTCAACAGCGGTGGCCGAAGCGGCTGAGAAAAGTGCCGACTTGCCGCTCATGGCCGCCTTGTGGCCGGCGCCGGCGTACACCTTCTCGAAGATACGTGGCACGGCCAGGAGGAAGGTGGGCTTGAACGCGCCGAGGTCCGCCATGAGGCCGCTGGCACCGGCACTGTGGCCCAGGGTGACACCGGCTGAGAGGCACACCACCTGCACGGCACGGGCCAACACATGGGCCAGGGGCAGAAACATCAAGGTACGGGCGTCCTGCTGCATGAGCAGCTGCGGAAGGAAAGGGATGACGTTCCTGGCCACCAGCACAAAATTTCCGTGCGTGATTTCGCACCCCTTGGGTTTGCCCGTGGTCCCGGAGGTATAGACGATGGACGCGACGTCGGCCAGGGTTGCGGCGCTGCGTTGCCGTTCCAGCTCCGTGTCCGTAATACCGCTTCCGACGGCGGCCAGGCTGGTCAGGTTGGGCACCTCGCCTTCGTGCTCCATCCGGATGATGGTCACGGGATCGTCGCCCAGGGCGGCCGACTTGTCCACGACGCTGCGGACCAATTCAGCCTTGCCGGTGTCCTCGACGAAGATTCGGCGGGCGCCGGAGTCCACCAGAATCCACTCGATCTGGCTCGGCGAGGATGTCTCATAGATGGGCACGGTGACACCGCCCGCCATCCAGATGGCGAAGTCCACCATGGTCCACTCAAAGCTTGAGTGGGAGAGGACGGCTACGGGATCACCGGCGTTGAGGCCACCGGCAATCAGTCCTTTGGCCAGAGCGTTGACGTCGGCCTGGAAACGGGAGGCATTGACGTTCAACCAGCCATTGGCGGTCTTGTGCGCGTAGAGCGTCCCGAACGGGTCCTTGGAACACCGTTCCAACAGGAGGTCCGTGACATTGCTGTTCTCATCGGCCTCGACCAGAAGCTCCGTGCTTGCTTCCCTCACGACCCTCCTCATTTCCTTGCCTTTGCTGCGCACTGCGGGGGCCTTCCGGCCGGCCCTGGTGAATTCCCTCCATGGATCAGCCTAGATCCACGAAGGCATCCACATCCGCATCCGCCAGTCCTGGTAGCTGATCACTTCGGCCGTCAATACCGGGTAGAAGAAGGCAGTGGCAATGACGGCCAGCACCACGATGAGCGCCACGATGTAGAGGCCGGATCTGCGCCGCCAAGGTGGATCGCTGCTCCGGCCAAGCGCCAAGCCCAGTACGTACGTCAAGCCCAGCACCAGGAAGGGTTCAAAGGACACCGCGTAGAAAATGAACATGGTGCGTTCGGGGTACATGAACCACGGAAGGTAGCCGGCAGCAACGCCGGCCAGGATGGCACCGGCCCGCCAATCCCTGCGCCCGGCCCACCAGAACAACAGGATCACCAGGGCGATGGTTCCGCCCCACCACACCACGGGGTTGCCGACCGGAAGGATAGCCGAGGAACAGGTCTCCACCACGCATCCGGCTGTTCCCTGTTTGGGCGACTGGTAGTAGAACGACGTTGGCCGGCCCATGATGAGCCACGTCCAAGGGCTGGATTCGTAGGGGTGGTCCGAGGACAGGCCCTGGTGGAACTTGTAGGCCTCCAGGTGGTAGTGCGCCAAGGAACGGACGGGGTTGGGCAGCCAGTCCCAGCCGGGGGCCGGGTTGGTGGCGGCCCACTGCCTGTAGTACGCGTCCTTGGACAGGAACCAACCCGTCCAAGTGGCGACATACGTGGCGCACATGATGGGAATGATGGTGACGAACGCCGCGAGCCCGTCCTTGATGATGGAAGCGCTTGGCCAGCTTCGGATCCCGGCAACGCGGCGGGCGTTCATGTCCCAGAAAACGGTCATGAGGCCGAAGGCAACCACGAAGAAGAGGGCCGACCATTTGGTCCCGACGGCAAGCCCCAGGCATATCCCGGCCACGAGCCGCCACCAGCGCATGCCCAGCCATGGGCCGGAGAGCAGTTGGACGGGGGAGGGCCGGCCATCTCGTGAAGCAGCCGCTTGCGCGGCAAGCCGGGAAGCAAGACGACGGCGGCCGTCGTCGCGGTCCAACAGCAGGGCACCAAAAGCCGCGAAAATCCAGAAAGCAAGGAAGATGTCCAACAAGGAGGTCCGCGACAACACCAGATGGTGGCCATCGACGGCAAGGAGGAGCCCGGCGACCAGGCCGAGTATGTGGGAACGGAACAGCTTCAGCGCGATGAGCGAGATCAGGAAGACCGTGAGTGTTCCGGTCAGGGCAGCCCCGAACCGCCAGCCGAAGGGGTTGTCCGAACCGAACAGCCACATGCCGAAGGCGATCATCCACTTGCCCACTGGCGGGTGCACCACGTACTCGGGAGTGTTCAGGAGGACGTCCGGATTGCCGATGTTGAACGAATCGTTGGCTTTGGCCGGCCAACTGCGTTCATAGCCGCTCACCAGGTAGGAGTAGGCGTCCTTGACGTAATACGTCTCGTCGAAGACCAGGCTGTGGGGTGCGTCCAGCCGGTAGAAGCGAAGGATGCCCCCGAGTGCCGCCGTCAGGGTGGGGATCAGCCAGAACCACAGGCGCAACGACGGCGGGTAGTCCCGCCAACTCTGGATGCTGCCAATGAGCCGGGACCGCAAGGCCTCCGCGGTGAACGCCTCAGCCGGACGCTCAATCCAGCGGTGGCCTTCCAAGCCACGCCTTTGTCCACGATCGCCGGGGCTGCGCCGCCCAGGGGGCCGCCAAGCGGTCAGTTTACTTACCGTTTGTCCGCCAGCAGCACCCTGTGCCGTCTCTTCGGTCTCTGCAGGCGAGGACGGCATCCCGGGAGTTCCGGAAGCTGTTGCTGGGACGGGCGACTGGTTCACCCGCCCATGCTACCTTTCGATGCTTGGTGCGAAGCCGGAATGCCTCGCGGGACGGCCCGGGCATTAGGCTTGGCAGGTGGACGAAGAACGCAGTGTGCCGGCCGAAGCCCCCTTGGATGACGACTTTCCCGACGAGGAGCTCAAGGTGCCGGTCCCCGGCGGGACCTCCGGAATCGGAAGGATCGTCCTGGCCGCTACCCCCATTGGCAACGTGGGCGACGCTTCCTCCCGTTTGATCGAGCTCCTGGGCACCTCGGACATCATCGCGGCCGAGGATACCCGGCGCCTGCATCGTTTGGTTCAGGCGCTTGGGGTCCAGGTCACCGGCAGGGTCATCAGCTACCACGAACACAATGAGGTGGCGAAGACCGGCGACCTGTTGGAACAGGTCCGCGCGGGCAAGAACATCCTCATGGTCAGCGATGCGGGAATGCCTGCGGTCTCCGACCCCGGGTTCCGGTTGGTTGAAGGCGCTGTGGCGGCCGGGCTGACGGTGACGGCAGTGCCCGGGCCTTCGGCTGTGCTGACCGCCCTGGCGTTGTCCGGGCTGCCAACAGACCGTTTCTGCTTCGAGGGCTTCCTGCCCCGTAAATCCGGGGAGCGCAGTTCCCGGCTGGGGGAGTTGGCTGACGAGCGTCGCACCATGGTGTTCTTCGAAGCTCCCCACCGGCTGGAAGCCATGCTGCGTGCCTTGCACGAACGTTTTGGGCCGGACCGCCCTGGAGCCGTCTGCCGGGAACTGACCAAGACCTACGAAGAAGTGATTCGTGGATCTATGCGGGAACTCTTGGAGTGGGCGGAGGCCAACGAGGTCCGGGGCGAGATCGCCGTGGTGGTCGGTGGTGCACCTGAACAGGCGCCTGCCAAGCCTGAGGACCATGTTGCTGCCGTCAATGAGCTGGTTTCCCAGGGTATCCGCCTGAAGGAGGCCGTTGCGGCGGTGGCCGACGATGCGCGCATCAGCAAGCGGGAACTGTACGCGGCGGTACTCGCAGCGCGCTGACGCACTCCTGTGCAGTTGCACAAATTGGAAGGCTCAGGGCAGTGCGCGAAGGCGTAGACACTCCTTCCGGCCGGGCAGTACCGTGGCAGTAATTCAAGCCACTTCTGGCAAGGAACCCTAGTGGTGCAACACTCCAAAAGCACCCAAGACGAAGGAGTCGCCATGACTGTCACGGTTGAGCGCGAAAGCGAACTGCTGGCTTCCGTCCCTACTGGCCTGCTGATCAACGGTCAGTGGCGTCCGGCGGGATCCGGGAAGACCTTTGATGTTGAGGACCCGGCTACGGGCAAGGTCCTGCTCAGCATCTCCGACGCCGGAGCTGAAGACGGCGCTGCGGCCCTGGATGCTGCCGCTGCTGCGCAGGCTGATTGGGCCCGCACTGCCCCGCGCGAACGCGGCGAAATCCTGCGCCGCGCGTTCGAGCTCGTTACCGAGCGCGCCGAAGACTTCGCCCTGCTGATGACCCTTGAAATGGGCAAGCCCCTGGCCGAAGCCCGCGGCGAAGTCACTTACGGTGCCGAGTTCCTGCGCTGGTTCTCCGAAGAAGCCGTCCGCGTGTCGGGCCGCTACTCCGCAGCCCCGGACGGCAAGAACCGCCTCCTGGTGCAGAAGAAGCCCGTTGGCCCTTGCCTGCTGATCACGCCGTGGAACTTCCCGCTGGCCATGGCCACCCGCAAGATCGCCCCGGCCGTCGCCGCAGGTTGCACCATGGTCCTCAAGCCAGCCAACCTGACCCCGCTGACCAGCCTGCTGTTCGCCCAGGTCATGCAGGAAGCCGGCCTGCCCGCAGGTGTCCTGAACGTCATCCAGACCTCCACCGCAGGGGCTGTGACCGGTCCGCTGATCAAGGACGACCGTCTCCGCAAGATCTCCTTCACCGGCTCCACCCCCGTGGGCCAGGCCCTCATCCGGGAAGCAGCGGACAAGGTCCTGCGCACGTCCATGGAACTGGGCGGCAACGCACCGTTCGTCGTGTTCGAGGACGCGGACCTGGACAAAGCCGTCGAAGGCGCCATTGCGGCCAAGATGCGCAACATGGGCGAGGCCTGCACCGCAGCCAACCGCTTCATCGTCCAGGAATCCATCGCGGATGAGTTCGCGGAGAAGTTCGCCGCGAAGATCGCCTCCCTCACCACGGCCCGCGGTACCGAGCCCGAATCCAAGGTCGGACCGCTCATCGACGGCAAGGCTCGCGACGGCGTCCACGCCCTGGTAGCCGACGCCGTCGCAGGTGGCGCCGAGGCAGTCACCGGTGGTGCCGCCGTCGACGGTCCCGGGTACTTCTACCAGCCCACCGTGCTCAAGAACGTCGCCGAAGACGCCCGCATCCTGCAGGAAGAAATCTTCGGACCCGTAGCCCCGATCGTCACGTTCTCCACCGAGGACGACGCGATCCGCCTGGCCAACAACACCGAGTACGGCCTGGTGGCCTACGTCTTCACCAAGGACCTCAACCGTGGCCTGCGCGTCAGCGAACGCCTGGAGACCGGCATGCTCGGCCTGAACGCGGGCGTCATCTCCAACGCCGCTGCCCCGTTCGGTGGCGTCAAGCAGTCCGGCCTGGGCCGCGAAGGCGGCTCCGAAGGCATCGAAGAGTACCTCTACACCCAGTACGTAGGCATCGCAGACCCCTACGCCGACTAGGCCTGCTCTCCAACAAGGAGCCGCATGCACCGCTCTCGCAACAAGAATGGTGCGGCGTAAGCGAAGGGCGCGGCCTGGAACCACAAGTTCCAGGCCGGGCCCTTCGCTGTCCTAGCGGCGTTGGGGGAGCAGTCCCCGCACGGAACGCCACGCCCTCGCGATTCCGTAGCCGATGTGCCGGAAGAGGGTCGCTATGCCCCGGAACGGCGCCCCGAGTGCACGGAACCACCGGCGCATCAACGACGGCGGCAGCCAGGTTGCGCGGAAGCGGACCCACCAGCTGGAGTTGTTCCGCAACGATTCACGGACGACGGCGATCCTCGCCGCGGCTGCCCTGCTCGCCTCAGTGGGCCTTCCGTAGCGTTGCCGTTCGAAATCCGCGGTCAGCGAAGAGACGGCGCTGTGGGCGGCGTCGTCGAGTCCACCCACCTCACCCAGGGCGGTGCTGGAACGAAGCCGGGAGGAGAAGTGTCGGGGTGTTTCGCTCGGGGTGGAAGGCACCCCATAATCTGCGGAGAGGTCCAATAGCTCCGCCCACGCATGGGCGGCCGAAGGGTCCTGGTACCCGGGTGGCCGCTCGTCCTCCGGGGGCGGCCTGCGGTTCAGGCGACGGCGGCGCAACAGGGTGCGGCTCAGCCATGGCGATCCGAGGAAGGCCGCGAGGACCACGGCAGCGGCCGCAATGAGGCCGATGGTCGGGAACGGGTTGCTCTCCACGGGCCCCGTGGCGGGGGTTTCCGCTCCCGGCAGCGGCAACGGGGTGGGTGCCGGCGTGGCCGGTGTGGTGGGGACGTCCTTTTCATCGGCGTTGGTGCTCAGGTTGCCGGTGACCGAGGAGTCAGTTGCGTAATCGGGAACAACACCACGGGAGGGAGTTGGTTCGAAGGGAACCCAGCCGAGGCCCTCGAAGTACAGCTCGGGCCAGGCATGGGCATCACGCGCATCCACCTCGTATTCGGGGAACGACCCCTGGCCCACCAAAGCCACCGACTCACCCGTCAGCCGGCCGGGAGCGTAACCCACGGCTATACGGCTCGGGATGCCTTCCACACGGGCCATGACTGCCATGGCCGAGGAAAAGTGGACGCAGTAGCCGGCTTTGACGGAAAGGAAGTCCGCAAGCACCGAAAGGCCGTTGCCGTCATATCCGTTCTGCACCGGCGCCTGGAGGGAATAGCTGAACTCTCCCGAACGCAGGAACTTCTGGATGGCCAGGGCCTTGGCGTAGTTGTTCCCGGAGGACGCCGTCACCTTGTCCGCTGTCTCGCGGACAATCCCCGGAAGGTTGCCCGGAATACGAAGGAAGTCATCCGAAATGGAGCGGGGGGCCGCATTGGCTTGCGAAAGCGTCTGGGCCGTCACTTTGGGGGCGGCAGAAAACACCACGAAGCGCTGGGCCAGGGTGCTCGTTTCCGTGCTCATGATGCTGAGCGTGTTGGGGTCCCACGTCCAGCGTCCGTTGAGGCCGTTGACGGACACGGGTGCGAACGGGGCTGGAAGGTACGGGCTGGTGAACAGGCCGGCATTGATGGATGTCACGGCATTCACCACGTCGCCTTGGACTGCGTACCCCGTTTCGATCTTGTCCGCCCCGGCGCGGCGCGTGGCGGTGCGGTCGTCCGGAGCCCAGGTTTCGCCGTCGAAATGGTCAATGGTGACCGACCTCAGGTACAGCGGTGCGCTGGAACTCGTGGCGTACGTAATGCGTCCCGAGCCCGTGGGGCTGCGGAGGCTGTTGCCCAGGGTGATCATGGGATTCAGCCCGTTCGAGCTTCCCCAGGGGCTGAGCCGCGATCCCTGCGGAAAGGTCCCCGAGTCGAAGCCTGGGATAGCGAGTGGAACCGCCATGGCCAATCCGAGCGTCAGGACACCGGTGACCAGGGACCGCTTGAACTGGCCGGAACTTCGTGGAGCTCCGGACTGCAGCCTCGAATCGGGGGCAAACCACTGGCTGCAGCCGAGGATGAGCAGGAAGCCGACGGTTGCGCCAATGAAGCCCGGCATCCCCACGCTTTGCGGTTTGATGGTGGCCGGCACCACCATCACTGCCAGCAGGCCCACACCGCTGGCTGCGGGCATGGAGAGCGGGACCGCCAGCGCGTCGATGAGGATGACCAGCAGGCCCAGGCACGCGCAGGCGACGAACACGATTCCCGCGTTCGGGGCCACCGGAGCACTCTCCGACACCACTGTTTCACCAGCCCGCTTTATAAGCCGGCCCACGGCCGCGAATGTGCCAGGGGTAGGGATGAAGCCCAGCAGGCTGTCCGCGCGGCAGAACGTGAAGGCCAGGATGCCGGCAAGGGCGGCAAATGATCCGAGCGTGGACAGGACGGGAGGGAGGCGGAGCGAGCGCAGGATCGCCAGCGTCAAGGAAACAGCCACCACAGTGGTGATCAAGGGCAGGAGCCAGGCCCAACCACGGAACACGCCGTTCAGGGACAAGGATGCGCCAAGGACACCCACCGAGATGGCACCGGCCATGGCCCAGGGGTACAGGCCGACGCTTGGCTTGCCCGCCCGGGAACGCCCAGGCGATTTTCCAGACGGGGCGTTCCCACTCTGCGGACCCGCGCCGGGGGGCCTCGACGTCACCGTCACCGGGGCACCGCCGCTCCACGCCTGACATCCATGGCCGCCCCGGCCGCGGCGACGATGCCGCCCTCGTCGAAACCGGACCAGGCCGCTCCCAGCGGTGTCTTGGCCGTCACGGCCAGGGCCCGCCACCCACCTTGCCGCAGGATCTCCAGTACGTCGTCGTTGTTCCGGGCCTGGTCCGTAACCATCAGCGCAAAGGCGTTGGCTCCGTAGGCCGCTGCCGGAGCCAGTGACTTGGCCTCCGCCACGGTCAGCGAGCCAAGGAGAGCCAGGAGCGGCCCGCGCAGGCGGTGGGCGGCGAGCTTGTCTATGAGCCGATCGTCGAAGGCTGCGTCCAGGCCGTCCGGCCCGGGCCCTTCAGGACCCTGAGTTCCGCGGCCCGGAACTTGGCGGGTCGGTTCCTTCTGCCTGGCGTCCGCCCTTGTGTGCTCGGCCCTGTGATGCCGGGGACCGCCCAGTTCAATGGCCGCAAGGCTCTCGGCAATGGCATGCAGCCCACCGGAACCGACGAATTCCTCGTCTCCCGGGAGGGGCGCTGAGCGGGAGTGGGCGAACGCAGGGTGGCCAAAGGCATCCAGGACGCGGAGGGAATAATTCCGTTCGGAAAGGTGAGCGCTGATGGACATCGCCGCCGTCACCACCCACTCGAAATTGGGCGACGTGACAAGGTCCGAGTCTTCGTCGTGGCTCCCGAAAACCGTGCCGGTCCCCGAGGCAAACGCTGTGAACCTCTGGTCCATGACGATGGTTGCCTCCGGGGTGGTCACCGACTCTTCCTGGCGCACCATGAGCTGACCGTGCCGGGCCGTCGCCGGCCAATGCACCCGGCGCATCGGATCACCATGCCGGTACTCGCGCGTCATGATGTCGTCGTCGCTCGGATTCGCCCGGATACGGGTGGAGGTGACGCCGTCGTTGCCGCGCGCCCCGGCCAAGCCCGTCGCGGGAAGTTCGACGGCGGCCGGCGTCACGGTGAGGAGGTCGCCGTCGTCGATTGAATGGCGACGCAACGACAAACCAAAGGGGTCGCTGAACTCGGCGGTGACCGGGCCAATTCGGAACTGCCCGCGCTTTCCCGAACGCAGATGGTACTCATAGCGGCTGGTACCGCCCGAGGCGGAACGGGCAGGGAAACGGAACGCCGGCGGCTCGCCGAAACGTGGCGGCAGTTGCTCCTCCATGATCACGTGGCCCGTAGCGAACGATGTGCGGGCTACCGCCAACCGGACGGTTGTGGCCGTGGCAGTCTCCACAGTGGAGGGATTGAACTCCCGGTACACCTGGAACCGTGGTTTGAGGATGCGCACGCCGGCCAACGCAACCAGTGGCAGGAGGAGCAGGAAGACTGCCAAGGTCAGGAGGTCGCGCCTGCCCATCACTTGCGCGCAGGCCAACGAGGCCACCCCGGCAGCGAGAAGTCCCCACCCGCGGTTGGTGAACAAATGCTTGGGGAGCCGGTCCACGAGTGCCATGCGCTTCTCCTCTGCGGTTCCGGTCCTACGCGGTCTGCTTGTCCCGGCGCCAGGCGCCCGGTGGTTCCTGGGCAACAGGCAAGGAAGCGAGGATGCCCCGGATGATGGTTTGCGGCGTATCACCGGCGCTCGCGGCCTTGCGGTCCAGGATGATCCGATGGGCCAGGACGGACTCCGCCACGTCAACGACATCGTCCGGCAGCACGAAGTCACGACCGTCCAAGGCTGCAGTGGCCTTCGCGGCCCGCAGCAACTGGAGGAGGGAACGCGGGCTGGCGCCCAGCCTCAGCCGTGCACTATCCCTGGTGGCGCGGCCAATAGCCACCGTGTATTCCTTGATGGCCGTGGAGACGTACACCTGTTGGACCGTGGCGATCATGGCCGCGACATCGTTGGCTGTGACAACGGGGGTGACCTTGGCCAAGGGGGAGACGGCCTGGTGCGTCTCCAGCATCTCGATCTCGGCTTCCTGGTCCGGGTAGCCCATGGAAATCCTGGCCATGAACCGGTCGCGCTGGGCCTCCGGCAGGGGATAGGTGCCCTCCATCTCAATGGGGTTTTGCGTGGCCACCACCATGAACGGCAAGGAGAGCTGGTAGGAATTGCCGTCCACCGTGACCTGGTGTTCCTCCATGCACTCCAGGAGAGCCGACTGGGTCTTGGCCGAGGCGCGGTTGATCTCGTCGCCGATCACGATGTTCGCGAAGACCGCGCCCGGCCGGAACTCGAACTGGCGCGAGGACTGGTTATAAATGGACACACCCGTCACATCGGAGGGCAGGAGGTCCGGGGTGAACTGGATGCGGGAAACAGTACAGTCCACCGTCCGGGCCAGCGTTTTTGCCAGCATGGTCTTGCCGACGCCGGGAACATCCTCCAACAGCAGATGCCCCTGGGCCAGCAGCACAGTGAGGGCCAGCTTTGCGGCGTCAGCCTTGCCGTCGATCACCTTGCCAATGGCGGTCAGGATCCGTTCGCTGGCATCGTGGAACCGCTCCGGGTCCATGACCTGCGGCTTGTGCCCGTTGAGGACGGCATCCCGGGGCGCGGCGGCGTATGCCTCGCCCTGGAAGGCAGCGGGTTCAACGGTGACGTGTCGCTTGGACTCCATGGATTGCCCTTCAGCCGTGGCCAACGTCCCCCGTGTGGCCTCCTTGTCCGTTCCAGCCTACCCAGAGTTTGGGTGTGGCTCACATAGTGGCAGGCGAATTTATGTACCAAGAGGAATCCATGCAAAGCGCTGGGGCGGCACGGGCGGGACCGCGGTCCGGTTAAGGTGGGATCATGTGCAACTCCCTCGCTCCTGCTCCCTACCGCAGCAACGTTGACGCGGCCGAGGCCAAGGATTCCCGCAAAGAGTACCCGCCGGCCCCGGAACCGCTGCCCATCCCAGTGATGGACAACCATACGCACCTCGACTTCCGGCATGGCCTGATCGAGGTCAACGTTGCCGACGCCATGGACTCCGCGGAAGCAGTCGGTGTCCAGGGGGCGGTACAGGTTGGCTGCGACCTGGAGTCCTCGCGATTTACCGTGGAGGCCGTGGAGGCCGACCAGCGCCTGCTCGGGGCAGTGGCGATCCACCCCAACGATGCCCCCGTCTACGCTGGCCGGGGCGAACTGGAATCGGCGCTCGCAGAGATCGAGGAACTGGCGCGCCACCCCCGCGTCCGCGCCATCGGGGAGACAGGTTTGGACTTCTTCCGGACGCACGGAGAGGGACTGGCCCATCAGCGGTATTCCTTCCGGAGGCACATCGACATCGCCAAGCGGCTGGGACTCACCCTGCAGATCCATGACCGGGACGCCCATGACGACGTGGTTCAGGTGCTGAGCGAAGAAGGAGCTCCGGAGACGGTTGTGTTCCACTGCTTTTCGGGCGGCGCCGAATTGGCCCGGATCTGCAACCAGAACGGTTGGTACATGTCCTTCGCCGGAACCATGACCTTCAAGAATGCAGACAACCTCAGGGACGCGCTCGCCATCGCGGAGCCGAGCCGGATACTGGTGGAAACTGATTCGCCGTTCCTTACCCCGCACCCTCACCGCGGCCGGCCGAATGCCAGCTACATGGTTCCCTACACCGTCCGTTCCATGGCGGATGTGACAGGAAGTGACCTGGCCGGGCTGTGTTCGCGATTGGCCGAAAACACCGTCAACGCCTACGGAACATGGGCCTGAGAGGCGGCCCTCCCCGCCCCACGGGGTCCCTGGGCTGAATACCCGGTATGCAGATTTCTTGGCCGCTTTATAACAGATCGGTTACTGTGTACAAGAAATAGCCGGGGTCGGGGAAGGCCTCCGGACAGCTGGTTCGGTTATTCCGGACACCCCAGTTGAATGTTTTTGGCGGCACAGATGCCCGCCGTGCGTGTGGGACCAGGCTCTTTGCCTGGCCCCGTTCCTGCGCGGCCGGGCATGTTTGTTCTGTGCTTATCCCCGTGCCCGGATCGTCTGAGAGTTATGGGCAAACGTGATCAAGTTCTTCACAACGGATGGAAAGTTCAGTTTCCTCAAAGTTGGTGCACAGGCACTGGTTTTGGTGGCCTTGGTGGCCGGCGTTGTTGCCTTTGTGGGCAACAACAAGACCGTCACCCTCAACGTTGACGGCAAAGTGAGCTCCATCCAGACCTTCGGCGGCACAGTTGACCAAGTGGTCAAGGCCGCCAAGGTGGAGTTGAAGAACGACGACCGCGTGACTCCTGCCCTGGACACCCGCGTGGAAAACGGTTCGGTGGTCAACGTCAACCTCGCCAAGGCCGTGTCCATCGAACTGGACGGCGCCCGCAAGACCGTGAACACGAACGCCCCCGACGTCGCCGGTCTGGTCAGCGAGCTCGGCGTGGCCAGCTCGTCCGAGATTTCCCAGCCCAAGGACGCTTCCCTGGCCGTTGAGGGTTCGTTCGTTTCCATCTCCACCCCCAAGACCATCAGCCTGGTGGCCGACGGCAAGGACACCAGCACCACCACCACGGCATCAGACGTTGCCGAGGTCCTCAAGGACGCAGGCATCACCGTAGGTGCCAGCGACCGTGTCTCCCAACCGGGCAACGCTCCCGTCATTCAGGACATGGTGATCAAGGTCTCCCGCGTGGACACCAGCAAGACCGCTGACGCCACCGAAGAAGTTCCGTTCGACAGCGTCCGCACGGACAGTGCCGACCTTTACAAGGGCGAAGAAAAGGTGACCCAGAAGGGCGTCGCCGGTTCCGTGGTGAAGACATTCAAGCTGGTCCTGGTGGACGGACGCGAAGCTTCCCGGACACTGGTTTCCAGCAACGTCACCACGCAGCCGGTCACTGAAAAGGTAGCCGTTGGCACCAAGGCCCGTCCCGCAGCCACCCCCGCCAAGGCTGTCTCCGGTGCCGCAACCGGCGCACCGAACGAGGCCATGTGGGACAGGATCGCCCAGTGTGAGTCCGGCGGCAACTGGGCCATCAACACGGGCAACGGCTACTACGGCGGGTTGCAGTTCTCCAGCCCCACCTGGCTGGCCAACGGTGGCGGCGCCTACGCCCCCACGGCAAACCTTGCCAGCAAAGCACAGCAGATCGAGATCGCCAACCGCCTCTACGCCAAGAACGGCCTGCGTGACTGGGGCTGTGCCGGCGCTGCCTGATCCCGCGCAGGCGATACGATACCTAGGTGACTGAACCGAATTCCGAACCCGCCGCCGTCGCGCCTTTGCTGGGCGCAACTGACATCCGACGGTTAGCCGAGGAAATCGGTGTCCGCCCCACCAAGACGCTGGGGCAGAACTTCGTGATCGACGGCAACACCATTCGCAGGATCGTATCTGCGGCCAACATTGATGCCTCCGAAACTGTCCTCGAAGTGGGGCCCGGCCTGGGCTCGCTGACGCTCGGGCTGCTTGACGCGGCGCGCGAGGTTGTCGCCGTCGAAATCGATCCTGTGCTGGCCCAAAAACTGCCAGAGACGGTGCGTGCCTGGCGGCCGCAAGCTGAAGACCACTTCCACCTGGTGCTCTCTGACGCCATGAAGGTGACTGAGCTGCCGGTTGAACCGACAGCCCTCGTAGCCAACCTGCCGTACAACGTGGCAGTTCCCGTTGTCCTGCACCTGCTCCAACACTTCCCGAGCCTGCGCCATGGCCTGGTGATGGTGCAGGACGAAGTGGCGGACCGACTGGCCGCGGGTCCCGGCTCCAAGATTTACGGAGTTCCGTCGGTCAAAGCCGCTTGGTATGGACAGATGCGCAAAGCCGGCGTGATCGGCATGAACGTCTTCTGGCCTGCCCCCAAGATCCATTCCGGGCTGGTTGCCTTCACCCGGCACGAGCCCCCTGCCACGCACGTGACCCGGGACCAGGTCTTCGCCGTGATCGACGCCGCTTTCGCCCAGCGCCGGAAAACCCTCCGCGCCGCCTTGGCCGGCTGGGCAGGCGGCGCCGTCGAGGCCGAACGGTGCTTGGTCGAGGCCGGCGTGGACCCCACTGCCCGCGGCGAAGTGCTGGACATCTCCGCCTACGTACGCATCGCCGAAGCCGGCCACCCAAGGGACGCATGAGCACGGGCACCCGTGGTTTGCCTTTCGTGGGGGAGCGGTTCCACCCGCGCACCGTCCGCGTGAAGGCTCCAGGCAAAGTCAACGTCTCCCTGAGCGTTGGCCCACTGAGGCAAGACGGCTACCATTCCGTTGCCAGCGTGTACCTGGCGGTGTCCCTGTATGAAGAAGTTGCCGCCACGAGCACTGAAACCCCGGGAATAACTGTCAGCATCAGCCCCGGAAGCACCTTGGACCTCGACGGCGTGGATATTCCGCTGGATGAGCGCAACCTGGCCTACAAGGCCGCAGCCCTCATGGCGGAGATGTCCGAGAAGCCTACTGGCGTGCATCTGGAAATTACCAAGCGGGTACCGGTGGCCGGTGGCATGGGTGGCGGATCCGCTGACGCTGCAGCCACGCTCCTGGCCTGCGACGCCTTGTGGGACAGTGGCCTGTCACGCGAAGAGCTTGCCCACGTGGCCTCCGAGCTTGGCGCCGACGTCCCGTTCTCGCTCCTGGGCGGGACCGCCGTCGGGCTTGGCGTGGGCGACAAGTTGTCGCCGGCCCTGGCAAAGGCACAAATGGACTGGGTGCTGGTGTTCGCCGACTACGGGCTCTCCACCCCCGAGGTGTTCCGGACGCTCGATGGCCTCCGCGACTCCGAGGGCAGCGAGATCCCGGAGCCTATGGACGTGGATCCCACCATCTTGCAGGCACTCCGGAACGGCGACCCCGAAACGCTCAGCCGGGTGCTGGTCAACGACCTCCAACGTGCGTCGATTGCCCTCGCCCCGGGCCTGCGGGACACGATCGGGCTCGGGGAGGCCCGGGGAGCGCTTGCCGGAATGGTCTCCGGTTCCGGACCCACCATCGCACTTCTGGCCCGGGATCCGGACTCCGCGGCCGTCCTCGCCGAAGAACTTTCGCACCGGGGCCACACGGCCATGCCGGTCCATGGCCCCGTGCCGGGTGCCCGGATCATCTCCGATACCCTCCTTTAGTACGCATTCCAGCTGTAGAAAGTAGTACCTCTTGGCCCACCTCCTTGGCGGCGAAAACCTGACGGTTTCCTTCGCGACCCGCACAGTCCTCGACGGCGTCACCCTCGGTTTGGAGGACGGCGACCGGATTGGCATGGTGGGCCGCAACGGTGACGGCAAGTCCACCCTCATGCGGCTGCTGGCGCAGCGCTCCACCCCGGATTCCGGCCGTGTGACCAAGCGCGGCGACGTCAACGTCGGCTACCTGGACCAGGGTGACGTGCTCGACGGCGACCTCACGGTTGGCGCTGCAATCGTCGGCGACCGCGCGGATCACGAATGGGCCGCCAACCCGAAGATCCGCGAAATCATGGGCGGCCTGGTGGGCGACGTCGACTGGCACGCGAACGTCCACTCCCTGTCCGGTGGACAGAAGCGCCGTGTAGCACTGGCCAAGCTCCTCATCGAAGACCACGACGTCATCATGCTCGACGAGCCCACCAACCACCTGGACGTCGAAGGCGTCGCATGGCTTGCCCGCCACCTCAAGTCACGTTGGCGTGCCAATCAAGGCGCCTTCCTCGTGGTCACCCACGACCGTTGGTTCCTGGACGAAGTCTGCAACTACACCTGGGAAGTCCACGACGCCATGGTGGACATGTTCGACGGCGGATACGCCGCCTACGTTTTGGCGCGCGCCGAGCGGGACCGGATGGCCGCCGTCGTCGAGAACAAACGCCAGCAGCTCGTCAAGAAGGAACTGGCCTGGCTCCGGCGAGGGGCGCCCGCCCGTACTTCCAAGCCCAAGTTCCGCATCGAGGCCGCCAACGAGCTGATCTCCGACGTTCCGGAACCACGCGACTCGGTGGCACTGAACAAAATGGCAACCGCCCGGCTGGGCAAGGATGTGCTGGACCTCGAGAACGTCTCACTCGATTTCCTCGACGGTGAAGAGGGCCAGAAACTCTTCAACAACATCACCCTGCGCCTTGCCCCGGGCGAACGGCTCGGCCTGGTGGGCGTCAACGGTGCAGGCAAGTCCACACTGCTGAAGCTGCTCAACGGGGACATCCAGCCGAGTGCCGGCAAGCTCAAGCGCGGCAAGACCGTGGTGACCGCCGTCCTGACCCAGGATGTGAAGGAACTCGACGAAGTCTCGGATCTGCGGGTCATTGAGGTCATCGAACGCGAAAAGCGGTCCTTCAACGTGGGTGGCAAGGAATTCACCGCCGGGCAACTCGTGGAGCAGTTGGGCTTCACGAAGGAAAAACAGTGGACTCCCGTCACCGACCTTTCCGGTGGCGAACGCCGTCGACTCCAACTCCTCCGCCTGCTGGTGGGCGAACCCAACGTGCTGATGTTGGACGAGCCCACCAACGACCTGGACACCGATACCTTGGCCGCCGTCGAGGACGTCCTGGATGGCTGGCCCGGAACGCTGGTTGTGGTCAGCCACGACCGCTACCTCCTGGAACGCGTCACGGACCACCAGATGGCGTTGCTCGGTGACGGCAAACTCCGTGGACTGCCCGGTGGCGTGGACCAGTACCTTGAATTGCGGGAAGCTGCGCTGGCTTCGGGTGCCGTTGTGGGTGGATCCACTGCGCCTACCGCAGCTGCCTCCGGTGGTACCTCACCTGCTGCCTCCGGACCCAGCGAGGCCGAGAAGCGCGAGGCACGCAAGGACCTCAACAGGATCGATCGCCAACTGGGCAAGATCGCGCAGCAGGAGGAGAAGCTCCACACCCAGATGGCCGCCAAGTCCGAATCCGGCGACTTCGACGCGCTCGGGGAACTCAATGCCAAGCTGCAGGAGTTGCTGGACGAGAAGGAAGGCCTGGAACTGGAGTGGCTGGAGGCCGCCGAGGTCCTCGGCGAGTAGGACGCTCTCTCACCGAATCGCCCGTTTTGCCGGATGCTCTCTCACCAAATCGCGCGTTTTACCGGGCGCTCTCTCACGGAATCGCGCGTTTTGCCGGGCGCTCTCTCACGAAATCCCCCTTGAGCCCAACGTTCTCTCATCAACGGGCGTTCCTAGCCGCGTTCGTAACCAATCAGCCAGTGCAAGCCATAGCGGTCGATTACCTGACCGTCGCTGGCTCCCCAGGGTTTAGGGCCCAGAGGATCGATGACCTTGCCGCCGTCGGCGAGCCGTTCGAACCATCCGTGCACTTCCGTTGGCGCGGCTGCGCCCAGCAGCGAGAGCATCAGCCCTTCTGTGCGGATGCTCGTCTCCCCTGCCGCCGCGTCTGCGCCCGCTAAGGCAACTGCTCCGCCGAAGACGCCGTGCGCGACTGCATCCTCGGGTCCATCGGTGCGCCCAAACTCTCCGTAGCTGTGGAGGGTGAGTTCGCCGCCGAAGACTCCCTGATAGAAGGCAAGGGCTTCACGGGCAGTTCCGGGGAAAGGACGTAAATCTGCAAGGAAGTCATGCGCCCGATCCTACTTCGTCGGTGAGCGAGGGTTGGGCGCTTTGGGGTGGTTTGGTGGGAGAGGGTTGGGCGCTTTGGGGTGGTTTGGTGGGAGAGGGTTGGGCGCTTTGGGGTGGTTTGGTGGGAGAGGGCTGGGCGCTTTGGGGTGGTTTGGTGGGAGAGGGTTGGGGGTTTGGGGTGGTTTGGTGGGAGAGGGTTGGACGGTTTGGGGTGGTTTGGTGAGAGAGGGTCGCTTTAGGTTTCGGTGCGGAGTTCGGGTTCCTTTTGCAGGCCGGTGAGGCCGTTCCAGGCCAGGTTCACCAGGTGTGCGGCGACGGCGCGTTTGTCCGGTTCCCGGCTGTCCAGCCACCATTGGCCCGTCATCGCCACCATGCCCACGAGCATCTGGGCGTACATGGCGCCATCGGCCGCGCTGAAGCCGCGACGGGCGAATTCGTCCGAGAGCAAGTGCTCCACGCGGGCCGTGACATGGGACAGCAACGTGGAGAACGCCCCCTCGGGTTGTGAGGGCGGGGCGTCGCGCATCAGGATCCGGAATCCGTCGGTGCGTTCCTCAATGTAGCCCAGAAGGGCCAAAGCAGCGCGCTCAACGAGGACCCGGGGTTTGGCGTCGGTGCTGAGGGCCTCGGTGATGGAGTCCAGCAGGATCCGGAATTCCGTGTCCACGACTTGCCGGTACAAGCCTTCCTTGGAGCCGAAGTGCTCATAGATCACGGGCTTGGAAACGCCCGCAGTGGCCGCAACTTCTTCGATGGTGGTGCCGTCCAGGCCCCGTGCGGCAAACAATGCCCGGCCGATGCCGATGAGCTGCGCGCGCCTCTGCTGGCCCGTCATCCTGGCCCTGACGGCCGAGCCTGCCACATGCCGGGTGCGGGGTTCCAGGGATCCGGGGACAGGGGTGTGCAGGGGGAGTCCGGTGCGCTTGCTCACTTGTCCATCATGCACCAAGGGCCGTGGCGGGACGCCGGACGCGCAGTTCACAACCCTGTAAAAGAGGGTCAAGTCGCGAAGCACGCAAAGGTCATGGCAAACTAGTTTCTTGTGTGTGCATCCCGGTGATCCGGGAACGCCTCCGGACCCTGCCGTCCGGACGTGGAAAGCATGCACGGTCCGCTCTGGTGTAACGGCAGCACCCCGGCCTTTGGAGCCGTGGAGTATAGGTTCGAATCCTATGGGCGGAACGGTCGGAAATGCGCTCCACTCTGTACCTGGAACGGCTTGAGCAGTGCCTGGGTCCAAAGCTTGGATGGCAGCATTCCGAAGCCGGAATATCCGGGACAAACCGAGCAAGGAGAGCCAGTACGTGAGCCCCGAAACCACCGGTCCCGCAGCGGTCATCGTCTTGGCGGCGGGTGCCGGAACGCGAATGAAGTCGCGGACTCCCAAGATTCTCCACGAAATCGGCGGCCGTTCCATGGTGGGTCACGCGATCCTCGCCGCCCGTTCGATCAACCCCCAGAAGCTGGCCCTGGTGGTCCGCCATGAGCGCGACCGCGTCGCCGAGCACGTCTCCGTGCAGGATCCCGCAGCCCTGATCGTGGACCAGGACGACATCCCGGGCACGGGCCGCGCTGTAGAGGTTGCCGTGAAGGCCCTGGACGCGGAGGCCGAGCTGAGCGGCACCGTGGTGGTCACCTATGGCGACGTCCCGTTGCTCACCGGCGAACTCCTGGCCGAACTGGTCAGTACCCACGAGGCCGAGGGCAACGCCGTGACCGTCCTGACCGCTGTGCTGGACGACGCCACCGGTTACGGCCGCATCCTCCGTGGTGAAGATGGCACCGTGCTGGGCATCCGCGAGCACAAGGACGCCACGGACCAGGAACGCGCCATCCGCGAGATCAACTCCGGCATCTACGCCTTCGATGCCGCAGTCCTCCGCAAGGCGCTGGAAAGCGTCACCACGGACAACGCCCAGGGCGAGATGTACCTGACCGATGTGCTCGGCTTGGCCCGAGACGCCGGTGGCCGGGTTGCCGCCGTCGTGACCGATGACCGCTGGCAGGTTGAGGGCGCCAACGACCGCATCCAGCTTTCGGCCCTCGGTGCTGAGCACAACCGCCGCATCATCGAGTCCTGGATGCGCGCCGGCGTCACTGTGGTGGACCCCTCCACCACGTGGATCGACTCCACCGTGACCCTCGACGAGGACGTCCGCCTGCTGCCCAACACCCAACTGCACGGTTCCACCACCGTGGCGAGGGACGCCGTCGTGGGCCCTGACACCACCCTCACCGACGTGAACGTCGGCGAAGGCGCCAAGGTGGTCCGTACGCACGGATCCGGTTCCACGATCGGTGCCAAGGCAAGCGTTGGGCCGTTCACCTACCTCCGCCCCGGCACCGTCCTGGGGGAGACGGGCAAGATCGGCGCTTTCTATGAAACCAAGAACGTGACCATCGGCCGCGGCTCCAAGCTCTCCCACCTGGGCTACGCGGGCGACGCCGAAATCGGCGAAGACACCAACATCGGTTGCGGCAACATCACTGCCAACTACGACGGCGAGAAGAAGCACCGCACGGTGATCGGCTCCGGCGTCCGGACCGGTTCCAACACCGTTTTCGTTGCCCCGGTGACCGTAGGCGACGGCGCGTACAGCGGCGCCGGTGCAGTGATCCGCAAGGACGTCCCCGCAGGTGCCCTGGCCGTGAGCCTCGCCGCGCAGCGGAACGCCGAGGGTTGGGTCCTGGCCAACCGCGAAGGCTCCATCTCCGCGCGCCACGCTGAGGCGGCCCTGGAACCGCGGCTCGCAGCCGCCCCCACATCCTCACCATCCCCGGCAACCACAGAAGAGGGCACACAGGCATGAGCGAAATTACCGCACACGGCGAGAAGAAACTGGTTCTCGCCGCCGGAAGGGCACATCCGGAGCTGGCGCAGGAAATCGCGAAGGAACTCGAAACCGAGCTCCTGCCCATCGACGCCTACGACTTCGCGAACGGGGAAATCTACGTCCGTTCGGCCGAGAGCGTGCGCGGCACCGACGCGTTCGTGATCCAGGCCCACCCGGCACCCCTGAACAACTGGCTCATGGAGCAGTTGATCATGATTGACTCCCTCAAGCGTGCCTCCGCCAAGCGGATCACGGTGGTTTCGCCGTTCTACCCGTACTCCCGCCAGGACAAGAAGGGCCGTGGCCGCGAGCCCATCTCGGCCCGACTGGTGGCGGACCTGTACAAGACCGCGGGTGCTGACCGCATCATGTCCGTGGACCTGCACACGTCCCAGATCCAGGGCTTCTTCGATGGCCCGGTGGACCACCTGATGGCCATCCCGCTGCTTGCCGACTACATCCGCACCAAGGTTGAAGCAGACAACATCACCGTTGTTTCTCCGGACACCGGCCGCGTCCGTGTTGCCGAGCAGTGGGCCGAGCGACTGGGCGGTGCCCCGCTGGCGTTCGTGCACAAGAGCCGCGACCTCACGGTGCCCAACCAGGCCGTGTCCAAGACGGTTGTGGGCCAGGTCGAAGGCCGCACCTGCGTGCTGATCGACGACATGATCGACACCGGCGGAACCATCTCCGGTGCTGTCCAGGTGCTCAAGAACGCCGGCGCCAAGGATGTCATCATTGCCTGCACGCACGCCGTGTTCTCGGACCCGGCCGCGCAGCGCCTGGCCGACTCCGGTGCCCGTGAAGTGGTGGTCACCAACACACTGCCCATCCCGGCCGAGAAGCGCTTCCCGCAGCTCACGGTCCTCTCGATCGCGCCGCTGATTGCCCGCGCCATCCGTGAAGTGTTCGACGACGGTTCGGTCACCAGCCTGTTCGACGGCAAAGCGTAGCCAAGGACTGCTCCTGACGACGGGCCATCCACCGCTTGAGTGCGGTGGATGGCCCGTTTTCCGTTTCAGCCCGAACCGCTGGTAAACTTTAGGGGATACCTTGGCGAGGGAGAGCACCCTGGTTGTTGAAACCAGCGGATGTCTCCGTCATCGACTGGGTCTGTAACCTCCTTCGACGAAGGCGGGCCGGCGTTCAAGCCCGGGCCCGCGGGCGTGGAAGGTCACTCCAGACCTCCGCCCTTGCTGATCAACCAACCGCCATCCGGCGGTACACCAGTAATCAAGGAGTACATATGTCTGAGCAGAAGCTCGCAGCAGAACTGCGCACCGAATTCGGCAAGGGCTACGCCCGCCGCGCACGCGTCGCCGGCCGCATCCCCGCCGTCATCTACGGCCACGGTGCAGAGCCCGTCCACGTAACCCTCCCGGGCCGCGAAACCACGCTGGCAGTCCGAGTTGCCAACGCCCTGTTGAACCTGGACATCAACGGCGAGGCACACCTGACCATCGTCAAGGACATCCAGCGCAACGCCATCAAGCAGACCATCGAGCACATGGACCTCCTGACGGTCCGCCAGGGCGAGAAGGTCACCGTGGACGTTCCCGTGCACGTCACCGGTGAAGCTGCTCCGGGTGCCGTTGCCAACCAGGAAGCCGTCACCCTCTCCGTTGAGGCCGAGGCTACGCACCTGCCCACCGCCCTCGAGGTTGACATCGAAGGCCGCGAGGCCGGCGCGCACGTCCACGCTTCCGACGTCGTCCTTCCCAAGGGCGTCAGCCTGCTGACCGAAGCCGACACGCTGGTAGTCAACATCTCCGAGCCGGTTGCCGCTGAAGCTGAAGAAGCTGCTGAAGGCGAAGAGGCTGCTCCCGCAGCCGAAGCAGCCGCTGAGTAGTCTTTGACTGCTTGAGGCTTAGCCTTTCGAAGAGTGGCCGGGTCCCTGCGGGGTCCCGGCCACTTTGCTTTGCCTGACCTGCATTACCCACCAGATTCCCTAGGATGAAAACCATGACTGACACTTGGCTGATCGTTGGCCTGGGCAACCCCGGCAGCGAGTACAGCGGCAACCGCCACAACGTGGGCCAGATGGTCCTGGACGAACTGGCCGCACGCATGGGAGGAAAGTTCAAGGCCCATAAGTCGCGTGCCCAGGTGGTGGAGGGCCGGCTCGGGATCGGCGGTCCCCGGGTGGTGCTGGCCAAGCCGATGACGTACATGAACGTTTCCGGTGGTCCGGTGTCTGCGCTGAGCAAGTTCTTCGATATCGCTCCGGACCACGTGATCGCGGTGCACGACGAGATCGATATCCCGTTCAACACCGTCAAGCTCAAGATCGGTGGGGGCGAGGGCGGCCACAACGGGCTTCGGGATATTTCCAAGGCCCTTGCCACCAAGGAGTATCTGCGCGTGCGCGTGGGCGTCGGCCGGCCCCCGGGACGCATGGACACCGCCGATTATGTCCTGCGCGATTTCGGCACCGCGGAGAAGAAGGAACTCCCGTTGCTGCTGGACGAAGCAGCCGACGCCGTGGAATTGCTCATGGCCCAGGGTTTGCTTGCCGCGCAGCAGAAACACCACCCGGCGCGTTCTTGAGCAAATCTTGAGGAAAGCCTGATCAAAGCCTTACGGTCGTAGGGACCCGTGGCCCTACTAACTGTCGGCGCCCGGCGGTAGTGTGCATGGTACGCAGGGTACGCGGTGGGGACTGTCGGGATGTTGTAGCGAGGGATGCGGGTGTCGGCGGAGTTGCTAAACAGGAATGGGGGAGGCGCAGCGAGGGCTGCGGCTCCCGATCTTGTTGGCGGACCCTCTGATCGGCAAACCTGGTCCCTGCTGGCGCGCAGCCAGGATCTGGCAAGGGCAAACAAGCACCTCGATTCATCCGATTCCTATGGTGTTGTCCTGACCGGCGAACGCGGGATCGGCAAGTCAGGGCTGGCCAGGGCGGTGGTGTCCTCCCTGGGACCGAAGGTCCACAGCCTGCAATTGCGCAATACTTTGGCCAGCGGGCAGACCCCGTATGGCTGCCTGGGTTTTCTCCTGGCCCGGCTGCCCTCGGAGGCAGTGAGTTCACCGACGGGCATCCTTCACGCAGTCACGTCGCTGATCCGTGCCGAAGCCGGAGGACGCCAGACCGTTTTCATTGTGGACAACGCCGGCGGAATGGACCCCATGAGCACGGGCGTGCTGCTCAACCTCATGGCCACGGGCACGGCCAAGGTGATCGCCACCGTCCAGCGTGCCAGCGATCTCCCCGCCGACTTCCACCGCCTGGTCCTTGACGGGCAATTGGGCGAAGTACACCTCAACGCCCTGTCCGAAGAGCAGACAAAGCAGGTGCTTGGCTCGGTCCTGGGCCACTACGTCTCCTCAACCCTGGTGGGTTCGCTGCACTCCGCCGTGGGCGGGAACCCGATGCTCCTGCATGCGCTGCTGGATGAGCAGCGGCATTCGGGCAACCTGGTGCTCAACGATTCGGTGTGGACCCTCCGCGACCGCATCAAGCTCGAAGGCGCCACCGTGGTGGAGGACTTTGTCCGCTCCCGGCTGGCGCGCGAATCCCAAGCCAACCGGACCGTCGTCGAAATCCTTGCTTGTGCACGGAGGGCGACGCTCATGGACCTGGCCGCGATCTTCAGCACCGAAGTCCTGGTGGAGATGGAGGAATCCGGCCTCCTCTCCGTGGACCGCTCCGGGGAGCACTGGGTTTCGCTCCGGGATCCCTATTTGGGCGAGGTCGTGCGGGGATGGCTGAGCACAAGGCGCCGCCGGGAACTGCGCCTCATGCTCCTGGGACCCAAGGAACCCGAGCTCCATGGCCTGGCGCCCCAGGACCTGCTCAGCTATGCGGCCTGGATGCACGAGTGCGAGGACGAGCCCTCGCCGTCGGCATCCCATGCCCTCGCAGCCGGACGCGCTGCCCTGGACGAGTACGATCCCAACTTCGCCATCCAATGCACCGTGTCCCTCGATCCCAAGGACCCCGAATGGGTGGCCGGCCAGCGCCTCAAGGCAGCGTCCTATCTCATGCTGGACCTCCCGCTCCACGCCGCCCAGGCGCTGGATGAGGTGTCAGAGGCGCATCTGGCTGTCCTGGGACCCATCGACTTTGCCGAAATCACGGCCGCGAAATGCCAGGCCATGACGTGGATCGACGGCCGCTCCGCCATGGTCCCGGGAGTGATCACGGAGGCCCGCGAATCCCTCGCCGCGATGGAGGCCACAGGAACGCACACGGACAACGATCTCTCCCGGGCCCGCAACCGCCTCAACCTCTGCAACTACGAGTACCAGACGTACATGGGTGAGTACGCGGACATTGTTGAGGCCCTGGAACTGGAGCATGCCCAGGAACCCGGCGAAGACAGTGAGCACTGGCTGAGGTGCGGCTTCTTCCTGGTGGAGGCCCGTTGCATGCTGGGCCGCGAACTGGAAGCCCAGCAGTTGGCGCGCACCATGTCCAAGCGTTTGCGGGAGGCCGGTACTACCCCCTCCCTGGAGGAAGCCTTCGCCAGACACACCTTCCTGGTGCTGTTGCTGTCCGGACAGTGGCGCAAATGCATCGAGCTGATGCGCCGGGCGCCGTCCAAGCCCTCGCGCCTGCAGTTCCGGGGTGCCGTAACGGAATTGGGCATCGGGCTGGCGTACGCCTATGCCGGCAAACCGTCTTGTGCGATTGAACCCCTGCGTTCTGCCGCGGCGCAGCTCGAACTGCGGCCCGCCATGAACCTCGTGAAAGTGGCCTATGCTGCCACCGCCTTCGCCTACGCCCAGTTGGGGAATGCTTTGGAGGCGGGCCGCTACCTGGACCTGTACCGGACGTGCCGCGGCACCGGAACGTATTTCTCCGAATCGGTGGCGGAATTCTGCGCGGAGATGGCCGGCCGTTGGATGGGCGATCCCGAGGTGAAGCAGCGTCTGCTGACGAAGGTCCAGTTGGATGTGGCCAAGCAGCGGTTCACCACCGCCGGCATTTGCCTCTTTGGTGCCACGGTGGAAGGGACGGACGCCGAGTACCGCCTCCTGGAGGACATCGCGGCCAGCCGCCAGGGGCCGTTGGCCAAGATCTCCAGGGACCTGGCCCGCGGCTCACTGACCCGCAGTTCACGGTCCCTCCTGGCCGCCGCAGACGCCGCTGCGGCCCTGGACCTGCTGGTGGTTGAGGCCCGGTGCGTGGCGATGGCCCTGGACTTTGCCCGCGACGCCGGTGAAACCACCACGGCACGGACAGCCCAGCTCAGGCTCGAACGACTCGAACAATCAGTATCGGCCCTGCCGATCCAACCTCGCAGCGATGCGCCCGTCCTGACCGAGAGGGAACGGCAAATCGCCAAACTTGCTGGAAAGGGTGTCAGCAACCGTGAAATCGCCATGGATATTGGGGTGTCTGTGCGGACCGTGGAAGGCCACCTCTACCAAGTCTTTACCAAGCTGGGTGTCTCCTCGCGGGGCGAGCTCAATGGCCTGCTGTAACGGCGGGAGTCGCCGTCCCAGGGTGAGCGCTGCCCATGCAGGCTGAGCACCTTGTAGGCCGGGAAGCCGAACTGGACCTGGCAACGGAAATATTGAGGCAGGAGGGCGCTGGAGCCGTCCTGCTCCTTGCGGACCCCGGAATTGGCAAGACCGCCATGGCAGCGGAGATTGCCGCCCGTCTGGCCGACGAAATGGTAGTGATGCGGGTCCACGGAAGCCCCGCCCTGTCCGCAGTTCCCTTTGGCGTCCTGTCCCCGTACCTGCTCGACCTGCCGGTGGACCAGGCGACCTCGCCGGTGGCGATCCTGCGCGAGTTCTGGTCGCAGTTCGAAAAACGCCGGGGCAGCGCCGGTGCCCGCCTCCTGCTGGTGGTGGACGACGCGCACGACCTCGACGAAGGCAGCACCCAGATCCTGGCTGAACTTGTCACTGCTGGCTGGGCCCGGCTCGTTGCCACGAGCCGGCCGCGGCCCGGACTGCCTGCAGCCCTGCTCCAGCTCTGGTACGACGGGCTGGCTGAACGGCTGGAACTGCACCCGCTGGAGAAGGAAACGGTCACGGAACTGGCCGAAAAGACCCTGGGTGGCACGGTAATGGCCAGCACCGTGGACGTGCTGCATTCAGTATCCGAAGGCAACCCCTTGCTGTTGCGGTCCCTCCTGGAGGATTCAAAGGCGGACGGCAACCTGGTCCGCCGCAATGGTGTGTGGTTCCTGACCCGCGCGCTGACGGGCAACGGAGAAGGCCTCGCCGAGGTGGTCCGTAACAAGGTCCTCCGGACCAGTGAGGCCGAGCGGGAGGCGATGTACGTCATTGCGTTGGCCGAACCCGTTCCTGCCGCCGTGTTGGACTCGCTGGTGGGCAGGGACACCGTCCGTTCCCTGATGGACAGCCGGTTGGTCCTCACCACGAACGGGGCGGGCAGCCCGCTGAAGATGTGGCACCCAATGTACGGGGAGGCCTTGCGCCAGATCGTTTCGCCAGCCCGCAGCCTGCAGATCCGCCAGAGCATGGTGCAGCACTTGCTGACCGAGCCGGCCACGGCGGAGGGGCTGCTCCGCATGGTGAGCTGGGCACTGGACTGTGGAGCCGACGTCGACGATGAACAGTTGCTGCAGGCGGCGTTCCTGGCCGCGAAACTGCTGCAGAACCCCTTGGCCATGGCCGCGGCGGAGCGCGTCAGGTCAGAGGCGCTGCGTCCCCGCGCCCGCGCCGTGATGGCGATGGTCAACTACAACGACGGCGACTACCGCAGCACCGTCCGCCTGCTGGAGGAAGGTGCCGGGTTCCTGGACGCGGACCCTTCAGGGCCCTTGGGTGCCGGACTCCTGTGGGCAGCGGCCCGCTCGGCTGTGGGGGACAGTTCGGAGGAAATCGTTGCGGATGTGCGCGCCGCAGCGGCGGCCCTGACCGCGCAGCACCCGGCGGACCAGGCATTGGTCAGCGGGATCCAGCGGCACGCCTTCGCCCTGGAACTGGCTGCCCTGGCACACGACGGCCGCTATGCGGAGCTGAGGGAAGGCCTGGACGTCTTTGAGTCCGGGCTGGAACAGGATCAGCCGGACATCGTGATGAGCCAACTGTTCCTGCTGGCCATGCGGTGCGAGCTCCTGATGGTGGAAGGCCAGCCCGTCCAAGCCCTGGATAAGGGACGGGATGCGTTGGTGCTGCTGGACGAGCACAAGGACGACCTCCTCTACCTCAGCGATTTCATCCTGGTCCGCTACGCCTTGGCCGCCCTCGAATCCGGGGACTGGGCTGCGGCGGAGACGGCGTTGAACCGCTATGCCGCCAGCTCGGCCATGGGACTCATCACGTTCGGCGGGGACATCCAGACCCTCAAGGGCCTGTCGCTGCTCCGCCAGGGCCGGTTGGAGCAGGCGGGGCTGGTGTTGACGCCGGCCGTGGAAGCCCTGAAAGTCAAAGACCCGCAGCGGCTTCGCAGGCTCGGTAACGCCTTGGCGTTCTACGCCGCGGCACGCTCGGGGAACACGGACTTGGCCCGGCGGCTGGGCAGGGAACAAAGCGCCGCCGCGGCTGGCGGAGCCTACATTGAAGCCATGGCCCAACTGTTCATGCTCGCCGGCAAGGAGCACCTGGACAAAGGTTCTGGGCTGGAGAAGCTGCGCACGATTGCCGAAGAATCGCCTCTCCACGGACTTCCGGGTGTCCTGCTCCAGAACCTGGTCCTCCGCGCTGAACTGGGGGACCTGGAAGCCATGGAAGCCATCCAGGGCACCGCTTCCACCATGGGCGGATCGTGGGCCAACGGCTGGGAGTCGTTGGCATCGGCCCAGATGGGTGGAGCGGGCGACGGATTCGTGAATGCCGGGAACCTCCTGGCCGCCGCGGGAATGCCCGGTCCTGCCGCGGTGGCCTTCGACAGGGCAGCGAACGCGTTCGACGCCGAGGGCAAACGTCCGGAGGCCAGGCAAGCCGCCGTGCTGCGCGACGTCAGCGAATCCAACCTGGGCGACGCCTTGGTCCATGACCCGCACACCGAAACGGACCGCTCCGTACCCCTGACCCGCAGGGAGCAGGACATCGTGGCGCTCGCAGTTTCGGGGCTTACGGACCGGCAAATCGCCGAGAAACTGATGGTTTCCGTCCGCACCGTGGAGGGCCACCTCTACCGCAGTTACGCGAAGCTTGGCATTCGGCGTCGTGAGGATTTGGGAGCTGCCGTCCGCAGCTGACGGCACCCTTTCCGAGTACTGCCTGGACTGTCCCGTAAACCACTTGTGCGCGCCAGTTCAACGATTTTGCCCATTCAATGGAGTAACGCCTTCCAGTGCGGTGCCCGGACCAAGTAGTGCGCCCCCGAACGACTGAGTACAAGAGAGTACTGCCGCCGAAAATCCCCGCAACTAATCGAGTACCAACTACTGGTGTTCTGCTTTTCGCCACACGGTTAACTGTTCTCAGGAAGAACGGTTAGCCCCAAGCATCGCCGGACTTCCTACCGCAACACCCGCATCGGTGGTCTCGTTGAGCCGATGCTCCGGCCGTCGCAAGACGGTCCGGCCCTGGACGAAGCCGGCGGCGACAGAGTCTTCTGAGACCGAGACTCTCCCCCCAGCCGTCGCCGGCTTCTAGGCCAGGGATCCGCATTCGCGGACCACCAACCCCCTCCCGGACCAAGGGACTGCTGCTATTGGAGTGCGCATGCTGCCGGACCCCTGGCTGGACGAAGACACCGTCTCAGTCGGGCTGAGGCCACCGGCATTCCCGGACCGGAAGAAGCTGCTTGAACTGATCCTCGCAGCCGTACCTTCACCTTCCACCAACGGTATTGTGGTGGTGGGGGACCGGGGCTCCGGGAAAAGCCATTTGTTGCTCTCCATACAAGCCGGCCTTCCTGGGTCCTTGGATGTCCGCACCTTCGCCGGACGGCCCGAGCTTGAGGCAATCCGATTCGGGGCCCTGACCGGCGGCGAAGACGCCCCGGACGAACACGCCGTCCTGCCCGGGCTGCAGGTACTCCGGGCACTCACCCGGACCTTGGGACCTGCCGACTACCTGTACACGCCGTCGGCGGTGCGACGTCGCAGCAAAAAGCACGGGACGCCGTTGCGAAGGGCGCCGCTGGTGCTGCTGGTGGACGATATCCACTACATCGACCCGGCCTCCCTGGCGGTCCTGCTGCAGTTGATCCCCGGTTTCGGGGCCACCCTGGTGGCGACGGCGGACAGCCGGCGTCCCCTGCCCCAGGATCTCTACCAGTTGTGGGAAGACGGGTTCCTGGAGCAGTACTTCCTGCCGCCGTTTACCTTCAATGAGGCCCACGCCCTGTGCCAGGAGGTTTTGGGCGGCAAAGTCCAACGCCGCGCGAGCAGCCTCCTCGCCGTCATGAGTGGCTTCAAAGTCGGCCTCCTGTGCCTGGCAGTGGAAGACGCCCGCCAGGCGGGCCTCCTGGTCCTCCGGGATGGCTACTGGACCCTCGACGCCAGGGCCCACTGCTACTGGCCGCGGGTGGTTGAGCACATCAGGGCGGAGAATGCCAACCGTCCCGAGGAGGAACGCCAGGCGTTGGAACTCATTGCCTTGGGCGAACCCGTGGCCCTGGATACAGTGGAGCGCAGCTTCGGCCAACGGGCAGTGGAACACCTCCTCTCAGCCCAGCACATCCGGTTGCTTCCTGGACGGCCACCCTTGGTCCGGACGAGCTCCTGGCTGCGGGGCGAGGGGACTCGGCTGTCCGTCCCCCGATCGCGGAGCACCGCGTTGCGCCAGGGCGTCGAGGGACCTGCCGTGACCAGGGAGTCCGCGCCCGCCATGCTCCGCTGGATGACGTGGACCCTCGACTCCGGCCTGAACCTGTCCGATGAACTGCTCCTCGCCGCCGGGCCGGCCGCCGACCGGCCCTCCACGGCGGAGCTGGCCCTGCGCGCGGCCGACGCCATCGAAGAACCCGCCCATCTCCAGGAAGCCAGGCTGCTCCGCGCCAGGGCCCTCATCGCCGAGGGACAGCTCAGGGAGGCAACACCTGTTTTGTGGGAATTGGCCGCCACAGGATCGCATGCGGATGTCAGGGACGAGGCCACCCACCGGCTCATGGCACTGAGCCTGCTCGGAGCGGCTGCGGAACCTGACGGGGGACGCGAGGGCGGGTCCGTGGACGCGGCCGGGTTTGTCATGCGGACCATTGAGGAGGCCGGGCGGCTCCTGCTGGCAGGCGCAGCACCGCAGGCCTTGGCCGAATCGTCCGCTGCAATGGCCGCCATCGACCAGGACCCTGCCCTGGAGGTCTTCCGGCCCGGAGTCCTGCTGCGCCACATCGTCTGCCTGCGCCACAACCTGGCATGGGGACCCGCGGATGCCCTGCTGAACTGCCCGGGGTCCTACGCGATGCCCGCCCACATGGCTGTTTGCCTGGACGTGTCCCGCGGGTACGTCCAGCTCAGCCAAGGATTGCCGCGGGCGGCACGGCTGACGCTGCAAGCGGCGGTGGCAGAACTGCCCGACGCCGGCCTGCCGCCTGTCCTGGCGTTCGCTGCGGCCATGCTGGCCTACTGTGAGGCGCTGTGCGGAGATCCTGTCCAGGCCGGGGAGCGCATAGCCCAAAGCCAGGCTGCCCTCCTGGAAACTCCTCCAGGGTTCTTTGGACCGCTCAGTGAACTGTTTGTGGCAGCTACCCAGGACGCCGTTTCGCGGGGGTGGCATGCGGAAGGCGGCAGGCTCTTCGCCCTTGCCGGAGAATTCCATGGGCGAAGCCCTTTGGTCGAAGCCGAGGCGCTCTCCCTCCTGACGCTCAACGCGAGCAGTACCGCCGTCGACGATCTGGTGCTGCAGCGCCGCCTCGCAGAGCTGGGCGCCACTGTCCAGGGACCGGCGGGGATGGCCCTGCAGACCTTCGCCCTGTCCCTGCTGGACCATGACCCGAAGACGCTCGAGTCCGCTGGAAGGACCCTGTCCGCGGACCGCCAGTTCGCCCATGCTGCCGTGTGCTACGCGCGCGCCGCGAACGGCTACGAAGCCCGGACCCGGAGTGCTGCGAGCCGCCGGGCATCGGTCATGATGGAGCGTCTGCGCCGCGCCTTCGAGAGCGAGGCCGTTCCGCCGCTGGGATGGCTTCCGGGTACGGCCGGGCGCTGACGTGCCGGAACGCACACTCCCGCCGGTCTGTGCCGTGGGATAATTGAGTGTCCCTGAAGGCTTTCCAAGGAGCACCCCTTGACCGTCGTATCAACCCCCGCCTCGCTGCAGCACTCCGTGCATGCCATGGACAATGCCGAGGTTTTGCGGATCCGGAACGACTTCCCCGTCCTGGACCAACTGGTGAACGGAAAGCCACTGGTGTACTTGGATTCCGGCGCCACATCGCAGAACCCTCTCAGCGTCATCGAAGCCGAGCAGGAGTTCTACGAGCAACGCAACGCGGCCGTGCACCGCGGCGCCCATTACCTTGCCGTCGAGGCAACGGAGGCTTTTGAGGACGCCCGCCAGACGGTGGCCGATTTCATCGGCGCGCAGTACGAGGAGACGGTGTGGACCTCGAACGCCACCGAGGGCCTGAACCTGGTCAGCTACGCGCTGTCCAACGCTGCGCTGTGGGCTGCACAGGGCCGCGGCAGTTCGGCGTTGAAGGACCTCGCCTTTGGGCCCGGCGACGAGATCGTGGTGACCGAAATGGAGCACCATGCCAACCTGATCCCCTGGCAGGAGCTCGCGTTCCGTACCGGCGCCACCTTGAAGTACATCCCCATCACGGACGACGGCGCGCTGCGGCTGGATGCGGCGGCGGAGATTGTGGGGGAGCGCACGCGCTTGCTCGCTTTCACGCATGCGTCCAACGTCCTGGGAACGGTCAACCCGGTGCATGAGCTTGTGGCCCTGGCCCGCCGCGTGGGCGCGCTGGTGGTCCTCGATGCCTGCCAGTCGGTGCCCCACATGCCCATCGACGTCAAGGAACTGGACGTCGATTTCGCCGTTTTCTCCGGCCACAAGATGCTGGCGCCCACGGGTGTCGGCGTGCTCTACGGCAAGCAGGAACTCCTGGACATCCTGCCGCCTTTCCTAACGGGTGGTTCCATGATCACCACGGTCACCATGGAACGCGCCGAGTACCTGCCGGCTCCGCAACGCTTCGAAGCCGGAACCCAAAGGATTTCCCAGGCGGTGGCGCTCGCCGCGGCGGTGAACTACCTGAGCGAAACCGGAATCGACCGCATCCATGCCTGGGAATCCCAGCTGGGCCAGCGGCTGGTGAAAGGCTTGGAAGCCACTGACGGGATCCGCGTGGTGGGTCCTGCTTCCGGCTCCGGGCGGATCGGCCTGGCCGCGTTCGACGTCGCCGGGGTGCACGCGCACGACGTCGGGCAGTTCCTTGATGATCGCGGCATCGCCGTCCGCGTGGGCCACCATTGCGCCCAGCCGCTGCATCGCCGCTTGGGACTCACCGCCACCACGCGCGCCAGCACCTACCTCTACAACACCACGGACGACGTCGATGCTTTCCTGGACGCTGTCTCCGGCGTGCGGGCGTACTTCCAGGCCTGACGGCCTTCCAATCACACTTCCACGAACAGGCAAGCACCACCATGAGTCTCGACCAGTTGTACCAGCAGATCATCCTGGACCATTCCAAGCAGCGGCACGGCAGCGGCCTCGCCAGCACTGCAGCACCCGAGGGGGCTGCCACGGGCCAGTCCCACCAGCTCAACCCGGTGTGCGGCGACGAGGTGACGCTGCGCCTGGCCGTCGCGGACGGCACCGTCAAGCAGGTCAGCTGGGATGGCGCTGGTTGCTCCATTTCCATGGCCTCGGCGTCGGTGCTCAGCGAAATGGCCGAGGGCATGTCCATCGGCGAACTTCACGCCGTGATCGATAACTTCCGCGAGGTCCTCCGTTCCCGTGGGAAGGTCCAGGCCGATCCGGAGATCCTCGGCGATGCTGCGGCCTTCGAGGGCGTGGCCCGCTACGCGGCCCGCGTCAAATGCGCCATGATTTCCTGGGTGGCTGCCGAGGACGCGCTCAACCAGGCCACCGCCTAGCCAAGACCGCCCCCGCAGCCCACCCCAGCAGCCCGGCGTCAGCCGCGGGCGAAGACGTCAGGCACGCCGTCGCCGTCGTCGTCCCGTTGCTCCTCTGCCGCTACCTGGCGGTACCGGCGGTTGCGGGCCCTCAGCACGACGGCGGCAAGCAGCGCCGAGACCAGGGAACCGGCCAGGATGGCCACCTTGGCGTGGTCGTTGTGGGCCGACCCTGCGCCGAAGCTCAGCTCGCCGATGAGAAGCGAGACCGTGAAGCCGATGCCGGCAAGGAGGGCCAGGCCGAAGAGGTCGATCCAGGCGATGCTGGAATCCAGGCTGGCACGGGTGGTCTTGGTAACCAGGAACGTGGTGCCGAAGACGCCCACGGCCTTGCCCACCACCAGGGCCGTCATCACGCCCAGGGCTACCGGATCCCTGAGGGCTGCCACCATCCCGTCAATGCCACCCAGGGCGACGCCGGCCGAGAAGAACGCGAAGACCGGAACCGCGAAACCTGCCGAGAACGGGCGCAGCCGGTGTTCGAAGTGCTCCGCGAGCCCTTCGGCGGGTTCGCCTTTCCGGCCGCTCGCGAAGACGGGAACCGCGAAGCCCAGGAGCACTCCGGCCACCGTGGCGTGGATCCCTGAGGCATGGACCAAGGCCCACGTCGCCAAGGCAAGGGGGAGGAGCAGGTACCAGCTCCGGATGCGCTTCTGTACGAGGAAAGTGAACAGGGCAAGCGGGACCAGGGCCGCCAGGAGCATGAGGGGCTGCAGACCGGTGGAGTAGAAGAAGGCGATGATGCCGATCGCGATGAGGTCGTCCACCACGGCGAGTGTCAGGAGGAAGGTCCTGAGCGCTGCAGGCAGGTGGGTGTTGATCACCGCGAGTACGGCCAGGGCGAAGGCGATGTCCGTTGCGGTGGGGATGGCCCAGCCTTTGAGGGTCTCTTCGGCCGATCCGAGGTTGAAGAGGACGTAGATCAGGGCCGGGACGATCACGCCGCCTACAGCAGCGGCCACGGGAACAACAGCCTTGGCGGGCTTGCGTAGTTCACCGGCTACGAACTCGCGCTTGAGTTCCAGGCCGGCCAGGAAGAAGAAGACGGCGAGCAGGCCATCGGAGGCCCAATGGCCAAGGCTGAGGTCAAGATGCCAGGGCTCATAGCCGATTTTGAGGTTCAGTAACGCGAAGTAGCCATCCGCGGCGGGAGAGTTGGCCCAGACCAGGGCGATGACCGTTGCGGCCAGCAGCAGTGCGCCACCGACTGTTTCAGTCCGCAGGATCGCGAGGATGCGGCGGTACTCGGGGTAGCTGGAACGGGTGAAGATTCTGTTGGTGCTCGGCGGCTTGGCCACAGGGGCTCCTTCAGTTGGTTCGGGGTATCACAATGACTCCGCCGACCAGACTTCCCGGCACACCAACATCCATCCTACCCAAGTAGGGGACAGCTCCTGTTCCAATGAGGCGTCATTGGAGCAGGAGCTGTCCCCCAGTTGGGTGAGGCTTAGGCGACGAGGCCCACGACGCCGATAATCGCCGTCGCGAGTCCAAGCACCATGGAAATGGTCACCAGGACCACGTGCACGGTCAGGAACTTGGTGGCCTTGCCCGAGGCATCACGGGCGCGCGGATCCTTCATGACGCGCTTGAGGAACTGCGGCCAAACCACCAAGGACCATACGCCCGCCACGATCAGGATGATCGCGGGGAAGGCAGGAAGCTGCACGTTAGTGGCTCTCGAGCCAGGCCTGGGCCTGCTGGGACTGGATGTTCAGGGCCTTGCCAACCATCGGTTCCGCGGCGTCGGCGATCTTGCCACCGAGGAACGGAACGGAGGAGGTCACGTTGCCTTCGAGTTCGATGCGGGTGCTGCCGCCCTCGGCGATCAGGCGCTGCACGGCCGAAACGTCCAGGGGAGCGCCGGAGACTTTCAGGGCAATGGTGCTGGCACGCGAGCCATCGGCAGCGGGAGCGTCCCACTTCTCGGTCTGGGTCACGGTGAGGCTCTCACCGACGAACTTGCGGGCGATCTCCGGCAGGCGTGTAGTGGGCAGCGTACGGACGGTAGTGGTGGTGAACGCGCCGGCGGTGTCTCCGTCGATCGTGAACGATTCCAGGGAGCCGCCCACCAGTTCGCTCGTGTGGCGCAGGAAGTCTTCGTCAACGAAAACAGCAGCTACGCGGTCAACGCTGTGCGGCAGGGTGGTGGATGCACTCAGGGCCATGGGTCCTCCGTGTATTGGTGGTGTTGAAGCTCTTTTAGCTCCCCAACATCCTACGGGGTGTCGGTGGACACTCCTGAACCCGCTTCTTTGCCCACCGTTTCCTGGAGTGTGATAGCTGCCGCCGAGATGTTGCGTGCCATGGACGGAAAAATGAACCCGTGGAACGGGTAGACGCCCAGCCAATACAGCCTTCCCGCCAGTCCCCGCGGGAAGAAAATGGCGCGCTGCTTGTAAAGGCTGCCGCCGCCGTCGGGCTCTACCGCCAACTCAAGCCAGGCGCGTCCCGGGGCCCGCATCTCCGCCCGCAAGCGGAGCAGGTGGCCGCGTTCGATCGCTTCCACCCGCCACCAGTCCACCACTTCGCCGCTGCCCAGGGTCTTGGGGTGGCGGCGTCCGCGGAGCAGCCCGGCACCGCCCTGGAGCTTGTCCAGCCAGCCACGGACCCGCCAGGCCAAGGGGAGCGAGTACCAGCCGTTCTTGCCGCCGATGCCCTCAATGATGGTCCATACGTGTTCCGGCTTTGCGTCGCTGTGGAAGCTCCGTTCATCGAGGTAGACCTTGTAACCGGCCCAGTCGGGGTCGCTGGGCAACGGATCGGCGTCGATGCCGGCGTTGGCCCACGTGGTTTCCACCTGGCCGTCGCGTTCCTTGCCCAGAGCCAGGGCGACGGCGCGGCGGTACGGCGTCAGGCCGCCGTCGGGCTGGGGAATGTAGCGGTCGACGTCGTGCTCCCGCGACACAGCATCGTGCTGCAGTGACTGCACCAATGGGAAGGACATGGACAGCGGAATGGGTGTCACCAGGGCAACCCACAGGCCGGCGAGCTTGGGCGCGGGGACGGGGAGGGCGATCACGAGCCGCCGGGGAAGTCCACGCTCAAGGGCATACTCGTTCATCATGTCCTTGTACTTGAGGACATCGCGGGAGCCGATATCGAACGTCCGGTTGAGCTTGTCCGGAAGCGTCGCCGCGGCTACCAGGTAGTGCAGGACGTCCCTCACGGCAATGGCCTCGATCCGGTTCTTGACCCAGCTCGGTGCAGGCATCACCGGCAAGGTATCAGCCAAGTGCCGGATCATCTCGAAGGACGCCGAGCCGGAACCGATCACCACCCCGGCCTGGAACACGATGGAATCCACGCCGGACTCCAGGAACACCCGGCCCACCTTCTCGCGGGACCGCATATGCGTGGACAGCAGTTCGTTGTCCGGATGCAGTCCACCGAGGTAGACGATCCTGTCCACCCCCGCCGCCTTGGCTCCCTCCGCAACCAGCCGGGCCATGGCTTCCTCCTTGGCCTCGAACCCGCTGCCGGAGGCCATGGAGTGCACCAGGTAGTAGAGCACCTCCACGCCTGCCATGGCCTCTTCCACGCCGGCGGCATCGTCCAGCGAGTCCTGCACGATCTCGACCTGATCGTGCCAAGGGACATCCTTGATCTTCTGCGGCGAACGGACCAGCACTTTGACGCGATGTCCGGCCTCGAGGAGTCGGGGTACCAGCCTTCCGCCGATGTAGCCGGTAGCGCCGGTGACAAGGACGGTGCGGCTGTGGGTGGGGACGGAAGGCTGCAAAGGGAGCTCCTGGGGCTGGAGGGAGGGGTAGGCTGGAATAACCCGGCGTTCATTCGAATTTCCGGGCATTTGTGTTGCCTGCCCTTGGAACCACCCTAGGAGTTTCAGCCATGAGCCTCAACGGTCTGCGCCGCGCACTCGCGGAAGACAAGAGTTTTGCGCGCGTCCGCACCGAGGCCGGGCGGCCCTTCGACTCCCGGAGCACGGATTACCAGATCAGTGCTCCCACCGGCATGCGTTCCGTGCTGCTCGCCGAAATGGCCGACGCCCTGGCCACCGAAAGTTCCGCGGGCCCGGTGGTCCTCGCGGTCACGGCTACGGGCCGCGAAGCCGAGGACCTCACCGCAGCGCTCGCCTCCTACCTTCCTGCCGAATCCGTGGCGGCATTCCCCAGTTGGGAAACCCTCCCGCACGAGCGGCTCTCGCCCCGCTCGGACACGGTTGGCCGCCGGCTCTCCGTCCTGCGGCGGCTGGCGCACCCGGAAAGCTCGACGGCGGCCCCCCTGCGCGTGGTGGTGGCGCCGGTCCGCGCCGTGGTCCAGCCCATCGTGGCCGGCCTTGGCGATTTGGTCCCGGTGACGTTGAAGGTTGGCGAAGAGCGGTCCTTCACTGAGGTGGTACGGGCCTTGTCGGACGCCGCCTACGCCCGCGTGGACATGGTGACGCACCGTGGCGAGTTCGCCGTGCGCGGTGGCATCCTGGACGTCTTTCCGCCCACCGAGGACCACCCGATCCGCGTGGAGTTCTTCGGCGACGAAGTGGACCAGATGCGCTGGTTCGCCGTCGCCGACCAGCGCTCGCTGTCCGCCCCTGGAATCCACCACCCCACGGAACTGCATGCCCCGCCGTGCCGGGAAATCCTCATCACGCCGTCGGTCATGTCCCGGGCGGCCAAGCTGAAGGGGGACATGCCTGCCGCGGCGGACATGCTGGAGAAGATCGCCGGCGGCATCGCGGTGGAAGGCATGGAGTCCCTGGCCCCGGTCCTGGTGGATGCCATGGTTCCGTTCGTGGACCAGCTCCCCGCGGGCTCGCTGGCCGTGGTGATCGAACCCGAGAAGGTCCGGACCCGCGCGCACGACCTCGCCGCAACCAACGAAGAGTTCCTTGAGGCTGCCTGGTCAACGGCGTCCGACGGCGGTGCGGCGCCCCTTGACCTGTTGTCCCGCACCTCCACCGACCTGCATGCCGCCAGTTTCCGTTCGCTCACCGACACCCGCTCCTCGGCGCTGGAGAACAAAGTGTCCTGGTGGTCCATCACCTCGCTGGCCACCGACGAGGACCTGGTGTTGGACATCGACGTGCTCAACCTCCATGCCCGCGAACCCCGCGGCTACCAGGGCGAAGTGGCCGAAATGCTGGACTTCATTGGCTCACGCGTCAGGGACCAGTGGCGCGTGGTGGTGGTAACCGACGGTCCCGGACCTGCGCAGCGACTGGTTGAGCTGTTCCATGACGCCGATATTCCGTGTGCCCGGGTTGACTCCCTGGATGACGAGCCGCAACCCGGCATCATCGAGGTGACCTGCGCCGCCGTCGGGCGTGGTTTTGTGCTCGATGGCCTGAAGATGGGCCTCCTGACCGAAGCGGACCTGCTGGGCCGCGCTTCGGCGAGCTCCACCAAGGACATGCGGCGCATGCCGTCCAAGCGTCGCAACGCCGTGGACCCGCTGCAACTGCATGCCGGGGACTTCGTGGTCCACGAGCAGCACGGCATCGGCAAATTCGTGGAACTGATCCAACGCAAGGTGGTGGGAACATCCGCGTCCGACTCAGGGCTGCGCGAGTACCTGGTGCTGGAGTATGCCCCGTCCAAGCGGGGTGCCCCCGGGGACCGCTTGTTCGTTCCCACGGACCAGTTGGACCAGGTGACCCGCTACGTTGGCGGTGACACCCCCGCGCTGAGCAAGATGGGCGGCGCTGACTGGGCCAGCACCAAGTCCAAGGCCCGCAAGGCCGTCAAGGAAATCGCGGGCGAACTGATTCGCCTGTACTCGGCCCGCATGGCATCCCGCGGGCACGCCTTCGCCCCGGATACTCCGTGGCAGCGCGAGCTCGAGGAGGCCTTCCCTTACGTGGAGACCCCGGACCAGCTGACCACCATCAACGAAGTCAAGGCTGACATGGAGCGCGAGATCCCCATGGACCGGCTGGTCTCCGGCGATGTTGGATATGGCAAGACCGAAATCGCCGTCCGCGCCGCGTTCAAGGCCGTTCAGGACGGCAAACAGGTGGCGGTCCTGGTGCCCACCACGCTCCTCGCCCAACAGCACTATGAGACCTTTACCGAGCGGTTCTCCGGCTTCCCGCTGCGCGTCAAGCCACTGTCCCGTTTCCAGTCCAGCAAGGAAGCCAAGGAGACCGCAGAGGGCGTCAAGAGCGGCGCCGTGGACGTGGTGATCGGCACGCACCGGCTGCTGTCCAAGGACTTCGAGTTCAAGGACCTCGGCCTGGTAATCGTGGACGAGGAACAGCGGTTCGGCGTGGAGCACAAGGAAGCGCTCAAGAAGATGCGCACCAACGTGGACGTGCTGGCCATGAGCGCCACCCCCATTCCGCGTACCTTGGAAATGTCCCTCACGGGCATCCGGGAGACGTCCACCCTGGCCACGCCGCCGGAAGAACGCCACCCCGTGTTGACCTACGTGGGACCGTTCACCAACAAGCAGACCTCGGCAGCGATCCGCCGTGAACTCATGCGCGAAGGCCAGGTGTTCTTCGTGCACAACCGGGTGTCCTCGATCGAGCGGATTGCCGCGCAGATCCGCGAACTGGTCCCCGAAGCCAGGGTGGAGGTGGCGCACGGGCAGATGTCCGAGAGCCGCCTGGAAAAGATCATCGTGGACTTCTGGGAGAAGAGGTTCGACGTGCTGGTGTGCACCACCATCATCGAGACCGGCCTGGACATCTCCAACGCCAACACGCTCATTGTGGACGGCGCGGACAAGTACGGGCTGTCGCAGCTCCACCAGCTCCGTGGCCGTGTTGGCCGTGGGCGGGAACGTGCTTACGCATACTTCCTGTACCCCTCGGAGAAGCCGCTGGGCGAGGTGGCCCTGGAACGCCTCAAAGCCGTGGCCGCGCACAACGAACTCGGCGCCGGCATGCAGCTGGCAATGAAGGACCTCGAAATCCGCGGCGCGGGCAACCTCCTGGGCGGCGAGCAATCCGGCCACATCCAGGGCGTCGGCTTCGATCTCTACATCCGCTTGGTGGGGGAGGCCGTGGCAGAGTACCGCGGCGAGGCCGAGGAGAAGGCCGCCGAGATGAAGATCGAGCTGCCCGTCAACGCGCACTTGCCGCATGACTACGTTCCGGGAGAGCGCTTGCGCCTGGAGGCCTACCGGAAACTGGCCGCAGCCATCACCAACGAGGCCATCGACGAGGTCCTGGCCGAGCTCGTGGACCGCTACGGTGAGCCGCCGCTCCCGGCCAAGAACCTCATTGCCGTGGCCCGCTTCCGGGTGGGGGCCCGCGAAGCCGGCCTGTCCGACGTCGCACTCCAAGGAAACTTCATCCGCTTCTCGCCGGCGCAACTGCCCGAATCAAAAACCATGCGCCTCAATCGCATGTACCCGGGCTCGCAGGTCAAGCCGGCGCTGGACGCCGTGCTCATCCCGAAGCCGAAGACCGCCCGGATCGGCGGCCGGGACCTCCAGGATGCCGAAATCCTGGAATGGGCCAACAACGTTATTGAAGCGATTTTCACCGATGTACCCGTAAAGGCTGGCTGACTTCAATGATGGGAGGACACCACGCCGCGTCGGGAGCCGCGGCGTGGATCGCCATTGCCTCAACCGGCCCCTACGCCCTGGGCTGGTACCCGCTGGATTCCACCGGCATCCTGATCGGCGCCATGGCGACGGCGGGCACCGCGCTGGTGTGCGACTGGGATCATCGGCACAGCACCATCGCCAATTCGCTGCCGCCTTTGTCCAACGCGATCGCCGTGGGCATTGAGAAGGCCAGCGGCGGGCACCGGCAGGGAACGCATTCGCTGCTGGGAGCGTCTGCCTTTGTGGTGTTGGCGGCCATGGCGGCCCAATTCCAGATGGTCACGCCCGTGGGGAAGTTGTCCGTGGGCGCGGGGCTGCTGTGCATGTTCATGATCAACCTCGCGGCGAAAGCGCTGAACCTGTTTCCCAAGTCCGGGTGGATCACCAACTGGCTCTTCGCACTGGCCATGGCGGGGCTGGTGACCTGGTTCGCGCCGGCCCAGTGGGGTTGGCTGCCGCTGTCCATGCTGACCGGCGTCGTGGTGCACATCGTGGGGGACATGATCACGGTGGGCGGCGTGCCGTTGCTGTGGCCGATCGTCATCAAACCGCCCAAATTCCTGCGGAAGTCGGCCATCAGCGGGATCTGGCGTCCCAACGGGGCCTTTTCCCTGCCGCTGCTGGGCCGGGCCGGATCACGCCGCGAATGGCTGGTCCTGATTCCGGTCAGCGGCTACGCGATGGTGGGCATGGGGGCAGCGGCCTGGGCATTGGCCCAACAGCACTGGCCGGCGGTCCTGGCTGCCCTCGCGCTCTAGTTAAAGCAACGCGGGGTCACTTACGGCCCATCCCGAGGGGGATTATGGGCTGTAAGTGACCCCGCGTTGCCTTTAAGCGTTTAGTTCTCGCCAGCCGAGTCCGAGCGGCCGAGGACGGTCTGCGGAATCCAGAAAGCCAGGGCGAAGAGGCCCAGGCAGACGGCCATCGGCCACGGGTTGTCCAGTGTCAGGAAGGACAGGGAGTAGATGGCGCCAAGGAAGAGGACGATCATCACCACGAACAGCACGATGCTCGTGCCGAGGTTGTTCTCGTTTTCAATCGGGGCAGTGTTCTTGGACAATTCATTCCTCCTCGGCCCCGCAGGGCTCAAATCCGTGGCGGCGGCCGGAAGCCTCAGTAGTCGGATGAACCCTGTTCACCCTTGACGATGGCAATTCCGGAACTCGCTCCGATACGTGTTGCACCAGCAGCAATCATAGCCTGTGCATCGGCAAGGGACCGCACACCGCCCGAGGCCTTGACGCCCAGTTCAGGGCCGACCGTCTTGCGCATGAGGGCTACGTCTTCGGCTGTTGCGCCGCCTCCGTTGAAACCGGTGGAGGTCTTGACGAAGTCGGCACCCGCTTCCACCGCCGCTTCACAAGCGATCACCTTCTGGTCATCGCTCAGGAGCGCGGTTTCGATGATGACTTTCAGGATAGCCTCGCCCGTGTGCACAGCCTCGGCGACGGCGGTGATGTCCTCCACCAGCGCACCCTTGTCATTGGCACGGGCAGAGGCGATGTTGATCACCATGTCGATCTCATCGGCGCCATCCAGTACAGCGCCCCTGGCTTCGAAGGCCTTGACGTCGCTGGGCGTGGCGCCGAGCGGGAACCCCACCACGGCGCACGTCAGGACGCCGGAACCCTTCAGGGCGTTCTTGACGGTCTTGACCCAGATCGGATTGACGCACACGGACTTGAAGTTGTACTCGGCGGCCTCGGCACACACCTTGAGGACGTCGGCCTCGCTGGCCTCGGGCTTCAACAGGGTGTGGTCGATGTACGAGGCGATGCCGGCTTGGTTGCTCATGGAATCCTTCCGTGCCGGGCGTGGCCGGCCCGGTGGCCGCAGGGTTGTCACTGCCCGTCAAAGGACCATCTTGCCACACCGGCCACCGGCACCGGCGGGAGGTTGTCAGGCGGCTGCCTGGACTTCTGCCGTGGCAGCGGCAGCGCCGCCACGAGCTGCAGACAGCAGCCCCGAAGCACACAGCATGGCCGAGGATTCCGCGGACAGGAGGAGCCCCAACCGCAGCCCGTCGCACGACGCTGCGTCGCCGATCGCCCAGATGCCCGGCACCGACGTCGCAAGGTCGCGTCCGACGGCGATACCGCCGTCGCGCGCCAATTCCAGGCCCGCGCTGGCGGCGAGCTCGGTGCGCGCGGTGCGCTCCTCCGCCAGGACCACCAGGTCGCCGTTCATGCTGCTGCCATCCTCGAACAGGATGCCGGTGGCCGGCAGCGGGGAACCGGCCAGGGAAGGTACGACGGCGGACGGCCGCAACGTGGTGCGCACGGGACGGACACCCCTGGCCCGGAGCACGGCTTCAGCTTGCCCGGCGGCAGGCCCGGTTCCCACGAGGATGCCCAGCGGACGGCGGCCAACAACCCGGGTGACGTCCTTAACCGCTTCGCCGATGGGGCCGGCGTCGTCGATGGTGGAGTAGTTCAAGCCACAGTAGGCACCGGTAACCGGGGGCAACGACGGTGCTGAGCCGGTGGCGATCACGAGCTGGTCGTAGGCGAAGTCCATGCCATCGACGGTGGTCACCACCCTGGCGTTCGCGTCGATGTAGCTGGCTGCCTGGCCGAAGCGCACCGAGACCTTGGGCAGTTCGGCGAGTTCCAGGAGGGCGTCGGAGCACTCGTCGCGGTTGCTGAGGACCGTGATGGTGCCGTCGAAGGTGCGTTGCCCCTGGGGGCGTGGGCCACCCTTGCCTGCGAGCCTCCGCACCAAAGCCTGGGCGGCCGGACCTGCGCCGGCGATGACGATGTGGAGGGAAGGTGAGGACATGGTGGGCCCTTTCGCTGATGACCTGTTCGGTGCTTGTGGGATCAGCCTAGGACGCCGGTTTTTCGCGGGTGTTTCACCCCTGTTGCCATCTTTGGTGGTTCCGTAGCGTGGTGTTTACCGGGCGGTAATAACGTGCGTCACATTCCCTGTATTTCCCGTGGGCCTTGCACATCACGGCCTGTGGATAACGACACCTAGACACCTTCTCGCACCACCTAATTTTGGGTTTTTAGCACCTAATTTCCTCTGTTTCGGTCTAGGGAGAGCCTTTTTCGCCACCTAGTCGATTTTTTGTGTGCTCACAATGACCCCGGCTGCGGGACCACTTCGGTCACGGGCTGCCATTTCGGTTGTTTATTCCAGGAGCGCTTGTGACGTCCACTGACACTTCGTCGGGGTTGAATCCTTCGGGCGGCTTCGCGTTGCCTGATGTTGATTCCTTGGATGCTGCGGCGCGGTCGTTGAGGCAGCATGCCGGGGATTACCTGACGGACTTCTGCACAACCACCGCATTATGGCGGCAGCTCTCCACCTCGTACAAGACCGATGAGTCGGCGACTGTGTTGTCAGCCTTTGATCATCTGACCCCCACGGCGCAGCGCGTCCAAAGCACAGCGGCGGCCTCGGCGACAGCCTTGGAGACCTTCTCCACCACTTGCCGGGACTTGAAGCTTCGTTTGGAGGCCTATAGCCGGGCCGTGCACACCCTGGATGCGGACATCTCCGTTTTTCCCACCAGCGTCGAGGTCACCCACCGGGTCAAGGACGACGAAATCACCACCACGGTCACCCAGCACTGGAGCGGGGACGCTGACCTGCACGCCCGGCGCGAGCGGCTCGCCTCCGACATCAAGGCCATCCACGACGACTACCTGAATGCGCAAAACACCTGCGCACAAGCACTTGCAGTCATCTTCGGCGGTCCCGTCTACGCGGCCTCGGCGCCTATTGGGCCGGACCTGAAATTCGGGAACTGGGTGGACACGCTCCTCTGGGACGCCGGAACGTACACCGGCATCAACCGCCCCCAAGACGAACAACCCTGGGGCAACCAAACCATTCCCTACCGGCCCAACGGAGGGCTGGGGCTCCTCCAAGGGATCGGCGCAGCGTTTATCGAAACCGTGGACGGCATCTGGTCCCTGAGCGGAACCCTGAATCCGATCAAACGCGACCTGGCCTGGGGCGGAATTAACACCACCATCGGCGCCGCTGGAACCTTGGCCGGAGCCAGCATTCCGTGGCGGGACGAGGAGACCAGGAAACGCGAAGAGCCCGCGGTCAAGGAAGCCCTGGACCTCTTCACGTCCATCGGCCCGGCCTTCATCCACCTCGAAGAAAACGAGACCACCGCGTCGTGGGCGGCCGGGGCATCCATATTCAACGTCTCCAGCCTCTTCCTCGGCGCCGGAGCAGGCGCAGGAGTTAAGGCCTCCAAAATCGTCTCCTCAGCAGGGATGGCCGCAGGACGCCTGTCCCTCGCGACGATCGACAGCGCCAAATACGCGGCGTTCGCAGCAAAGCTCGCCGCCTGCTCCCACCTGCTCCTCAAAACCGCGGACTTCCTCGACAAGCCCGGCTCCTTGGCCCTGAAGGTTTCGGACATCCTCGCCCCCAACACCACCGCCAAGGTCCAGGACGCCCTCACCAAGGCACGTGTTGGAACCTGGAACCTCGTCACCAATGCTCGCGCGGGCGCCGCAGAGGCTGTGTCGGCGGCCAAGAATGCGACAGCAAAGGGACTTTCCGTGCTGGCCGAAGGCCTGCGCGCAGCAGATGCTTCACTGCCAGAAGCCGTTTTCCCTGCCCCGGGCGGAGCTCTCACCCGGACTAGCCACACCCACCATGCCTCCAATTGGTTGGAAACCCAAGCCTCGGCGATCCGGGAGAACAACCCACCCCCGTTCGTTCCACCCCACGGGACCAGCCCGGCACATCCAGCCGAGCCGGCGGTGCTCCCGGACCACTTCGTCGTACCCGACAGGGTCGATAACACCATCATCCTGAAGCACGGTGATGGACTTTTCCCGGTCAGCCGCAGGGAAAATTTCGCGGCACGAACCAACCTGAAGCCGTTCACCGAGTACGTCATCGAGCACCGCAGCCTGATGAAGGACTCCCAGGGGATCGTCACGAAGCCCACCCTGGAAAAGTTCTACACCGACGCCACTGGCACCGTCAGGGTCGTCGACACTTATGGCGGCGTCAGAGGGGCGTGGTCCCTTGAGCTGAACAAGCCTCTGCCAAACGTCACCTACAACGTGGTGGTGGAAGTGGATGGTGGACTCCAGAACACGTTCACTCTTGTCATGGACCGGAACGCTGAGCTCGCCTCAGCCAAAGGTCACATCGTTTCGACACTCGTCGGAGACAGTAACCGCAACGGACACCAGCAGCGCAAGGCAGGCCGCCTTGGAGGCCCCGGCTACGACGGGGGCCACGCAGCACCATCTGGCCTGGGCTTCATCGGCGAAGGCGCAGGCGTCTTCCCCCAACACATGTGGCAAAACCGCGGTGTGGGCATACCCAACGACGATCACAACTTCCACGAAGTCGAGATGAACGTCATCAACAAGGTCAAGCGTAAATTGACCGCCAGAGAACCTGTGGATCTTACGTGGGAAATGAAACTCGAGCCCGGGCCAACGCCGGGCCTACCCCGTCAGATGAGGCTGCGTTTCGCATTTGACGGCCAGGAATCTACTACCGCGAGGTTCAACAACCTCGCTCGTCCCGAAGTAGGTTGAACTAATGGACACTCTGAGGCTCAATACGGACCCGTTTGTTATTGCCGGACTGGAACGTCTGGCTGCCGAAGCCTTTGGGGCCGCCGGATTCGCAAAAGAAATGGACGAGGTTGTTCGTGTCCTTGTCCACTACCGAACACGAACTTTCGCGCAAGGACACATGGTTGTTGGTGGCAAGAACTTTTACAGGCACCAGAGCTTCGATAACGACTTCTCAATGGAGGCTTTCGACTATTGGCTGGATGATTGTCGGGAACGGGCATATGTTCAGGGAGCAGGTACGTGGACGACGGCAGAGGTTCATGTATTTCCCAATGCCCGTGGACGCTTGGAAGTTTTCGACGAAGAGCACCTGCGGCGCATGAGCGACGGTGACTGGTATCCCGGGGGTGAACCCGCCGATGCTAAGCAGTGGGCCCAGCAGCTACTGGCCTACCCAAGAACCGTCGATAACATCCCGGCGTGGATGTGGGACATCTTCCGCGCCGAAGGCGTAACCCCGCCCGTCTACAACCCACGATTCAACTCGGTTGACTGGAACAACCGGCGCCGCCCGGTCACGGACCGCGGAACCGACTTCTCAGTGGAGCCCACCATCATCGACCCGTCCAAGGAACCCGGGAAGTTCGCGAGGTTCAGCAAGAAGCTCTTCGGTAAGTGACCCGGACCAGAACGACAGCCATGCCAGCCATTTGCACCTCTCGTCCACCTGCACCGGGCACGAGCCGGGTAATCGCCCACCGCGAAGTCAGAACGGTAGTCGCCAAAGACCGTGCTGGGTCAGCACCCCAAGAGTCTACGACGGGGGCCACGCAGCACCATCAGGTCTGGGATGCATCGGCGAAGGCGCAGGCGTCTTCCCCAACACAGTTGGCAAAACCGCGGTGTAGGTATACCAAACGAGGATCACAACTTCCACGAGGTTGGGATGAACGTCATCAACACAGTCAAACGCAAACTCGGCGCAGGAGAACCAGTCGATCTCACGTGGGAAATGCGGATGATTCCGGGGACTAGGTCGGGGGTCCCCAGTAAGGTGGAATTGGAATTTCGATTCGGGCAAGGTCGCCTACGTTCAAGACATTTAACAATTAGTTCGAGAGCTGGTTGAAAATGACTGTTTACGACTTAGCGGACGATGCATGGATTGTCGACGGCCTGACGAGATTGCGGGAAGAGGCCTTCGGAGACGTTGGTTTCGCACGAGGCATGAAGAAGGCACGAGCGACCCTTGTGCATCACGTCGCGGGAACGTCCTGGCACGGAACAATCGAGAGTGCCGACCGATCAACATTTATGACAGGCGACATGCGCTTTTCGCATGCGGCGTGGAACGATTGGCTGGAGACGTGCAGGGTCTTGGCCTATCAGCCGGGTCACGGGACATGGACAACAGCTGAAGTTGTGGTGTTTCCGGACTCTGCCGGCGAAGCAAGTTTCTTCGATGAAGAGCATCTGGAACTTGATGCCGACGGTGAGTGGTATCCAGGCCAACGCCCTTCGAATGCGAGCGCATGGGCCCACGAACTGTATGCGTTTCCCCGAACAGTCGACAACATCCCGCCCTGGATGTGGGACATCTTCCGCGCCGAAGGCGTAACCCCGCCCATCTACAACCCGCAGTTCAATTCCGTGGACTGGAACAACCGGCGCCGCCCGGTCACGGACCGCGGAACCGACTTCTCAGCGGAACCCACCATCATCGACCCGTCCAAAGAACCTGGGAAATTCGCGAAGTTCAGCAAGAAGCTCTTCGGTAAGTGACCCGGACCAGAACGACAGCCCCGCCAGCCATTCGTACCTCTCGTCCACCTGCACCGGGCACGAGCCGGGTAGTCGCCCACCGCGCAGTCAGGACCGGAGTCACCTAAAAACGAGGAAGGACTGAGGCGTTGAGCATTGACGACCTTGCCGCGCTACCGCTGGTCCGAGAAGGACTCGCGAACCTGCACGGAGAAGCCTTTGGTTCCGGCGGCTTTGCCTTGGGCATGGATGAAGTCATAGACGTGGTCATCAAATGGCCCTCTTCAACATATAGGCGAGGACGTATGATTTCAGGCTCAACGGTCGTTCGGCGCGAGCGTGAAGCGAAGTACACGCGTGAAGCGCTCAGTCTGTGGCTGGATGACTGCAGGTCTGTTGCCTACGTCCCCGGAATTGGCACGTGGACAACGGCCGAGGTGCACGTGTTCGCCGACCGCCCGGGCCATGTGAATTTCTTTGACGAAGAACTTCTGGATCGCGCGCCGGATGGTCATTGGTATCCCGGTGCACGTCCGTCTGGGGCGGCAACGTGGGCCCAGCAGGTACTGGCTTACCCAAGAACCGTCGATAACATCCCCGCGTGGATGTGGGACATCTTCCGTGCCGAAGGCGTGGCCCCGCCCATTTTCAACCCGCAGTTCAATTCCGTGGACTGGAACAACCGGCGCCGCCCGGTCACGGACCGCGGAACCGACTTCTCAGTGGAACCCACCATCATCGACCCGTCCAAGGAACCCGGGAAGTTCGCGAGGTTCAGCAAGAAAGTCCTGCGCCGTTGACGCAAGCGCCGTTGACGCAAAGTTGATGCAGGCATGGGGTGACACGACGGCGGCGGGACCATTCAGTACCGGCGCAGCAGTTCCCGCAAGCCGTTCGCCGCAAACCCCGCCACGGCCGCAGCACGGTCCACGACTCCGTGTGCGCCCACGGGTTCAATCGAGGCCAGAAGCCCCGCGGCATCTGCAAGGCTCATGGCCAGTTCGGCCCTGGCATCTCCGATAGCGATGGTTGCGCGGCGCGAATCTGACCACGCGTCCAGGCCCGGATCATCGTGCAAGGTGCGCGTGACGGCGAGATCCTGCCACCCGCCGTCGAGCCATATCCGGCCCCGATAGGTGACCTCTGCCGCGTCCGTTTCCAGGCGACCGTCGGCAACAAACGCCCTCCCGCCAAAACCGGGATGGTCCACGTAACCGGTGACCTGCGGGGGTTCACCGGAGGCCACGGTGGGAAGCACCACCGTTGCCCGGAACGTGAGCGGGTCGTCGCCGATCCTGCCGCGCAGGGTGTCATTGAAGCGCAGACCCGGCGCGGGGTCTGTCATGGCCGTGCAACTGGAATCCTTGGCGAGGCCCTCCGCCGTCATGGAGTCCAGGTATGCCCGGGCGTCACGGTAGCCCATGCCCATCAGGGTGTCTGCGTCCACGCGGCCCAGGTAGAACTCGGGATCCAGTGGCAGCGGGTGCGCAGGACGGATCACGTGCAGTACAAACTCGCGCCCCACGGCGGCAGCGGCCTCGAAATCTGCAAGCAAGGCACCCATGGCGCTCATTTCGATCATGTGCACGTACTGCTCCAAGGGCCCGTCGCCCCAGTACGGGGAGTTCCCGATGCACCAAATAAGCCAGACTTCGGTGGCTCCGCGGCGGAGCGCCTCAGCCACGTTGGCATCGCGCATCCACACGGCGTCGCTCCAGATCTTTCCGTCGCGACGGAGCGGTGTCAGGAAAATGGGCAGCGACATTCCCGCCGCCATCAGTTCGGCGTCGATGTCCTTGGCGTCGATCGCGTGGCACCGTTTTTCGATGAACTCCACCACGTTGAAGGAACCTTCGACGGCGCCCGGTTCCGCCGCGCGCCCACGGATGGTGGCGTCGTTGATCCCCAGGGCGGGGAAGACTTTGTCCAGGATGCCGTCGGCATCACCAACCGCAGGCAGCGACCACGGTCCTTTGAGGTAGTCGCCAACCGGGAGGGCAGAGCCGAAATCCTTGACGTCCACGCCGGACCAGCCCTGGCACATTTCCCTCGCGGACACTCCGGAGAGCAGCATGCCCGCGGTCAAGATGCCCCCGGAGGCGGCGTCGACGTGGTGGAACTCGAGGCCTTCCTCCTCGAGGGCGCGCATCACGCCCGCCTGCCAGGCCACGCGCATGCCGCCGCCCGCAAGGACCAGGGAGCGTTTCACTGTTGCAGGCCCGGGCCGGCACCCAGCCGGCGCCAATAGATGAAGAGGAGCACCGCCGTCGCCAGGTCAAAAAAGGCGACCAGCAGCGCAATCGGCGAGAACACTCCGTTCAGCACCCCGATTCCCACCGCACCGAAAGCACCCGCCTTCTGCACGCCGGACCACAGGACAACTTCCGGGGACGGCACCGCATTGAGCAAGGTGTGGAGGAGGAGTCCGCCAACCACCACCATGAACATTCCCACGGTGCCGAACAACTGGCGGGCCTCCGGCGTGGGATCGGCACCGAGCAATTGGAGCAACGGCCCGCCAAAAGGAACCTCCACCACGCCCGTGATCACCGTGACGACGGCAATGGCCGCGAGGACCGCGCGCAGCGGATCTGCGATGGCCCAGGCCACCGTGCCCGGAGGGTGTGGCTTGCGGGATTCAGCGTGGGCGCTCATGAGAAGGACTCCAGGAGCCGTCCTCGGTCCACCAGCAGCCAGACCATGGCCGCCCACGTGAGCGTGGAGACGTAGAAGCGGATGTCGTTGAGGAGCATCCACCGTTGCAGGAGTGCGCGCAGTTCAGCGTCGTCCTTGAAATCGCCGCCACGGATGCGGACATTGATGGGGATGATGATGCCCTGCCCCACCACGGTCAGCGTGATGATGCCCACCAGGCAGATGATCGCCGGGATGAGACGGATGGTGCCCCACTCGGACCACACCAGGATGCCGCCGGAGATGAACATGATGGGCACCACCACGGTGAAGAATTTGGTGGCTGCCCGGGTGGGGATGCCGAAGTGCATGTCCACGTTGTCCCTGGCCAGCGACCGCCAGGTGGGGTAGAGGAAGAACTTGAGGACCCACATGGTGCCCACGTACATGGTGGCGCCAAAGAGGAAATACAGCGCGTTGATGAGCAGGAGCCAGTTCACAGGGCACCGTCCGCGGCCCGGTCTGCCGCGCCGGGCACCCTGCTGCGGTCCGGGGGCGTCAGCCATTCCTGTCCCTGGCCAAGGTCCGTGACGCTGTCCAACATGTCCCCGCCACGGATACCGGCGGCCCCGGCTTCCGTAGGAGCGGTAAGGAACCAGGCTTCGTAGTGGTCGTCCAGGACGCCGTGGGCCTGTGGCAGCCAGGCGGTGAAGATCGGCTTGCTTTCCACCTGGAGCTTCTTCAAAGGTTCGACGCCGGGCGCGTCACCGAGGATGAGCCGGGCCTTGGCCTGCGCGCCGAGGGCGATGTCGCCTGTCGCTTCGAAGTAGATGTCCGATTTCCAGAGCATGTTCCGGAACGCACAGTAATTGGAGGCCGCGAGTTTGAGCGGCAGCCCAAGGGGTTCCGGCCGTTCGATCTCGATGTAGCAGCCCAGTTGGCCGTCCTTGTCGTACTGGGCGGAGACACTGGAATCCGTGACGACGAAGTCCAGGTTGGCCTGGTGCTTGGGCATGCCCCAAATGCCCTTCCCGCCCTTGACCGAGATCTCCGTGCTGACGGGGAGGTCCACCACGAACTGGCCGAGCTTGAAGGTTTTCTGGAAGAGCAAGGGGAGGATGGGCGGTGCCGGGCGGCTGCCGTGTGTGATGGCAATGGCCAGGGAGTATTCGATGTACTTGCCGATGTCCGTGGATTTGTAGTTGACCACGGTTACCACCAAGAGCCCTTTGCCGCCCAGGCTGAATGGCCGCAGTTCCGTGCCCGGGAGCACGGAGGCGGCGGCCCGTTTGTTGATGGGGAAAGCGGCCATGAGCACAGGCGAGTCGTCGGAGTTTACGGGCATGAGGTACTTGATGCCGTCGGCCTGGGCATACTGCCCCCGGAGCCGCTCCTGGCGTCTCGGTACCGGCGAGGGCATGAGCTTGAGCAGCGGAGTGACCAGTTCGGTGAGCGTTTTCATGGGTTCAGCTCCTGCTGCCGTTGAGTTCACTGAGTATGACCGGGAAAGTGTCCTGCCAGGCGTGTTCTCCGAAGAACACGTCCAAGTGGCCGTAGCCGGGGATGAGGTGGAGGGAGTCCTTTCCTGGGCGGTGCCTCTGGAAGAACTCGTAACTGCGTTGCTGGCTTTCAGGCAGGAAGCACAGGTTGTCCATGCCTGCGATGAAGGCGAACCGGGCATCGGTTTGGGGAGCCTCGGACACGTAGTTGTCCGGCAATTCCGGATGGTCGCCCGCCGCCACCATGTGCCCGGCTTTGATGCTGCGGCCCATCTCTTCGAAGAACGTGACCGGAACCTCTGCGAATTCGCCGCTGAGCCACTCGTGCGTGGCCTCGTCCAGGTTCTCGTGCGCCCACAGCGCCGGGCGGCCGCTTCCGTAGGTGAAACTGACCATTTTGCAGACCGTGTTGTCACACTCGTGGTGCGTGGCCTTGACCAGCCCGCGGATGGCCCGGGTGAAGTAGCCCTGCGACTTGTAGCCCCAGGCGGGCGACAGGTAGGGCGTGAAGACCTTCACCACTGGCGTGAGGTAGTCGATCTTGAGCCGCGAGAAGGCCGGCACCACGGGGTGGAGGGAGACGGCGTTGGACACGATCGTGTCCACTTGCGGCAGGAGCCCGGCCACCGCGGACATGGTGAACGATGTGGATCCCTGGCAGTGGATCACGGCTTTCATGGTTTCGGCGCCCGTGGCCTTGAGGACATGCTCGACGGCGGCGGGATGGTCGTAGACGGCGGCGTCGGCAAGCGTCCAGGACAGGGGATCGAGGTCGATGGATGCCCGCCAGTTAAGCATCCACACGTCCCATCCGTCTTCGAGGAGCACGTCCACGATAGTGGTCCGGATCGGCGGCCGGAACAGCTCGGCGCGGACACCCGATCCGTGGACCAGCAGCACGGGACCCTTGCTGGTCTCGGCCGGCGAGGTTACATGGACCAGGCTGAGCGGGGTATTGTCCCGGGCACGGAACGGGATGACCTCGGTCCGGTGCTCGGCACGGGTGATGATCATGGTGCGGTTCCCTTCCGTGCGATGATGATGGGTTCTTCAAGCAGCCGCACGGCAGGCAGGCCGGACTCCGGAACCAGCCGCGCGCCGTCGTTCGTGTCCTGGAGCCGCCAGTCGCGGCAGATGGTGTCAACCACCAGCGGGTAGACGGTCAGGGTACCGTCCGCCGCGAGGTGGAGGCGGAGGAAGCCCTTGTGGTCCTCGATGGATTGCCCTGACATCTTCCACGTGGACACCTCACCGCTGGGCGTGGACAGGATGAACAGGGCGAACGCCTCGCTGCCCAGCACCCAGCCGCCCGCATGGACCAGCGCTAGGGCCAGCAGCACCACCACGACGTCCGGCCACCCGCGGGGCCACGGAACCAGGATCACGACGGCGGCACTCACCGCGAGCGCGGACAGCTGGTAGAGCACGCCGCGGGTGAAGACCACGATGCCGGTCTTGGCGATGCCGAGCATGCGGGCCGTGAGCACCGTGATTCCGAGGAGGAACGGCATGGCCAGGACCAGGAGCACGATGAGCAGGAGGGTGTTTCCGTGGGTCAGTCCACGGAGGCTGCCCACGAAGGATTCCCCGCGGAAGGCGCTGAAGACAGTCCAGGCCGTCAAGGCGGCCACCACGTGGACGAACCCCATGGAAAGCCCGAAGCCGGGGTTGCGGGCCGGCAGCCACGAGGGCGAGAAGGGGTTGGCCAGTCGGGGACCCAGGAGGTGGGAGTCGGACTGGCCGGGGTAGATGGTGGAAGCACGGGCGAAGCGTCTGCCTGTTGCCGGCGTTTGGCTGCCGCTGGGAACGCTGGATGATTCACCGGGTTCGGCGGGGGCCGGTAGGAGGAGCTCGTCCGGCAGCCAGTGGGCGTCGGAGAGGTAGGCCCCGCCGAGGCCGCAGGTGATGAGTTGGGTTTTGGCTGGTCCCGTCGCGGTTCTGTCTTCGTAGCGCGAGTAGTGGTGGAGGTCGCCCGTGAGCCAGAGCCGGACGTTCGCCCCGGTGGATTCGAAGTGGCCGGTAGCGGGGTTGAACCGGCGGCGCAGGTAGTCCTGTTCGAAGAAATTTGCCTGGCGGAATTCGTTGGGTCTTTCGGCGGCGTGGGCTGCGTCCGCGTCAACCCAGATGGGGGAAGCGACGCAGAGGATGATCGCGTCCCCGGGCTGCAGCTGCAGTGTGACGTTGCGGTAGAAGTAGTCCAGTTGGGGTTCGTCGATGTATTGGCCCAGTTGGCTGTCGAGTCCCAGCAGCCACCAACCGGGCGTGCCGCTGCGTCCAGGGGCCGGGCCTTCGCCAGTGAGCCTGAGGGCGAAGTAGCTGCGGGATTGGATGGTCCGCCAGGCTCCGATGTTCCGTTGCCGGGTGAAGGTGCGGATGAACGAGGTGAGGCCGTCGTACCAGTCGTGGTTGCCGGGGAGCGCGAGCATGACTGGAACCTCGTTGCGTGGCCCGCTCTGCGTTGAATCCGCCGGGTTTGGGGCGTTGTGCGGGCCCCGCAACGCAGGATTCCGCTCGGGGAACGCGGTCCTGTAGGGTCCCACCATCCGGTTTTCGTAGGCCGCCGGGGACGCGACTGGGTAGACCTCGTCCCCGCCCAGCACAAGGACGTTGCCGCGGGGTAGTTCCTCTCCTGCCACCGACAAGGCGTCCTGCGCCAGCAACGACGCCACCGTGTAGGTTGCGTCGAAGCCGTCCCCGAGGTCTGCGGTGAAGTCGAGCCACAGATCCTTGGCAGGGGCAGCGCGGTCCGCGGCAGCAGTGCGGCCTTGGTTGGCCGCGTGCTCCGCGGTCCCGGCAAGCTCGCCTGCCGCAAGTTCACCCGGGCCGGGAAGTCCGCGGCTCGTGACCGGAGGCTGGGCAGGTTGGCCGGGGATTGGGAGCTTGTCCAGACGCAGGAGGTCGCCCGGGAAGCCGCCTTCCAGCTCGCGTTTGTCGCCGAAGTCCGCGAAAACCGTGGCCGCCATGACCTTCAACGCCGTCCGGGCCAGGGACATGGGTGCGAGCCACCGGACCGCGGGCTGGGGAGTGAAGCCCAAGAGGCCCCTGTGTTGGGCGAGCTCCCAGCTTTTCATCGCGTCTCAGCGGCCTGGACGATTCGGAGTGCGGGAAGATCTGAGCGGGAATGGCACACGCCGGATGCCGCGCCCGTAGACCTGCCACAACTCGCCTGCGAACAGCTTCACGAAGGCCGCCAGACCGGCAGCCGGCGCCGGGCCCTCCGCCCGGAACGTCGTCAATTGCTTCGCGAAAGCGAGCGGCCGGATGTACAGGATGCCGGCCCCAACCACGCCTGGGTCCGCCGCCACGGAGCCGGAATCCGTCTCCTGGGTGTCAGCGTCCGACGGCTTGGTGTCGGCGTCCGGCGGCACGTGCCCGCGAAGGATGGTCGCGTACAGGATGGTAGTGTCCGGCCAGAGGTCGAAGCCCGCCTCATTGTGGATCTGCTTGTAGCCGGTAAACGTGAACGGCGTGCCCCCGGGATCGCGCAGCCACAAACGGTACAGCATGCGCCGGGCGGGGCGCCCGTCCTTGGACTCGTCCTCCACGAACAGGTTGAACCAGCCACGCTCCACGGGCATGCGGCCCCCGAAATAGTCGGCCAGGACGTACCCCTCTGCCTTGGCGGGATGGCTCGGATCCGCGACGAACGCCTCCATGTCCTCGGCAATGATGGTGAGCTCGAACATGATCTTCCGGCTCCGGTCCCGGCCCAGCATGCGGCCCTTCTCCGCGTCGGAAACGCCGGGACTGAACCATCCATGCATCTGCTCGGTGAATCGAACCGAGGTGGCGGGTGGCGGAGCCGCGGCGGGCGGTGTCAGCCCGCGAGCGCGCCCTTGGGAAGCGTCGGTGCCGCCAGGAGCCGGGCCCGCGGCGGGCGGTGCCAGCCCGCGAGGGCTCGCCTGGGGAGCATCGGTACCGCCAGGAACCGCGCCCGCGGGCTGTTCCTTGCGCGCCCCTTTGCCTTTGGTAGCGTCAGGCGCCAGTGACCGCGGTGCGCTCGCGCCGACGTCGACGACGGCGCCCGCCGCCTCTGCCTGCAAGGTCACCGGACTGCCGTGGCCCGGGTCGGCAACTTCCGCCACTGCGTCCTCCCCAGCCGCGTCCTCCGCCGCCGCGTCAGAGGGCGCGATCCCGCGATGCCCGGCAGGCCGGCGTCGTTCACTTGATGGACCGCCGTCGAGGATCCGCGCACACGCCCGCTCGGCAAACGCCGCGATGGTCAGGGAAGGGTTGGCGCCCACGGGGCCGGGCATCGCCGCCCCGTCCACCACGAACAACCCGGGGTAGCCGAAGACTTCGCCGTAGGAATCGCAGACGGCCTCGCCCGGATGCCGCCCGGACGGTGCCCCGCCGATCGGATGCACGGTGATGACGCGCTTGGCCCACCACAACGGGTTGTCCACGAAGTTCCCGTCCAGGTCCTTGGCGATGGACTCCATGGTTGCCCGGACACGTCCGAAGTACTCCTTGGACGTCGCCATGGTCCACGCAATGGCAAGTCGCCCATCGTTCAGGGTCATGACGCCGTCGGGAATGTCCCGGCCCATGCCCAACAGCGGTACCGAACTGGACGACAACCGGCCATCGCCCAACGCCGCTGCAAGGTCCGCGGACACGTTGGAGCGGCCTGCCTCGAACAGCCTGTCCTTCAGCAGTTGGCCGGCAACCCGGGCGGTGCGGATGGCAGCAGTGCGGAGTTGCGCTGTTTCCATGAGCCAGTTGATGAAGGCGGGATACCCTGCGTCCTCAACGTAGTAGCCGCGACCGTCGCCGTCGTCGTCATTCGCATCCGGAACCCTGATCGCCGTGGTGATCACCGGCCCCCGGCTGCCGGTGAGGGTCCGCACACCGGGGCGGGACCCGTTGGTGGCCGGTGTCTTGGCGTCCATGATGAAGGTCAGGAGGTCTCCGTTGCCGCTGAACCGGGTGCCCAGGGTTTCGCTCAGGGCGGGGAGCGAGCCACGGTTGCGCAGGAGCAGGAAATTGGTGCCGAACGTGCCCGCCCCGAGGATCAACCGTGAGCAGTGGATGATCTGCTCGGTGAGGAGTTCGCCCTGGTTCTCGGGATGGTGGACCACGTAACGGACCTCGTACCCGCCGCCGGGCAAGGGCCTGATGCCGCGGACATCATGGAAGGTGCGGACATCTGCACCTTTCGCGGCCGCCGCCGAGATGTAGTTGTGGTCCAGCGTGTTCTTGGCGCCCGCGTTGCAGCCGATATCGCATTCGCCGCTGAGCGTGCAGGTGGTCCGGACGGTGTGGGGGCCGTGGATGCTCCCATACTCCGGCAGAGGCAGCGGGTGGTTGGTCCGCGGGTCTCCGCCCGGGGTTGGCGCGAACGTCACGGCGATCGGTGGGCGGCTGATGGACAAGCCCAACGTCGCGGCAGTGCTTTCCATCGCCAGGGTCTTGGCCGTGTCCTTCCACGGATAGGGGACCGGCTGGAGCATGGCCTCGGCGGCATCGTAGTAAGGGTCCAGGTCTTCGCGGGTGAAGGGCCAGTTTTCGTAGCCGCCGCCCGGGATGGGGGACTCGTTCACGAACCACTTTTCATCCTTGCGCAGCAGGACGTTCGCGTAGATGAGCGAGCCGCCGCCCAAACCGCTGGACACCAACCCTTCAGTGCCGCGGAAGGTCCAGGCGTCGAACAGCCCGTACAGGCCACGGTCCGGATCCCAGAAGTTCCGGCCCATTTCCGACGGCGACCGGGCGAAACTCCCCGGCGGATAAGGCTTGCCGCGTTCCATGAGCACCACGGACTGCCCGGCCTCGGCCAAGCGAAGCGCAGCCACCGAACCGCCGAAGCCCGACCCCACCACCACGGCGTCGACTTTCTCAGGGGGGCTGCCGTGGCGTGCCGAATCGATGCCGGGCTCCTGCCCCGGATTCCCAGTGTTCGCGTACCCCAGACGAACCATGGCCGTTCCCCTCAAACGAGAGCTGACCTGGAGTTACCCGAACGTGGCCGGGCGATGCCTCCGCGGATTATGGCCCTTATGTTCCCACCGGTCCGGGAATCTGTCCATGAGGTGGAGTAATCCGGGTGTAGACCATGTCGAAGTCGTGCTCCAGCGGTCCGCCGGGATACGTGCCACGCTCCAAGTGCGCGGTGATGGTCTTCCCGTCGTCGCTGAAGCGGCCCACGAAGCGTTGCGGCCAGTCGGGACCGTCCCGGAACAGCGTCCACACGCCGTCCCGGAGCGTCATGTCATAGATCCGGGCCACGCCGCGCGAATCGAAGTAGTGCTGCTGGAACGCCCCGTCCGAGCCGGTGGCTCCGATCACGGAGACCGTGTTGGGGTACTCCGGTCGCTGCACCGTGGAACGCTGGATCAGGAAGCCGCCGCCTTCCAGCCACTCGAACGTGGTCCGGCCCTGGGTCTCCGCGCTGGGAATGGTGGTTTCCCACTCGCCGACCAGGATGTTCAGTTGCTCCAACGTGGGTTCCGGTTCGCGTGCCATGTCAGTCCCTTTGTGGATGTGAAGTCGCGGATGTGAACAGGTTCAGCGTAGGACCCTCGGCATGTACCGCATAGGGTCGAATCATGGATCATCCCTCTCAGGTTGCCGTCATCACGGGTGTTGGAAGGCGGCGTTCGATCGGCGCTGCATTGGCCGCAGGCTTGGCACGCGATGGCTGGAACCTCGTCCTCAACCATTGGAAACCCTACGACGACCGGCTCGGCCTTGAGGCGTCACCCGACGATGCCACCGCCATTGCCGCCGAATGCCGCGAACTCGGTGCCGCCGTCGAACTCGTCCCGGGCGACCTCAGCGATCCCTCCGTGCCCGCCGCGCTCATGGCTGCCGGGCAGTCGATGGGGACCGTGACCGGACTGGTCATGTCCCACTGCGAGTCGGTGGACAGCAGCATCCTGACGACCTCCGTGGAAAGCTGGGACCGGCATTTCGCGGTCAACTCGCGGGCCACCTGGCTGCTCATCAAGGCGCTCGCGGAGCAACTGCCCACTGTCCCGGCTGGTGAGGTGGGTGCGCGGATCGTGGCGCTGACCAGCGACCATACCGTCCACAACCTGCCGTACGGCGCCAGCAAAGGCGCGCTGGACAGGATCGTGACGGCGGCAGCCGTGGAGTTGGCGGACAGGGGAGTGCGCGCCAACGTGATCAACCCGGGCCCGATCGACACCGGCTGGATGGACGACGCCGTTCGCGGCTGGGCGGTAGGGGCCACTCCGGCGGGACGCCTGGGCACACCCGCGGACACGGCCAAACTGGTGCGGTTCCTGTTCTCCGACGCCGGCTCATGGATCAACGGCCAGGTCCTGCACAGCAACGGCGGCTTCAACGTGTCCTGAACCCGTGACCATTCCGTTGATCCGGTGGCAGGATGGGCGCATGAGCCAAGTTACCTGTGATCTCACCGTGTCCCTTGACGGCTTTGTAGCCGGTCCCAACCAGTCCATGGAGCAACCTTTGGGTGCCGGTGGCGAGACATTGCACCGCTGGCAGTTCCAGGAGCGCGATACCAACGCAGCGGAAGTGGCCGGGATCCTCGAAGCCGGCGCGTACATCATGGGGAGGAACATGTTCGCCGGTCCCGGCGAAGGGATCTGGCCGGCCGATTGGCGCGGCTGGTGGGGTGAGGAGCCGCCGTATCACGCTCCGGTCTTCGTCCTGACCTCCCACGCCCAAGAGCCCTTGGCCATGGAGGGCGGCACCACGTTCCATTTCGTGAAGGACCCCATTGAGTCTGTGCTTGCCCGGGCCCGCGAAGCTGCCGGCGGGAAAAACGTCGCGATTGCCGGTGGAGCATCGACGGCCCGGCAGTTCCTGGCGGCCGGCCTCATTGATGAGCTTCGGCTCCACGTTGCCCCTGTAATCCTGGGAAGCGGAGAGCGCTTGTTGGACGGCGTGGGCGAGCTGAAGCTTGAGCCCTTGGAGGTGCGGGGGACCCGGCTGGTTTCACACCTTCGCTACAAAGTGGGCTAAGGCCCCTTGTGGACCGGCGGCGCTGAGTTCGTGGGAGAGCGGCGAAGTCGCCGCAAGCTCGGTATGTATCAAGCTGTTTGTGACAGCGTGGTGGGTTGTTTGTGGTTGATGCCTGCGCTTGGTGGGATTCCGGGGGCGGTGGGCCTTCGGCGGT
>NZ_JBIVGD010000006.1:0-205622 GCF_044748465.1 Paenarthrobacter sp. NPDC089988
CAGATTTTGGGGTCAACCATTCCGGGCGCCGGGGCTCCAGGTCCTCCACCTTGGGATCGGTTGCCGCCGCGCTCTTGGCCATGGCGTCCAAGAGCCCGGAAGCTTTTCCCAGGATGTCTACTGCGGCCTCGGATCGGGCCAACTTGGCCTTGAGGACTTCGTTCTCTTTCAGAACCTGCTTGAGCAGCCTCTTATCGGGTTCGCGCAACCTATGATCCTCCCGGCCTTCCCTGTTCCTGGACCTGAGTTCCCCGGACTCGCGCTGCCGGAACCAAAGGCGAATGGTGCTATCACTGATGCCTACAGACCTGCAGAACGCAGTCCGGGAACCACGCTCAAGGCACTTACCGTACTCATCCAGAATCGCGTGCTTCTCAGCGAGAGTGAAGTGGCTCCGCTTCGAAAAACGGGCAGGGATAACAAAATCCATGACGGACCTTTCCCCGCCGATGCATCAAACTGATGCGACAGCAACCTGTCACACAACAGCCTGACACACACGGGTTTCCCGGCGCCGTCGCACGTTTCCGGCGACCCCGGCACACACGCCCAACAAAGGCTACGAGTAGTACCGGCCCAACGTCTCGGCCTTGAACTCAAAGAAGTCCCCGGACTCGATGGCCAAACGGGCGTCGTCCACCATCTTCACCACGAAGCGCTCATTGTGGATGGAGATGAGCGTGGCCGAGAGCATCTCCTTGGCCTTGAACAGGTGGTGGATGTAGGCGCGCGAGTAGTTCAAGCACGTGTAACAGTCGCAGCCTTCCTGCAACGGCCCGAAGTCCTTCTTGTACTTCGCCCCGGACAGGTTGAACCGGCCGGACGGCGTGTAGAACGCGGAGTTCCGGGCAACGCGGGTGGGGGAGACGCAGTCGAAGGTGTCCGCGCCATTTTCGATGGCCGTGAAGATGTCGTCCGGCTCGGAGATGCCCAGCAGGTGCCGCGGTTTGTCCTCGGGAAGTTCCTCGTTGCACCAGCGCACGATCGTCCCCAGGTTCTCCTTCTCCAAGGCACCGCCTATCCCGTAGCCATCGAAAGGCATGGCACCGAGGTCGCGGCAGGCCTTGCGCCGAAGGTCCTCGTACTGGGCGCCCTGGATCACCCCGAACAGTGCCTGGTAGGGCTTGTCCGCACGGGAAGCCGTCAAGGAGAAGTGCTCGTCCAGGCAACGCAAGGCCCACAGCCGGGTACGCTCCAGCGACTCTTCCTGGTACGCCCGCGAGTTCTGCAGCGTGGTGAGCTCGTCGAAGGCAAACATGATGTCCGCGCCGATCTGGTGCTGCACCCGCATGGAGATCTCGGGGGAGAACCTGTGCTTGTCACCGTTGAGGTGGGACTTGAACCAGACACCGTCGTCGTCGATGTGCGCCAAGCGTTCCTTGCCTGGTGCCACGGCGTCATCCGGGCCGGAAGTATCCACATTCTTCATGTCGATGACCTTCTTGAACCCGGAGCCGAGGCTCATCACCTGGAATCCACCGGAGTCGGTGAAGGTGGGTCCGGACCAGTTCATGAACGCGCCGAGGCCTCCCGCGGCGTCGAGGATCTCGGGGCCGGGCTGCAGGTACAAGTGATAGGCGTTGGCCAGAACGGCCTGCGCGCCGAGGTCCGCGATGGACTCCGGCAGCACTGCTTTGACGGTGGCCTTGGTTCCGACGGCGATGAACGCGGGCGTCTGGATGGTTCCGTGCGGCGTGGTGATGGTTCCGGTCCTGCCAAGGAACTCGCCGCCGTTGGCGTCCACCAAAGCGTCCGACGGCGACGACGTTTCAGTCAGTCGCCGGCCCACCGAGAAGGAGAACCCGGACGCAGGATCGGAGACGGCGGACGGAACGGATGAGGGCGAAGACGCGGAAGCTGGCACGCTACCAAGTGTGCCAGCTTTACCGCGGGTAACTTGCCCGGCAAGCCCGAGAGCGCCCGGCAGCAACCATCAGGACCCGGAGCCTGAGTCCTTCCACTTGTCCCACGAGGACCGGATATCCGCCAAAGTGTGCGCCCCCAAATCGTAGGTGGAGGCAATCACCATGGCACCGCCGTCGGGCCTTTTCTCCGGGATCGGCTGCTGTTCGGCGACGATCAGCAGCCCATCGCCGTGTTCGGCGTAGCCGTGGACGGTGACGCCAACCTGATGGCGGCTCTTGAACCAGACCTTTCCGGAAATCGACTCGCCGGTGGACAGCGTGAGTGAGTATTCGTCCCCGACCGGCGGAAGATCGCCCAAGCCCAGTTTCTCGATGGCCGACCCGCCACCGGAGACCGAGACAAAGTGCGTCCGGCGCTTGCCGTGCGGGTGGCGTTCCAGAGTGAAACGGAGTTGGTTCAGGAAAGTGAGCCAGCCCTGGGTGATGTCCTCGTCCCATTCCGCCCACTCGGAGTCGTGGTCCAGTGCGGCGCGGGTGACCTTGACTTCCGTGCCGCCGGATACCGGGTGGAGTTCAAACTCATCGCCGCCGCGAACGGTCAGGCTCGTGTGGTCCGGTCCTTCCACGACGCTCGGATCGAAGTAGATTTGTTTGATTTCGTCGTCCAGCTCGTCGGCTTCCCAGCCGTGCCATTGGGCCACCAGCGACGGTTCGCGCAGCATCGTCCAAACCTGCTGCGCGTCAGCATTAATCACAACGCTCAGATTGTTCGTCATGGCCCTGAATTTACCGCCGTTTGGGTGCCTAAAACAGGCCTTGAAGTTGCCGAAGCAAAGGACTAGGCGCGGACCGCTTCGAGCTCGTTGGCGATCCGGCGTCCCAGTTCATCCTCGGCGATGGTCTTGGAGCCGCCATGTGCCCGGAGGAACATCAGCGCTTCGAGCCGCAGGAACCGCCACTCACGCTCGGCGTCGCGGTTCCCGTTGTCCATGGCGCGGAAAATTTCCTTGTCGTAGAGGTTGGGCTCGTTCAGTGAACGCTGGCGGACCCGGGCGTTGACGAGTGCCTTGAACGGGTCCTCTTCCTGGGATTCGGGAGCGCGGAGCAGTTTTTCGTAGACGGCGGCCCGCTCCGACAGGCCGGCTTCACGGCAAATGAAGCTGGACAACGCGAGGGCCCGCTCGATCGATGCCCAGCGGTCCAGGTTCCCGTCGAACGGAAGCACGTTCAGCAGGTCCGCGACTTCCAGGGAATGGTCGGGGTCGCGCAGCACGATGCAGAGATCGAAGGCGAGGTCGCTGAGGTCACGCAGGCAACTGCCGGACTTGGTGTTGATGCCCTTGGCCAGCCGCTCGGCCAGCACCTGCACGCCGTTCTTGCCTTTGTGTTCGGCCACCGCGGCGCGCACTACGGCCTCCGGCGTTCCGTCCGGTTCGGGAATCAGGGCCAGGTCTTCGGCAGTAGGACCCGTGAAGGCGGGAGGGTCCGCCGGGCGGGGAGGCACGACGACGGCGGGTTCCGTGGGAGCCTCGACGTCACCTTCCGCGGTGGTGCTGGAGTCGGGCTCGCTGCCTGTACTGGCGCCGCCGCCCAAGCCGCGCGGAACACCGTCGCCCACAGGCACGCTGGACCCAACAGCGATCCGTACCGTGCCGGCGTCGTACGTGGTGACCAGCAGCAGCGCGGCGACGCCGTAATCGTCGTTCTGGACCTCAATGGAGGCGATTTCCTCGGCCGGACCGTCCCCGGGAAGGTACACGAAATCCCCGGTTTGCAGGTCCCCAGCCTGCTTTTCGCGGTATTGCTGTGAGGCTGGGCTGTGAGTCATCGGAAGTCCTTTGGTTCTCTTGCGGTCCGCCGTCCAGTCTACAAAAGCGGGCCGCCAATAACCTGGGGACCCGCTAGGCGACGATGCCGGAGAACGCCAAAGCCTGGCGGACCAGGTTGCCGCGGCCGCCTTCGAATTCCTGCTGGACACCGTCGCTGAGGACTTCCTGCGGGGTCATCCACGTGAGTTCCAACGCGTCCTGCCGCGGTTCGCATTCGCCGGTCACCGGGATGATGAACACCAGCGAAACCGCGTGCTGGCGGTCGTCGGTGAAGCCGGTCTGGGACGGCGCCGGGAAGTATTCGGCCACCGTGAACGGCACCGGGCTGATGGGAAGCTGCGGGAAAGCCAGGGGGCCGAGGTCCTTTTCCATGTGCCGGAGCAGGGCTGCCCGGATGGTTTCGCGGTAGAGAACGCGGCCGGAGACGAGGTAGCGCACCATGTTGCCGTCGGCATCGCCTTGCAGGAGGGTGCCCACTTCATTGACGTACCCGAGCGGATCCAACCTGACCGGTACAGCCTCCACGTAGACCATGGGGAGGCGGCCGCGGGCTTCGAAGAGGTCCTCATCGGAAAGCCAGCCTGGATACGGGTCGGGTGTACGTACGCTCATGGTTAAGTTCTACCGCATCCCCGGCCGAAGTTCCGTTGAGGCCTTGCCCCGCGCTGTGGCGTTACGCTCTCGGCGGTATTACAACGCAAGGATTGACTCGAGGGGGTGGCCGGCGGCAATGCGCGCAAGGATGTCCGGCTCGGCCTCGTCCGATGCCAGTGCTTTGTCCAGGACTCCACGGGCCGCTTCAGGCGTAAGCACGATCACCCCGTTGTCGTCCCCCAGCACCAGATCCCCGGGATTGACCTCCACTCCGCCGCAGCGCACCGGGACGTTCACTGCCGACCCCGTACCGCGGAGCCGTTTGGTGGTGAGGCACGTGGTCCCGCGCGCGAAGACGGGCAGCCCGGCCTGCCGGAGTTCCAGCAGGTCTGTCGCCATGCCGTCAACCACGACGGCGGCAGCACCTTGGGCGATCGCCGCGGCTGCCGTCACGGCCCCGACGGGCGCATGGCGGTGGTCGCCCAGCATGTCCACCACGAGCACGTCGCCGGGCCGCAGGGCCAGAAGCGCCCGGTTCATGGCGATGGCATCGTGGTCCGCGATCCGGACGGTTACGGCGGGTCCGGCGACCTTGATGTTCTCCAGCAATGACTGGATGCCAGGGTCAACGAAGCCGTCCTCGAGGAAGTGGCCGATGGTGGGGTAGCTGATTCTCTCCAGCTCCTGGAGCAGCGTGGTGATCATGGGGCGGTGCCCTCCGATCCGGCCAGGACAGCGACGCATTCGATCTCGAGGGACACACCCCAGAGGCTCACGCACACGGTAGTCCGTGCAGGTTTGGCGTCGCCAAAGTACTCCACATAAACGCGGTTGTACTCCTGAAGCTGCTCTTCGCTGGTCAGGTACGTGTTGACTTTGACCACGTGTTGCAGGCTGGAGCCGGCGGCTTCCAGGACGCCGGCGAGGTTCTCGATGGTCTGGCGGACCTGCCCTTCGAAGGTGTCGGGTTGATCGTCCAGGCCCGTGATCGCGGGGATCTGGCCGGAGGTGAACACGAATCCGTTGGCAATGACCGCTGGGGAGAAAGGCCCGACGGCGGGCGCCTGGCCGGGGATGCCGGCCAGGCGCTCGATGGTGGTGGCGGTCATTTGGCTGCGGCAGCTTCCGTGGTCGCGTCGGGCGTTGCCGCCTCAGCCGGTGCTTCCTCGACGGAGTCGATGTTGCCGTGCCGGGTCTCGGTGAGGACGAAGAGCGCTGCCAGGGAAAGGATGGCCGCCGCCATGATGTACCAGGCGATCGAGGAGCTCTGGCCGGTCAAGCCAAGGAGCCACGTGGTGATGAACGGCGTGGCGGCGCTGCCCAGGAGCCCGGAGAGCATGTACGCCACGGACAGGCCGGAGTAGCGGACCTTGGACCCGAAGAGCTCTGCCAGGAAGGTGGCAATGGGGCCGTAGTTGGCTGCGAACGCCGTCATCATCGCGAGGTAGGCAACGAACAGGAGCGCCACCGATTTGGTGTCCATGAGCCAGAACATCGGGAACGCGAGGGCAGCCTCCGCAGCGACGCCGGCGTAGATGATGGGCTTGCGGCCGTACTTGTCCGAGAGCTTGCCGAAGAAGGGAATCAGGATGAAGCACAGGGCACAGGCGGCCAGGACAACCCAGAGCATGAGGCTCTCCGAGTGGCCCAGTTCCTTCTTGCCGTAGGAGACGCCCGAGGCCACGAGGAGCGTGAAGGTGCTGCCGGTGGACAGCGTGGCAACGCCGCCCAACACAACCTGCTTCCAATACTTGGCCATGAGCGAGGCGAACGGCATCTTGGCCTTGGCCCCTGCGGTCTTGACGGCCTTGAAGGACGGCGTTTCTTCGATATTCAAGCGGATGTAGATGCCCACGGCCACCAACAGGACGGAGGCCAGGAACGGGATGCGCCAACCCCACGCGTGCAGGGCGTCAGTGCTGATGCTTGAGGCCACAATCAGGAAGGCAACGTTGGCGATCAACGTGCCGGCCGGAACGCCCACCTGGACCAGGGACCCGTAGAAACCACGGCGGGCCGGGGGAGCGTGCTCAACGGTCATGAGCACCGCGCCACCCCATTCGCCGCCGAGGGCAAGGCCCTGGATGACGCGAAGGAGGAGGAGCAGCAGGGGAGCCATGATGCCGATGCTTTGGTAGTCGGGCAACAGGCCAATGGCGAACGTCGCAGCGCCCATGGTCAGGAGCGAAACAAGCAGCATCGACTTGCGGCCCAGCCGGTCGCCGAAGTGGCCAAAGATGATGGCACCCACCATGCGGGCAATGTACGCCGAAGCGAAAGTGCCGAAGGCGAGCATGGTGCCCACGATGGGGTCGAAGCTGGGGAAGAAGATCTTGTTGAAGACCAGCGCGGACGCTGTTCCAAAGACGAAAAGGTCGTACCACTCAACAGTGGTGCCAATGACGCTGGCAAAAGCGATTTTGCGCATTTTCGCCAGGTCCAGCCTGGCTGTGGAAGCGGATTCGGTATCTACCGTTTGGGCCATCAGAATCTCCGGATGGGGTGCGGGGACGAGTGTCCGGTGCAAGGTAGCTACAACTATTCTGTGTTGCGGATCACAGCTTCAATGGCAAAAATCCCAGCAAAAACGGGCATGGAATGTGAGAACACACATCGGGCTGCCGAGGAGCAAAACACGGCACCTACGCCCAGGCCACCACCAGCCGGGCTGCGCTCGCCGGCACTGCGAGGTCGATTCCAGTGAGCTCTTGGAAGCGGTTGAGCCGGTTCAGGATGGTGTTCCGGTGGCAGAACAACTGCTCCGAGGTCTGGGTGACATTGCCCGTGGTCAGGTAATTCCGAACGGTCTCCAACAGGCGCTCGCGCTCGCCGCCCTTGCACTCGCCCAAGGCTTCCTCGAGTTCGGCGGCAAGGTCCAGTCCGGCGTCCTGCAGGTTCTGTTGCGCCAGGCGGGCCCACGCCGAACCGGCTGACAGGGGACCGGCATCGCGTGGCCGGAGCAGCGCGGCCAGGCTTTCCGCCGTCCGGGCCGCTGCCGGTAGGGCGCGCAGCCCCAGGACGTCGGGAACATAGCCGCAGGGGACGTCCACGACGCCGGGCGGCAGCTGATGTCTTTCGGCGTCGGGCCCGTGAAGCTCGCCGCGGTTTTCCGGCCCCCTTGACCGGAGCGGCGGCAGGGTCCAGAACACGTAGGTATTTCCGCCCGACTCGTGCAGGAACAATCGCTGCCGGGAGTGCTGGTTCGAACCGAACTGCGACGCTGCAGCCCGTAGCCGTGCCCCGGGATCGCCGCTCGCGGCCACCAGCGCAAACCGGGATTCCGGGTTGATCCCTAAAGCCGAGGCAACTTGTGCGGAGGTTTCCAACGACGGCGTGCTCTGGTTGAAAAGTCGTGCAATGAATTCGCGCTGGATGCTCGATTCTTCCTGCGCCATGCGCACGCGTTCGGTGAGGTAGCTCGTGTGGGTCCGGGTGGCGAACTCATCCACCACCCGCCACACCTGGTCCACCCGGGAAGCCAGGAGGATGGCGTCTTCAGGCTTGGCGATTTCCAAGAGTTCCGCCCAGAGGATGCTGAAGTCCAGTCGCACAGCGGATGTCAGTGATTCGGGCGGGATTCCTGCCCGCGCGCGCTTGGAACCGAGGTCGGAGGCGAAGTCCAGCAGTCCGTCGCTGCTGTCCGTCGTGCCGTTCTTGAGCCCGCGGATGAGGCGCCGGAACGTTCCGCGGGCAGTCTCGGTGATCTCCTGGATGGTCACCTGGCTTTCGCCGTATTCGGGGATCTCGCGGACCCTGGCGGTAAACGCGCGGGCCAGTTCATCCAGCCGTCCGTCCAGCTGATCCACCAGTTCGGTCCAGCGCTGGCTGTGCCCGGACGCTTCAACATTGTGCATTCACACATCCTAGCGGTCCTTTTGCGTGATGTATCGCTAGTTATTTTGGGAAAAACTACTGGCACTATGGAATGAGTCACTGTGGAGTGAATCCCCTCACAAGCATCCACACCACCCTCCGGGCCCCCAACGCCCGGTCCCGTTTTCGCACTTTTGGAGCAACAATGGCAAGCACCGTCAGCGGAGCCACGGGCGTCAGCCCAACGGCAACACGCGTCGTCGATGAAAGCGTCACCAAGAAGGTGGCCCTCGCTGCCCTGGTGGGCACGGCGTTGGAATGGTACGACTTCTTCCTGTTCACCACGGCTGCCGCCTTGGTGTTCAACGCCCAGTTCTTCGTCTCGCAGGACCCGTTTGTCGCGGCAATGGGCTCGTTCGCCACACTCGCTGTGGGCTTCGTGGCCCGCCCGATCGGTGGCTTCATCTTCGGCGCCCTGGGCGACAAGGTTGGCCGCAAGAAGATCCTCATGGTCACCATCGTCGGGATCGGCATTGTCACCGGCCTCATCGGCTTGCTTCCGAACTACATGACCATCGGCCTGGCCGCACCCATCCTCCTGGTGGCGCTGCGCATCGTCCAGGGCCTCGCCGTCGGCGGTGAGTGGAGCGGCGCGGTGATCATCGCCGTCGAGAACGCTCCAGTGGAGAAGCGTGCCCGCTATGCGGCGCTTCCGCAGGTCGGTTCGCCCATCGGCACCATCCTGTCTTCGGGCGGTTTCTTCGGCATGCTCTTCCTGGTAGGCCAGACCAACTTCGATGCCTGGGGCTGGCGCATCCCGTTCATCGCCGCCATCCCGCTGCTGGCCGTATCCCTGTGGATCCGCAGCAAGCTCAGCGAATCGCCCGAATTCGAAGCCCTCATGGAGTCCGGTGAAACGGAGCACGCGCCCATCCGCGGTGTCCTGAAGAACAGCTGGCGGCAAATCCTGGTGGGCATGTGCTCGGCGCTCCTGGGCATCGGCGGCTTCTACCTCATCACCAGCTTTGTGGTCTTCTACGGCACCAAGGTTCTCAAGCTGCCCTCCGAGTTGTTGCTCCTCGGCACCCTCCTTGCCGCTGCCCTCGAAATCGGCGCCTTGATCTGGGCCGGCCGGCTGGGCGAGAAGTTCGGTGCCAGCAAGGTCATCCTCTGGGGTGGCGTTGCCTCGGCCCTTATCGCGGTCCCGGTGTTCCTGGCCATCGACAGCCGCAACCCGGTCCTGGTTGTCCTGGGCATGATGATCGGCGTCGCCGTTCTTTCCATTCCCTACGCTGTTTCCGGCACCGCACTGACCGCCCTCTTCGCCACGAAGGTCCGGTACACCGGCGTCGCCATTACCTCCAACACGGCAGGTGTCATCTCCGGCTTCGTGCCGCTGATCGCCACGGCCCTGGTGGCCACCAACAACTCCTTCTGGCCGGGCGCCATCATCCTGCTGGTCGTTTCCGCACTGACCGCCCTCTCCGGATTGTTCCTCCCACGCCTTTCCATCGAAGAAGAAGGAATGAAGCATTGAGCACCACCACTGCAGGCCACCTGATTGTTGGCCAACTCGAACGGGCAGGCATCAAGCGGGTATACACCGTTCCCGGTGAGAGCTTCCTCGATGTGTTGGACGGACTGCATGGCTCACCCATCCAGAACGTCGTGGCCCGCCAGGAAGGCGGCGCCGGGTTCATGGCCCTCGCCGAAGGCCGCCTGACCGAACTCCCCGGAGTGGCCATGGTGACCCGTGGTCCTGGCGCAGCAAACGCGTTCATCGCGATCCATACGGCCCACCAGGACGCCACGCCCCTGATCCTGTTCGTCGGCCTGATCCCCGTCGCGGACCGTGGGCGCGAGTCCTTCCAGGAGTTCGACATCAACGCCTGGTTTGGCAGCACAGCCAAGAAGGTGGTCACTCTCGACGACGCCGCCTCCGCCGCCCGCGTGGTGGACGATGCCATCTTCACCGCGCTCAGCGGGCGTCCCGGACCCGTGGTCATCGGCCTTCCGGAGGACGTCCTGGTCCACGTCGTCGAGGACGCCACGGTGGAACCCCGCGCGGTCGCCCGCCCGGAGCCTGCCGTCGCGGACCTTGCCGTGCTGAAGCAGAAGCTGCAGAAGGCCCGCAAGCCGCTCATCGTCGTCGGCGGCGAAGGCTGGACGCAGGAATCCGGCGAGCAGCTCGCCGGCTGGGCGAGCCGCCACAGCATCCCGGTGGTGTCGGACTTCCGCGCTTACGACGCCGTTCCCCACCGCAGCGACGCCTACGCCGGCTTCCTCGGTTACGGCCGCAGCGACGCAAACGCCCAGCGCCTGGACGACGCCGATCTGCTGGTCTTCGTGGGCTGCGTCCGCGGCGACGTGCTCTCCGACGGCTACCAGCGCGGGCTCGGCGCCGAGACCATAGTGGTCAACGCAGACGCCAACCTCTTGGGTCACTTCGGCCGGGTAGATCAGCACATGATTGCGGACGTTTCGGCTTTCGCTTCCGTTCTCGGGGCACTGGAGGCCGATGTCACCACCGAAGCTGGCTGGTTCGCCAGCGCCCGCGCGGAGCAACTGAAGTTCTCCACGCCAGCTCCCGACGGCGGCATCGGCGTCGACCTCGGCGTCGCCATGGAGGTCCTCAAGAAAGAGATGGACGACGACGCCGTCCTCACCTTCGGTGCCGGGAACCACGCCCTGTGGCCCGCGCGCTACCTTGAGCACAACACCGCCAACTCCCTGGCCGCTCCCCGCAACGGCGCCATGGGCATGGGCATCCCGGCCGCAGTGGCAGCGTCGCTCGCGTACCCGGGACGTCAGGTCATCTCCGTGGCAGGTGATGGCTGCTTCATGATGAATGGGCAGGAAATCGCCACGGCCATGGGCTACGGCGCGCAGTTCATTGTGCTGGTGGTGGACAACGGCATCTTCGCCACCATCCGTGAGCACCAGGAGGCGCACTACCCGGACCGTCCGTCCGGCACGCACATGACCAACCCGGACTTCGCCGCACTGGCCCGTTCCTATGGGGGCTACGGGGAACGCGTAGAGCGGACCGAGGACTTCGCAGCCGCGTTCCGCCGCGCCGTCGACTCCGGCCTTCCTGCGTTGCTGCACCTGCCGCAGGACCCCACGACGCGTTCGCCCAAGACGTCCAACTAAGAGTCAGGACCTTTTCGTGATTCAGCTTCAGAACATCATCAACGGCGAGTCCGTCTCCGTGCCGGAAACGCTCCCGTTCTTCGACCCCGCCACGGGTGCGCAGATCGGCACCGCGCCGGACAGCGACGCGGCCACGGTCGACGCCGCGTTCCAAGCCGCTGCCGCGGCCTTCAAGAGCTACAAGCGCACGACGCCGGGCACGCGCCAGTCGCTGCTGTTGCAGCTGGCGGACCTCATCGAGGCCAACGTAGACCGCCTGCTGGAGGCCGAGGTTGCCTGCACAGGCAAGCCTGCGGTCCTCACCAAGGAGCTCGAAATCCTGCGGGGCGCCGACCAGCTTCGTTTCTTCGCAGGAGCGTGCCGGGTGGTTTCGGGCACGGCACAGACGGAGTATGTCGAAGGATTCTCGTCCACCATCCGGCGGGAGCCGATCGGCGTGGTCGCCCAGATTACTCCGTGGAACTACCCGTTCATGATGGCCGTCTGGAAGATCGGCCCGGCCTTGGCTGCGGGCAACACGCTGGTCCTCAAGCCTGCCGACACCACGCCGTGGTCCACGGTGCTGCTGGCCGAATTGGCGCAGCAGGTTTACCCGGCCGGTGTGGTGAACGTGGTATGCGGCGGTCGCGAAGCCGGTGCTGCCATGGTGGATCATGAGATTCCGGAGATGGTGTCCATCACCGGCTCCACCCGGGCGGGTGCCCAGGTCATGTCCGCGGCATCGAAGACCCTCAAGGATGTCCACTTGGAGCTTGGCGGCAAGGCGCCCGCGGTGGTGTTTGCCGACGTCGATATCCAGCGGACCGCACGTGAGATCGCCCTGGCCGCGTTCTTCAACGCGGGCCAGGACTGCACCGCCGTGACCCGCGTTCTGGTCCATGAGGACATCCACACGGAGTTTGCCGCGGCCCTCGCTGACGCTGCCTCGGCTCTGCGCGTAGGAGAGGACCTTGGGCCGCTCAACAGCGCCGCACAGCTGGAGCGCGTTGAGGGCTTCCTGTCCCGCCTGCCCGCCAACGCGCGGGTCCTGGCCGGTGGCAAGCGCACCGGCACCGGGTACTTCTTTGAACCCACGGTGATCGACGGTGTGTTCCAGACCGACGAGGTGGTGTGCGACGAGATTTTCGGACCCGTCCTGACCGTCCAGCCGTTCGCGACGGAAGAGGAAGCGCTGGAGCTCGCCAATGGCACCAAGTACGCGCTGGCTTCCAGTGTGTGGTCCGAGAACCACGGCGTGGTGACGCGCGTTTCCAATGAGCTCGACTTCGGCGCGGTTTGGATCAACTGCCACCAGGTCATCCCGGCCGAAGCGCCCCACGGTGGCTTCAAGCACTCCGGCACCGGCAAGGACCTGTCCGTGTTCGGGCTTGAGGACTACACGCGCATCAAGTCCGTCACCACGTCCCACCGCTAGAAACAGCCATGAAACTCGATCTCCTCCTGCGCAACGCAGACATCATCACCATGGACCCGGACCGTCCGTCGGCCAGTTCGCTGGGCATCTGGCAGGGCCGCATCGTGGGCCTCGACCAGGACCTGGACGGCTTGGACGCCCTCGAGGTCCTGGACCTCGGCGGCGCCACGGTAACGCCGGGCTTCATCGACGCCCACTGCCACACCACGTGGTTCGGGCTGGGGCTCGCGGAACTGGACGTGTCCGGTGCACGCGGGCTGGAGGAGCTGTATTCGCTGCTGCGTGATGCGGCCTCGGGCGCCGATGGAACCGAAGGCGAGGGCTGGCTCTTCGCCACCGGGTTCAGCCAGACCCAGCACGGCGGGCTCTTCCCGGACATCGCTGAGCTTGACCGCATCACGGGGGCGCGGCCGCTGTTCATGCGCCACAACTCCGGGCATATGGCGGTGGTCAACACGGCCGCGCTGCGGCTGGCAGGTGCCCAGTCGCCGTCGTTCCCCGATCCCGACGGCGGCGCGATTGTCCGCGACGCAGCGGGACGTCCCACGGGACTCGTCCAGGAGACGGCGCAGGAACTCATCCAGCAACTGATCCTGCCCTACGCGCTGGAGGACATCGAGGCGGCGCTGGAACGGGCCACGGCGTACTACGCCTCGGAGGGAATCACGAGTTTCACCGAGGCCGGGGTGGGCGGTGGCTGGATCGGCCACAGCCCGGCCGAGCTCGCCGCCTACCAACGGGCTGCCGGGAATGGCCGCCTGTACGCCCGGGCACAGGTGATGCCGGTGCTGGATGTGCTGCACCCCCTTGATGGACATTCCTCGGACAGCCCCGGTGCGGCTCCGGCCGGACTGGACTTGGGGATTTCCAGCGGGTTCGGGAATGAGTTCCTGTCTCTCGGCCCGGCCAAGGTCTTCCTGGACGGCTCGCTCCTGGGCGAAACGGCTGCCGTGAGCCACGAGTTCTGCAGCCACGGGCACAAGGACAACCGCGGCAACGTGGGGTACTTCCAAGCCGACCCGGCCCAGCTCAGGGAACGCATCGAAGCCGCCTACGCAGCCGGGTGGTCCATCGCTGCCCACGCCATCGGGGACCGCGCCATTGACCTGGCCTTGGACATCATCACCGAATGCCAGGCAATGTGCGGCCCACGGCGTGTGCCCAACAGGATCGAACATGCGTCCATGACCCGGCCGGAGCAATTGACCCGACTGGCCGAAGCCGGGATCGCGGTCACCCCGCAGGCCAGCTTCTTCCGCGACGGCGGAGACGGCATGACGGACTCCCTCGGTCCGGACCGGCTCTCCTGGGCCTACCGCGCGGCCAGCTTCCTCGAAGCCGGAGTCACGCTCGCCGGCAGTTCCGATCGGCCTGTTGCCGATGGGAACGTGCTCCGCGGGATGCAGGCGTTCGTGGACCGCCGCACGGCATCCGGCGCGGTCTTCGGCAACCCGGCCGAGCGGCTCACTCCCTTCCAGGCACTTTCCGCCTACACGAGTGGTGCGGCTGAAGCCACAGGAACCCTGGATGAGAAGGGGACGTTGACCGCCGGAAAGCTCGCGGACTTCACAGTCCTCTCGGCCTCTCCTTTGGACGCTCCGGACATCAGCGGACTCACCGTCCTGGCTACCGCCGTCGGAGGCCGTTTCACCTACCAATCAACCGACTTCCACGCTGCACCGGCATCGCTGGTTCCAGCCGGGCAATCCCACCAAAGCACTTAGGGGAGACCATGACAACCACCACAAGTTTCACCGCACAGGACACCGCCTTCGTCCAGGACTTCCGGACCATGAGCGCGTTCGGAGCCACCGAGAACGGCGGCGTGGACCGCCAGGCCGCCACCATTCCGGACGGCGAGCAGCGCCGCTGGCTCACGGGCCTCCTCGAAGACCACGGTTTCACGGTGAAGTTCGATCGTGTTGGCAACCAGTGGGGCCTCTACGAGGCAGTGCCCGGAGCGCCGTTCGTCGTGGTCGGCTCGCACATGGATTCACAGCCAACGGCGGGACGTTACGACGGCGCGTACGGCGTCCTGGCTGCCGCGCACGCAGCATTTCGCCTGGTGAGCCGCTGGGAATCCGGTGCCGAGGCACCCACGTTCAACGTCGCCGTCGTCAATTGGTTCAACGAGGAAGGCAGCCGCTTCAAGCCGTCCATGATGGGCTCCTCCGTGTACACCGGCAAACTGGAACTTGAGGACGCCCTTAGCACCAAGGATGCCGGAGGGGTCACTGTCCGGGACGCCCTGGACGCGATCGGCTGCCGCGGTTCGTATGAAGGGCCGGAGGCCGCCTACTGCGCCGAGATCCACATCGAGCAGGGCCGCAGCATGGAACGCGAGGGCATCACCATCGGCTTGGTGAGCTCCAACTGGGCGGCCAACAAGTACGAATTCGTGGTCCATGGCGAGCAGGCCCACACCGGTTCCACGGTGATCGCCGACCGCAAGGACGCACTGCTTGGGGCTTCGATGCTGGTGGTCGCTGCCCGTGAACTCGCTGACCGTTTCCCGGGAGTCCTGCACACCTCCGTCGGGCAGCTCAACGTCTACCCAAACTCGCCCGTCGTGGTGCCGTCCCGCGTGAACCTGCTGTTGGACCTGCGCAGTGCCGACGAAGCCGTGCTCGCTGAGGCCGATGCGCTGCTGCACACCCGGATTGCCGAGATCGAGCGCCTGGCCAACGTCTCCGTGGAACAGCACCACTCGCACTCCTGGGCCATAACGCCGTACCAGCCCGAAGGCGTGGAACTCGCCGCGAAGGTGGCCGCGGACCTGGGCCTGAGCAACAAGGAAGTCATGACCCTGGCAGGCCACGACTCCACCAACATGAAGGACCTGGTCCCCACCGTGATGCTGTTTGTGCCGAGCGTGGACGGCATCTCGCACAACGAGCACGAGTACACCACGGACGAGGACATCGTTGCGGGGCTGACCATGCTCACCGAGGTGGTCCGCCGGCTCTGCAACGGGGCGTTGGAGGACTAAGTACCCGTCACCACGATCGACGCCGGCGCGGAGCCGGCAGCCGCGTCCGGGTTGGCAACGTACAGCACATCGTCCTCAATCCTTGAGTCGATGCCCGCCCCGTGGAGCCTGTCCAGCAGCGGTTCCAAGCCGCCGTCGTACTCGAAGGCGAGGTCGCCGGAATCCGGTTCCGCACCGTGCACCACACGCAGGACGCCGCCGTTCTTGGTGGTGAAGCTGGCCGATTCGTCGGTAGCGGTGCGGGGCCGCGCGCCAATGTTGCGGAGCTCCTGGGCGGAACCCACGATGTCGGGACTCACCCACGTGGCCACCACGGCGAGTGCCGGGTCGGCTTCGTCCGACGTTGCCCAGGTTCCGTCAGCGGCGCGTTGGGCGGGGTCGGCCAGGAAGGTGAAACCATCACGTGCCGTTACTTGTACGGTTTCCCCATGGGCTGCCTCGGTGACGTCCGCAATGGTTCCGTCGTCCCTGGTCCGCCGGGCGAACTCGTCCAGGACACCCACCTCAACGCCGAACATGGTGGTGCCATCCTCCGGCTGGGTGGATTCGTGCGCCACCCTGTGCAACGCGAGGCGGCCCGATCCGGCGTCGAACTCCCACCAGTCCTTGTCCGCCTTGGTGACCACCAGGCCAAGAGCCTCAAGCAGTTCGGCCCACGGTTCCGGCCGGGAGGTGAAGTGGATGGGGCGTGCTCGCAGCATGGATCCTCCTGGGCTGGTTCCCGGCAATTCGCGGCTTCCGCTTCCAAGCCTATGCCGAAAGCACGGATTCACAGCAGAATGGGGCCATGCCCATCGAACTTGCAGAACTGATCGTCAAAGACGCTGACCAATGGCGCGAATGGTTGTCCGATCACGCGGCAGAGAGCCGTGGCGTGTGGCTGGTCCTCCACAAGAAGGGCGGCAACGTCACCGAGCTCGATTACGACGCCGCCCTGGACGAAGCGCTCTGCTTCGGGTGGATTGACGGGCAGGTGAAGAAGCGCGACGCCGAGAGCTACTTCCAGCGCATGACCCCGCGCGGCGCCAAGAGCATCTGGTCCGCCCGGAACGTAGGGCACATAGCCCGTTTGGACGAGGCCGGGAGGATGACCGCCTCCGGGTGGGCGGCCGTCGACGCCGCCAAAGCGGATGGGCGCTGGGAAGCCGCGTACGCCGGGCCCGCCACCATTGAAGTTCCGGAGGACCTGGCCGCTGCCATCGCCGCCGTTCCCGAGGCTCAAGCGATGTTCGAGGTCCTGACCTCCCAGAACCGCTTCGCCCTGATCCACCGGACCAACTCCGTGAAGCGTGCCGAAACGCGGGCCAGGAAGATCGCGGGCTTCGTGGAGATGCTGGCCCGGCATGAGGCGCCGTACCCGCAGCGCAAAAAACCCGCCTCCGCACCCAACTGAGTCGCACTTCGCGTCGTTCTCAGCGCTGGGAACGACGTGAACTGCTACACAGTTGGGTCCAGGGTGGCTGCCGCTTCGAACGTCATCCACGCCTGCAGTTGGGTGGAAAGTTCGACGGCGGTACCCGGCGGATACGTCTCGCTCGCCGGGCGCAGGGGGTCGGGGGAGAACACTGCTTGAGTTGGGGCTGCGTCGTCATCCCCGGCGGTGGCTGCGGCCCCTGACCCGTGGGCGCTGGGCCCGTGGGCACTGGGTTCATTGCGGCCGGCCCACAAAGCCTCAGCGGTGGCCAACACCATCTCCCTTGCCGTTGCGCGGGCACTTTCCGGGAGTTGGTTGTCGCGGGCAGCCGCAGCCAGGTATCGGACAAGGATGCCGGTGAACAGGCCGCCATCGCCGGTCCCTTGGCCGCGGATGATGGAGGTGCCGTCCACAGTCAGCCCACGCGCCGTTGCCTCGATGAGTTCGGCTGCCCTGCTGATGTTCGAGTCGCCGCCGAGTTCCAGCAACGCGCCCAGGACGGGACCCTGGTTGTAGGTGTAGATGGCGTTTTCCAACACGGTTCTGCCATCCCGGATCCGCAGCCCATCCATGTAGAGACCGCTGACCGGGTTGAGTAGCTTGGCGTTGAGCCAATCCACCAGGGCCTGGGCCTTTTCCCGATGCCCGGTCCGTGCGAAATACAAGGCGATGGGCGACGTGGCAGGGGTGTTCTTGAAGTCCCTCGCCGTGCTCCAGAAGGTGCCCCCGCCAAGGTCTTCCGTGGCGGCGGAGTCGAATTGCAGGGTGAGGGAGCTGCGCACGTAGGCGTTGCGGCGGCGTCCGGGCTTGCGGGTTTCCTCCGCCAACTGGTCCAGCCTGAGCGTCGAAAGTGCCAGCCATGCCATGTCGTCGTAGAAGTGGTTCACGAACCTGAAGCGGTTCCTGATCCGGACGGAGGTGACCAGCCGGGACGCAAGCCGTCCGGCGCTGGGGCGGGAGGCGCCGTCGAACTTTACTCCGGCGGCGAGTTCCCGGCGGCCGGTATCCACCAGGCAGTCCACGTAGTGCGCTTGCCACCAGTAGTGCCACGGGCCGAAGAGGCTGCGGGCCCGCCACGGAACCTTGATGGCGCCGATGTGCGTGCCCGGGAGGAAGAACAGGCGCCTGCCAAAAGTGCGGGTTACCGAGCGGGCAGCGTGGTCGGCGCGATTTGCCCAGTGGCTTGGGTGGGCTGTTGGTTCGGCGTTGCTTGGCATGGTCCCAGCCTATCGGCGGAGCCCCGGCCTGGCGGTGGAGTCCAACCTGGCGGAGCCCGAGCCTTTCGGCGGAGTCCAGCCAGGCGGTGGGTGCCGACGTGCCGACGGGGCTTCTGGCGTGCACTGGGTCACAATTCCAGTTAACATGCATTAACGGATTTGGGTCTTCGAAGGACCGCATCGCGTCTGCATCAAGGAGGATGGATGGACATCAAGGGCACAGTTGCACTGGTCACCGGGGGAGCGTCAGGGCTGGGTGCCGCCACCGCCAAACGGCTGTTTGATGCCGGGGCGTCGGTGGTATTGGTGGATCTGCCTCAATCAGCCGGCGACGCCTACGCGGCTGAGCTCAATGAAACCGCTGCAGGGCAACAGGCTGTTTTCGCCCCCGCGGACGTCACCGACGAAGACCAGGTCCAAGCGGCCGTCGATGCTGCTGCCTCGCTCGGCGTCTTGCGGATCGTGGTGAATTGCGCCGGAATAGCGACGCCGGGCAAGGTCCTGGGCCGGGACGGGGTGCTGCCGCTTGAAACCTTCAACAGGGTCATCCAGATCAACCTGGTGGGCACCTTCAACGTAGTCCGGCTCGCCGCCGCTTCGATGGTGCAGAACGAGCCCGTCAGTACGGAACTTGGTGGGCCTGAACGTGGGGTCATCATCAACACAGCGTCCGTGGCAGCATTCGAAGGCCAGATCGGTCAACCGGCCTATGCCGCCTCCAAGGGTGCAGTTGCCGCGATGACGCTTCCGCTGGCCCGCGAATTTGCCCGTTCCCTGATCCGGGTGGCCACCATTGCCCCCGGGATCTTTGAAACGCCCATGATGGCAGGCTTGCCCCCGGCCGCGCAGGAGTCACTGGGACAGCAAGTGCCGCACCCCGCCCGCCTGGGCCGGCCCGGCGAGTATGCCAACCTTGCCGCACACATCGTGGAGAACGCCATGCTCAACGGAGAAACCATCCGCCTCGACGGTGCAATCCGGATGGGCCTCAAATGACAGCCACCCTAACGGACTTGCCCGCAGCAGATTTCTTCGACTTTGAGTCACTCCTCAGCGTCCAGGAGCTGCGCAAACTCAAGGAACTCCGCGCGTTCCTGGCCACCGAGATTGCCCCGTATGCCGGCCAATGGTGGGACAAGGCCGAGTTTCCCGAGCACATCCTGCCCAAGCTGGCAGCCCTCCGGCTCAGCGCACCTGCCCAGCGTGGCTACACCCACCTGTTCGCGGGGCTGGTCATCGCCGAAATGACGCGCGTGGACACCTCAATCGCCACCTTCTTCATGGTCCACCACGATCTCTTCGTCGAATCCCTCTACGACTTCGGCAGCGACGCCCAGCAGGACCGTTACCTCGATGACGCCTCCAACCTCCGCACTACCGGAGCTTTCGCACTCACCGAGCCGAACCATGGCTCAGACGTCGCCGGCGGCATGGAAACAACGGCGCGGCGTGTCCCAAGGGATGAGTCCGACGGCGGCGACTACTGGGTGATCAACGGCGCCAAGCGCTGGATCGGGAACGGGACGTTCTGCGACTACATGCTGGTGTGGGCCAAGGACCAGGCCGACGGAGCGGTGCGGGGGTTCATCGTCGATGCCTCCTTGCCGGGGATCACGCGCAGCCGCATTGAAAACAAGGTGGCGCTGCGGACCGTGCAGAACGCCGACATTCTTTTCGATGATGTCCACGTGGCCGAGGCCGATCGTTTCGCCGGGATCAACAGCTTTGCGGACACCAACCATCTCCTCCGCGGCTCACGCATCATGGTGGCCTGGCAAGCGGTAGGCCAACAATTGGCTGCCTTTGATATCGCGCGGCAATACGCCGTGGAACGCCTCCAGTTCGGCAAGCCGCTGGCCAAGTTCCAGCTGATCCAGCAGCACTTGGTGGACATGCTGGGCAACGCGGTGGCCAGCATGGGGATGATGGTCCGGATTGCCCAATTGCAGGAGGACATCTTCACTGACGCTGCAGGGATGCGGCACGGTGGCGCCGACATGGCCCAGGTGGCACTGGCCAAGGCCTACTGCAGCGCACGGATGCGCGAAACAGTGGCCCTGGGCCGGTCCATCCTGGGCGGAAACGGCATAGTTACCGACTACCGGATAGCCAAAGTCTTCGCCGATGCCGAGGCGATCTACACCTACGAGGGTTCCTACGAGATCAACTCGCTGATCGTGGGCAGGGCTGTCACGGGAGTTTCCGCCATCGCCTAGCTATAGGTCTTCGGGGAGTTTCTCGCCGGCCTCTACCCGGACATCGATCGAGTTTCCGCGAACCGGCATGGGGCACGTGCCGTAAGGAGTGAAGGCGCTGGGGTAGTTGATGGCCCGGTTGAAGTCGATGACCACCGATCCGTCAGGGCGTGGCTTGGGGATGAACACCTTGCGCCATTCGTCGGTGGTCTCGCCATTGGTCTCATCATGGAAGGTCACGTTGAGGGCCCCCAGTTTTTCCTCTTCCGCGTGGAGCCTGATCTCGTGGGAAATGCCCGGAGCATGGAACACCACCTCGCCCACGGAGCGGTGCAGTCCGTCCACCAAGGGGTTGGCGGTGCCGATGGGCACGTCCACGGGATGGTCGTAGGCCTCGAACGTGCCGGTGATCACCCACTGGGGATCGTAGGTGAACGTTGGCACGCTGGTGAAGCCGGTGTAAACGGGTGAGCCGTTGTCCCTGGTGCGGATCGCATACTTGTCCGCACGGACAGCCAGTTCCACCACCACCTGGTGTCCCTCCGGGCCACCGTACTGGACCCACATAAGCGATTCTTCGTCCTGGAGGGCTTCGGTGAACGTACCCACTGCAGGTTCGCCAGTGGCTACGAAGCTCAGACCGTCTTCCGCGGTGGCTGTGAGGACTGCACTGCTTCCGTCTGTTGACCACAGCCCCGGGGCAAGCTCCACGGCAGCCGGTTCTTCCTCCAACCACTGGAACGAGGTCAACGTCAGCCAGCCGTGGTCCGATGCCAGAGCCGCGTTCCGTCCGCTGCGGAACCTCTCCCAGCGGGCAAGTTGGGCATCCGTGGCGGTGGGACTCATGGTTCTCCTTGGTTCTCGAGGCTGCGCTTGTGGCGGCTGTTCCTTCCCGTCAACCATGCGGGAAGGGCAGGCATTCCCGTCGTGGAGCGGCTCACGCTGGCCCCCAACACATGCCAGCGCGAGCCCGTCTTAAGGGCGATGCGATGTGCCAGGGGGACGGCACATCGCATCGCAGTTCATGTAGCTGGCGCTCCTAGTGGGAGCGACAGCGTGCTGCGGACCTGGTTGCAACGAAAGCCAGCAGCGAACCCAAAGCGAGGAACGCGGCAGCCGCGAAGATGAACACCGGACCGTTGGCCCCCGTGGTGGCGAGCTGGCCTTCACTTCCACCTGCTGCGGGAGTGGTCGCCGTCGGTACCACCACGACCGGAGCGGACGAGGTGGTGCTTGCCGTCGGTGTGGGCGTCTCTGTCGGTGTGGCTGTGGGGCTGGGTGTTACCGTCCGTGTGGGCGTCTCTGTCGGTGTGGGCGTGACGGTCGGTGTGGCTGTGGGGCTGGGAGTCACCGTCCGCGTGGGTGTCTCCGTGGGTGTGGGTGTCTCCGTGGGTGTGGGCGTCTCTGTCGGTGTGGGCGTGACGGTCGGTGTGGCTGTGGGGCTGGGAGTCACCGTCCGCGTGGGGGTGGGAGTTGCCGTTGGGCCGGAAGTTGCGTTGCCGTTTCCGTTGGCGTCGGTCCGCTTGGTTTCGGCGCCGATGTCAGTGGTAACGCCGGAGATGGTCACCGTTCCGGTGTTGGTGTAGGAGTCGAGGTTGGGGTCAGTCACCTCAGTGACCACAAAGAGTTCCACGCGCTCGCCCTTGGGCAGTCCCGTCCAGGTGGCTGTTACCTTCCCGGGGGTACAGTCGACTACCGCCGGATATTTGTCCGTATCCATGGGATCGATGATGTTGCCGTCGGCGTTCAGAACGGTGCCAACGCGGGGCGTAATCTCATCGCAGTCGATCTCCATGCCTTCGGCAGGAGTATCTGTGACCACCACGTCATTCGTGTCAGACTTCATGGGCGGCATGTAAATGATCGATTCGAGGCGCGTCTGGTTCGCGTCAGCCCACCACATGGCTTTGCCGGGAGTGGCAGGGACGGGTGCACAATTGGTGGTGCAGGGCGTGATATCCACGGGTACGCGGAGCACGGTATCGCCGATGACAAATTCAAGCTGGCTGTGGTTGTCTCCCCCGGGAACCTCCGCGTACTGGGTGGTGAACGAACAGGTTCCGCCGATACCGAACGGGTGGGACTCCACAAAGTCGGTGAGGGTGAAGACCACAAGTCCGGAATCGTTGGCCTCGGCCTTGGCGACAGTCTCGCCGTCGGGGTTGTCCAGATCGAACGATGCCGTGCCAAACCAGCGCAGTTGCGGCGGCAGCTGGAGTTCGAAGGTATCGCCGGGCTTGGAGTGGTCCGGTACGCTCCAGTCGCAGGACAGGTCCACCTGGTCCCATTGGTTTGTCACCACGGACTGCGTACTCAGGGTGACGCGGGCATCCGAAATCACAGAGGCGTGGGCGGGTGCGGCGGACCAGACCAGGCCCACCACGAGCAAAAGCGTGGCAAGGACTGCCGTGGCCGCGGAAGCCACCTTCAGATGTAACTGATTGTTCATGGGGAAATAGATCCTTTGATTGGTAAACCGTGGGCCGTCGAAAGATCAGTGACGCAGTGCCTGCTTTCGTGACGCCCTTGCCCGGATTCCCGTCAATGCAGTTCAGGCCACCGCTCGGAGGTGCCGGCATCCTCCGACAGCGGGTAGAGGCTCATCCGCGAAGGACTCAAGGATCCGGCCCCCAGGGTTTCCATGGCCGCCTTGCAGGCGGCCAGCCGTTCGAGGTTGGCATCGCACACTTGGAACACCACGTGGATTGCGGAACTCCGGTAGGTTGCCATGGCGCCTGTCCCGCTGAGCTGGCGCTGCACCAGGGCTCCCAGTTGGACCAGCAACGTCCACCCGTGGCTTCGGCTGTCCGGAGGCTCGGGAAGTGCGATGACGGCCAACGCATGATGCCGGGAGTACTCGGGACCTGCGTTGTCCAACTCCAGGAGATGGCGTTGGAAATGGGCCTGCGTGGCGAGGCCGGTGTAGACATCGGTGCAGGAGATCGGCGGGAGCGCCTCGGCGCCCTCCACCCACCCCTCGGCCAGTGACTGGAGTGCGTCCACGTCGAGGTTCTGGTCTGCCGCGTCAAACAGGGCGCGGAAGTCCGTAATGGTCTCGCTGATCCCCACGCCGTTCCTGGCCCGGGCAGCGCCCAGCGACTTTGCGGTGGGCGCTGGCACGGTGGAGCGGGTTGTCAGCGAAGTGACCACTGTGCGGACTTCGGGCAGCAGCCAGTCGGATTTGAACCGCCATCCTTGCCGGTAGCTGGTGGTTTGCCATCTGCGCAAGAGGAGGTGCCGCGAGAACGTACAGTCGGCGATCGATTTTGTCCGGGACGAGGTCATACCGGAAGAGTGCGGCCATGCCGCCATTCATGACGACGTGCCGGGTAACTCTAATTCCTAAAAAGATTGTAGAAACGAGCGTCACGAGTTTGTCCTGCCATTCACTGCGTATGTATGGGCAAGATTTATTCGCATGTGGGGACGCCGTAAATGGCGCGGAGGACGCAGCACCCGGAGGAGGCCAGCGACGGGCAGCTTATTGCGCTGGTTCGGGGCGGGGATACAGCAGCCTTCGACGGCCTGTATGAGCGGCACATTTCCATCGCTTCGACCGTGGCCCGGCGCAACGTGGACAACCCCAGCGACGCCGAGGACATCGTGGCGGAAGCATTCCAGTCCGTGCTGCAGAACCTCGTTGCCGGGAAAGGCCCGGACACGTTCTTCCGCGCCTATCTGCTGTCCACCGTCACGCGTCTGTCCCACCACCGGAACCGCAGGGCGGGCAGGACGCTCCCAAGCGGCGACGATTCCACCCTGGATCATGCAGTGGGCGAGCCTGATGCCGTGGTCAAGGCCTTTGAATCCCATACGGTTGCCAAGGCATTCCGCATGCTGCCGGAGCGCTGGCAGGCAGTGCTGTGGTACCTCGACGTCGAACGAATGAAACCGGCCGCAGCCGCGCCATTGCTGGGTCTGTCAGCCAACGCCGTTTCGGCATTGGCCTTGCGGGCACGGGAAGGCCTGCGCCGCCAGTACCTGCAATGTCACGTGTCGGAAGGCCCCAGCAGGGAATGCGCCGAGTATGTTGCCAAGCTCGGCAGCTTCATCCGGGGTGGCCTTTCCGGGCCGTCGGCGCGGAGGGTCCGTACCCACCTGGAGGGTTGCGCGAGTTGCACGGCCGTGGTGGCAGAGCTCAGGGACGTGGAGGGGAGCATGAAAGCCGTCCTCCTGCCTTTGGTCACGGGGATTCCGGTGGCTGCGTGGACGGCCAGCGGTTCCGGGCTCGGCATCATCGGAAGCCTCGCGGCACCCGCCAAAGTGGCCGCCGTCGCGCCCCTCCTGGCCCAGCCGGTGGCCGCGACCATCGTGACCGCCGCGGCAGCGGGACTCGTGTTGGGGGCGGCCGGAGTCATTGACTACTTTTCGCAGGGGGCGCCCCCCGAACAACGGACCGTCCAGACCGCTGCCGTTCCCAGCCAGGTCACCATGGTCCCCCCGGCAGAGACCCCTGCTCCGACGCCCAGTCCAACTGACATTCCGGCCGTGCCTGTTGTTCCGGCCACTGAGGAAGCGCCGCCACCGGTCGCGGAGCCCGAGCCCCCAAGCACAACGCCCGCCGTCGAACCTCCCGTGCCGTCTACCCCTGAGGCGACTTCCTCTCCCACCCCGGTTCCGGACCTGCCACGCAAGCGTGACGCCCAGCCGGCAACGGTCACCTCTTCCGTAGCGACGGCAAAGGATGGGAACCCCTTCACCACCCCCTTGACCATCGAGTTCACAGTCTCGGGAACGGCGCCGCTTGGTCAGGGAACTGCCGTGTTCTCCGCGCCCGATGGTGCACGGATCGTCGGCGGCTCCATCGACGCCCCTGACGGTTGGCAGTGCTCAATGGAAAAAGGGTCCCAGGCAGTGTGTTCCACGGACTCGGCGGTGCGCCGGAACCTGCGCTTCCGCCTGACGGTCGAATCACGGCATCGCAGCGCCGATTCGCTGAGCTACGGCCTTGACGGGACAGGGATCCAGGAGCGGCACTTCGTCCATAACTACTGACCAATTTTTTGATGCGTGGATCACAAGCCGATCCACATCATGAACCGGCTCCTGCATTCACTCATTCATGGCAGGCCCGGACGCGGGTAGGTACGCATCATCCACGTTATTTAGGGGAAGTATGAAGGCAACGGTGTTTGCCGTGGCAGGCTCGCTTGGCGCGCTTGCTGTGGTTTTGGCCTTGGTCCCGGTCGGCCGGAATTGGTTCGTTCGCCGGTTCAGGTCGCCGCATCGGCTGCGGTGGATCACGGCGGCGTTGGGAGCGCTGCTGATGGCAGCCCTGTTGGGTTGTGTTCTGAGTCCCGAGCATTTGGGCTGGTGCGCGGTGGTGGTGCTTTTGTGCGGTGCCGCCTTGGTGGTCGGATTCCTCGTGGCGCCGACGCTGAGGATAGATCACGCCATGACAGCCCAACCCAGGCGGGTGCTGGCCATCGGAGCCCATCCCGACGATCTGGAGTTGGCCTGCGGCGCCACACTCGCCAAGCTGGCGGACGCAGGACACGAAGTCCGGGCCATGGTGATGAGCACCGGCAGCAGGGGCGGCGACAGCGCGGCCCGCCTGTCTGAGGCATCCTCCGGTTCAGAGTTCATGGGTGTATCCAAGGTCCAGGTACACGACTTCAGGGACACCAACCTGTCCCAGCACGGCCATGAAATGGTCCAGGCGATCGAGGCCTTCATCAAAGAGTTCCAGCCGGATGTGGTCATGACGCACTCGGGTCACGACTACCACCAGGACCACCAGGCCGTACACAATGCAACCATGCGCGCCGCCCGGCGTCACTCGTCCATCCTGTGTTTCGAAAGCCCTTCGGCAACCCGGCAGTTCAACCCCAGCGTGTTCGTGGACATTGCGGGGTACGTGGACGTGAAAATCCACGCAGTGTCCATGCACAGGGACCAGCGCGGCAAGCCCTACATGAGCGCCGAAAGGGTCCGGAGCCTCGCGGCCTTCCGCGGGTCGCAAGTGAAAACCACGTACGCGGAAGGGTTCGAACCCGTCCGTCTGCTGGGCTCAGCCGTAGGGGAGTTCTGATGGTCCGTTTCCTGGTGACAGGCGTGGGAGGTCCCGCCGGCAGTTCGCTGGCCCGCCAGCTCATGGACCGTGGACATTGGGTCCTTGGCGTAGACATGCAGACGGTGGACACCCGCTCCGCGGATATGGTGGCGAGGGTTTCCCGGTCTGACGCGCCGGGCTATCTGTGGGAGCTGCGGGGGCTGATCGCCCAACACGGCGTCCACGTTGTTGTTCCGACCGTCAGCGATGAGCTGGTGCTGGTCTCCGAGGCAAAGGATGATCTGGCACCCGGTGTCCAGGTAGTGGTGGCCGATGCTGCACCCGTCCGAACAGCGAACGACAAATTCCACACCATGACCTGCCTCCACAATGCGGGTGTTGACGTTCCATCCTTCGGGCTACCCAGCAGTTTCGATTCGGTCCACCATGCCATGGAGGTCCTGGGCGGCCCAATCGTGGTCAAGCCGAGGGTTTCGCGCGGTGGTCGCGGAGTGCAGCTCCTGGAGCGGTTGATGGACGGGGGAGCCCGGGCAGCCCACGCCTGGGCGATGGCCGACGACACCTGCATTGTGCAGCGGTTTGCTCCAGGGACTGAATACGCTCCGGTGGTCCACAGGACGGGCACCGGGACGGACGTCGTCGTGACACTGGAGAAGACCGCGCTCAAGGAAGGGCGCGTGGGCAACGCGGTTTCGGTCCGGCGCAGCGAGGCTTCCGCGGACCGGGACGTTGCAGCGCTGGCAGTGTCTGCAGTCGAAGCCTTGGGGCTGCAGGGTCCCGTGGATATCGACATCAGGCGGATGCCGGACGGCACCCCAGTGGTCCTTGAGGTCAATGCCCGTTTCGGTGCCAACAGTGCCCATGCACCTGAACTCCTGGACAGCGTGCTTCGAGTGCATGCACAGGAGCAGCTGTCGGGAAGGAACGCGTGACCGTCCTTGATCTCGCGCTGGCTTTTGTCCAGGTTGGCGGACTGATCATCCTTGGTTTCGGTGCCGTCAAGATTATCTACGTTCCGCTGGCGCTCTACTTCAACCGCGTTCACCGGCCCCGGCCGGTGAAACACAAGTATTCCGTCCTCAGCACCAAGCCCATGGTCTCGGTGATTGTCCCGGGCTACAACGAGGCCGTGGTGATCACCAACTGCGTGGAATCGATCCTCAGCAGCCGGTACCTCCGTCTGGAGGTGATCCTGGTGGACGATGGCTCCACCGACTCCACGGCACAGATCATGGCCGGGCTCGCCGAGCAGTACGACCGTGTCCGGTTCATATCGCGGGCAAATGCCGGCAAGGGAGCTGCGCTGAACACGGGCATCAAGGCGGCGCAGGGCGAGATCCTGATGTTCGTCGATGCGGACGGCATCTTCGCGCCGGACACCATGCTCCACATGCTGGCGGGATTCGACCATCCCAAGGTGGGCGCGGTCTGCGGCGATGACCGGCCCGTGAACCTCAACAGGGTGCAAACCATGATGCTCGCCGTGCTCAGCCACGTCGGCACCGGGCTGGTGCGCCGAGCCCTCTCCCTGATGCACTGCCTTCCCATTGTCTCCGGCAACATCGGTGCGTTCAGGGCGGACCTGGTGCGCAGCGTGGGCGGTTTCCACGAGGACACCCTTGGCGAAGACCTGGAGCTCACCTGGCGGGTTTACAAAGCCGGCTACCGGGTAAGCTTCCAGCCCAAGGCGCTGGTCTATGCCGAATCACCTTCCACCATGGGAGGGCTGTGGCGGCAACGGGTCCGTTGGTCGCGCGGCCTGCTCCAGACGCTTCGCTTGCACTTTGGCATGCTGGGTAAAACAACCTACGGGACGTTTGGGTTGTTCCTTGTTTTCAACGCTTTCACCATGGTGTTGATACCCATCCTGCAATTGTTGATCCTGGGGATCCTGCCCTTTCTCTACGCAGCAGGCAGGGGACCCATCCCGTGGGAAGTGCTTGCCATCCTGGGCTGGTTGGGCCTCTTCGTGTCCTTCGTCCTGATCGTCTTTTCCATCGGCCTCAACCGTTCCTGGAAGGATCTCCGGTTCCTGTGGACGGTGCCGCTCTGGCCTTTCTACTCAGTCTTTGTAGGACTCGCGCTGGCCAGCGCGATCGTCAAGGAGCTGCGTGGCAGCCCGGCCCGGTGGAACAAGCTCCAACGCACAGGTGTGGTTTCGGTGACCGCACTCGACAGTGAATCCGTAAGGGAGTCCCTCGCATGAAACAGGTCATCCTGTCCTTCGCAATCATGGTTGCCACTGCAACTGCATCCACGGCAATCATGGCGGCATCACCAGTTGCCGGTCCATCCCGGCCGAGTGACCGCATGGTCAACCTTGGCTTCGAGGATGTGGTCAACAGCGATCCGCAGCATCTTAGGAAGCTTGCCCAGCGGCTGGACTCCGTGAACGCCACGGCTGTCTCGCTGTCAGTGGGACGGACAGACTGGACAGCCTTTCCGTGGGCTGCCCGGCCGGGGTCTTCCTCCGGCGAGGTGTCGGCCACCGGACGTGATTATGTTGCCGAGGCCATCAAAGCCGTGGGGACCTCTGCCGGGGGTGCCAAACGGGACATTGTGCTGACCATCGACGTCCTCCTGGGCCGGGCGCTCCGCGAAAACGTGGCCGTCGCCGGCCGCGATGTCAGTGGCCGGACGTCGCCGAGTTTTGCCGGCGTCGCTGCTTTGCGGAACGGTGAGGCGGGCGCCCGGCTGGTTGCCTTGGCTGCCGAGGTTGCCAGGAAGTACCGCCCCACTGCCGTGGACCTGACGGAGTTGATGTTCGACGATTTCACCTTCGGGCCTGATGACCTGCAGGACTACAAAGCCACCACGGGCCAGACCGACTGGCCCCGCTTGTCCAGCGGAGCGATTGACGCGGCGGATCCCCATATCCGGACCTGGCGCAGCGAAGCGGTGGCGGACATCGCCAGGAAGGTGGGTGCCGCCGTCGAGCCCTATGGCGTCAAGGCCGAAACGGACGTGCGGAGCCCCCGGAATTCACCGTCCGGGGACCGGGCTGAGAGCGGGCATGACTACGATCTTCTCCTCAAGCAGGTGGACCGGTTGCACGTGTGGCAGTACGTAGGCATCAACGATGAACGGGCGCCCAGTACGGAGGAACTGGTGCGGGCCATGAACCGCAGGGCGGGTTCGCGGATGTCGCTGTCACTGGGTCTGTGGGCCAACGACGGCATCATTTCCGCGGAAACTTTGGCCGCTGCCTTAAGAGACGCTTCGCGCGCCGGGGCGCAATCCGTGTCCGTGACGCCCGCGAGCCTCATGGCTGACGCCCACTGGGACGTCTTGAAGGAAGCTTGGGCAGAGTAGCCCGGACGTGTAGGCCGGACCATGCCAGAATCTGAGACACATTCCCGCGGCCCAAGCCGCTGCGGGTAATATCCCTTGGGAAACATAAGTAATAGGGCTCACAGTATCCAGCGCAGTGTACGAGCCAAACCACATCCCGAAGGTAAGTATCTATGGTTCACACTGCCCCTCAAGACACCGATCTGGCTGCGGAACTTCGCGCCGACGTACGCCGGGTTTCCACCCTGCTGGGCGAGTCCCTGGTCCGGCAGCACGGCCCGGATTTGCTGCAACTGGTGGAGCAGGTCCGGTTGCTGACCAAGGAGTCCAAAGAGGCCGCGCGTGGCGGCGCCGACGCAACCGGTCCGTGGAGCGCTCACGACGTCGTAGCCCAGGTGCGCGAACTCCTCGCCTCCTTGCCACTCGACCAGGCGACAGACCTGGTGCGGGCCTTCGCGTTCTATTTCCACCTGAGCAATGCTGCCGAGCAGGTGCACCGCGTCCGCGGTCTCCGTACCCGGCAGGAGAAGGACGGCTGGCTCGCCAAGGCCGTCTCCGAAATCGCGGTACAGGCCGGCCCTGAGGTGCTCCAGGACGTGGTCAACGAGCTCGACGTCCGCCCGATCTTTACGGCCCACCCCACCGAGGCATCGCGTCGTTCGGTACTGGACAAGATCCGTAAGCTCTCCGACGTCCTGGCGCAGCCGACTCTGGAGGGTACGTCCGCCCGCCGCCGGCAGGACCGGCAGTTGTCCGAAATCATCGACCAGATGTGGCAGACCGATGAGCTGCGGCAGGTGCGGCCTACCCCGGTGGATGAGGCCCGCAACGCCATCTACTACCTGAACAGCATCCTCACGGACGCCATGCCGGAAATGCTGACCGACCTTGCGGAACTCCTTGGCGAACATGGCGTGAAGCTTCCGTCCGCCGCTGCCCCGCTTCGCTTCGGATCCTGGATCGGTGGCGACCGCGATGGCAACCCGAACGTCACGGCCGCCGTGACCCGGGAAATCCTGCAGCTGCAAAACCAGAACGCAGTGCGTATTGGCATTGCCCTGATCGATGAGCTGATCTCCGTCCTGTCCAACTCCACGGCGCTGTTCGGAGCGGACCAGGAACTGCTGGACTCCATCGATGTTGACCTGAAGAACCTTCCGGGCCTGGACAAGCGGGTCCTGGAGCTCAATGCGCAGGAGCCCTACCGGCTTAAGCTCACGTGCATCAAGGCCATGCTCATCAACACCGGTCGTCGTATTTCAGCGTCCACCCACCACGAACCGGGTCGCGATTACGCCACCACCTCGGAGCTTCTTGCCGAATTCGGCTTGCTCGAATCGTCGTTGCGGAACCACGCTGCCGGCCTGGTGGCCGATGGTGCGCTGGCACGCGTCCGGCGGGCCCTCGCGGCCTTCGGCCTGCACCTCGCCACCCTGGACATCCGTGAGCATGCGGATTACCACCATGACGCCGTGGGCCAGCTCGTTGACAGGCTGGGGACCGAAAAGCCCTACGCATCGTTGACCCGCGAGGAACGCTTCGAGTTCCTGGGGGCGGAGTTGGCATCCCGCCGTCCGCTCTCCGGCCACCCCATCAAGCTTGACGGCACCGCAGATGGCACGTACGACGTTTTCCGCAGCATTCGCCAGGCCCTGAACACCTACGGCCCTGACGTGGTGGAAACGTACATCATCTCCATGACCCGGGGCGCTGACGACGTTCTTGCCGCGGCCGTCCTGGCCCGCGAAGCTGGCTTGATCGACCTCTTCGGTGCAAAGCCGCACGCCCGGATCGGTTTTGCGCCGCTCCTGGAAACCGTCGAAGAGCTCCGCGCCTCGGCCGAGATCGTGGACCAGTTGCTGTCCGATCCGTCCTACCGGGAACTTGTCCGGTTGCGCGGGGACATCCAGGAAATCATGCTGGGCTATTCCGATTCCAACAAGGAATCGGGCGTGATGACCAGCCAGTGGGAGATCCACAAGACCCAGCGGAAGCTGCGCGATGTTGCTGCGAAGCACGGTGTCCGGGTGCGCCTTTTCCATGGCCGCGGAGGTTCGGTGGGCCGTGGTGGCGGACCTACCTACGATGCCATCATGGCCCAGCCCAACGGTGTGCTCGAGGGCGAAATCAAGTTCACGGAGCAGGGCGAGGTCATCTCGGACAAGTACTCGCTGCCGGAGCTTGCCCGCGAAAACCTGGAGCTCTCGCTGGCGGCCGTGATGCAGGGTTCGGCGCTGCACCGGACTCCGCGCACCTCGGAGGACGAACGTGAGCGGTACGCCAACGTCATGGAGACCATCTCCGACGCAGCCTTCGCACGCTACCGCGCCCTGATCGACGACGAGGATCTTCCGGCGTACTTCCTGGCGTCCACCCCCGTGGAGCAACTGGGTTCGCTGAACATTGGTTCGCGTCCGTCCAAGCGACCGGATTCCGGTGCCGGGCTGGGCGGCCTGCGTGCCATCCCGTGGGTTTTCGGCTGGACCCAGTCCCGCCAGATCGTCCCGGGCTGGTTTGGCGTCGGCTCCGGCCTGAAGGCCGCACGCGAAGCCGGCAACACGGAACAGCTCACGGAAATGATGGACCGTTGGCACTTCTTCCGTTCCGTGATCTCCAACGTGGAGATGACGCTGGCCAAGACAGACATGGAGATTGCCGGGCACTACGTTTCCTCGCTGGTTCCCAGCGAGCTGCACCGCCTGTTCCATATGATCCGCGACGAGTACGAGCTCACGGTGGCAGAGGTCGAGCGGCTCACGGGAGAACTCGAGCTCCTGGACGCCCAGCCGACGCTTAAGCGTTCGCTCGAAATCCGTGACCAGTACCTGGACCCCATCAGCTATCTTCAGGTGGAGCTTCTCCGCCGCGTCCGCGAAGAGTCCGTGTCCGGAGCCGAGATCGACGAACGGCTCCAGCGGGCCATGCTCATCACGGTCAATGGTGTCGCCGCCGGCCTGCGCAACACCGGCTAAGCCACGGCTAGGCTAGTGGGATGCCATCGTTCCAAACCAAGCTGAAAATCACGGGCCTCAAGCCGGGCAATGCTCCGGAGTCCGTGATGGCTGCCGCCGTGGAAGCACTGGGTACCAGGCACCACGTGGAGTCGAACCACTTGGATATTGTTGGTGGCGTCCCACAGATCAGCCTGCGGTTCATGGTGGATGCGCGGGACTACACGGGTGAGAACCACGAGGCCAGGACGTCGGCTGCCCTGATGCGTGACGCCGTCGAACGCGTGGCCCTGACCGGCAGCCTGTACGTGCTCCGCCGGAGCCGCGGGCGCTGGTCACCGATCTAGCTGAGGCTAATCCGGCAGGGGTGCGTCGCCGTCGAAAGGTTCGTCGACGGGGGAGCGGTTGCCGCGCCGCCGCGTGACGATGAGTCCCACCACCACGCCGATTACCAGGCCCACGGCCACACCGATCAGCGAACTGGCCCAAAAAGGAAGCTTGGTGGTGGAGCCGGTAAAGTAGCCCAGGCCCACCTGCCACAAGGCCCACAGCACGCCGCCGAGTCCTGCGCACAGGCTGAAGCCGCGGACCGAAACATTGGCGATGCCTGATGCCGCGGAGGTGGCCAGCCTGCCACCGGGAACGAACCGTGCGCCGATGATCGCGCCGTAGGCGGAGGAACGCCCGGCCTTGGCGATGGCTTCGTGGATTGCCAGATGTACCTTGCGGCCCCACGACCACCGGTCCAGCACGTGGCTGACGCGCCTCTTGAACAGCAGGTACACGGCCATGTCGCCCAACCAGGAGGCGAAGGCGGCCAGCAGCAGGATCAGCCAGAAATTGACGTGGCCCTCGGCGGCCAAGGCACCTCCGGTGATCACCACCATCTCCGAGGGAACCGGCGGGAAAACGGCGTCACCCAGCACAAAGGGGACCACCCACAAGTAAATGGCTGATCCCCACGTGTCCGGGGAAGTGAAGTCCATTGGCACAAAATACCGCACTTGCCACCCCACCCGCTGGCTCTTGCAGCGTCGCGCGAGCGGCGGAAGACTGGCGGAATGCGGATCGAGATCATGCACGGGGACGTGACCACGCGCGGCGTCGACGCAATCGTCAATGCCGCCAACTCTTCATTGCTCGGTGGGGGAGGAGTGGACGGAGCCATCCACAGGGCCGCCGGCCCTGAACTACTGCAGGCGTGCCGTGAGTTGCGCCGCACCCAACTGCCGAACGGGCTTCCGGTGGGTGCCGCCGTCGGGACGCCGGGTTTCCGGCTCCCCGCGCGCTGGGTGATCCACACGGTAGGGCCGAACCGGCATGCGGGACAAACGGACCCCGAAATGTTGGCCTCGTGCTTCCGCGAAAGCCTGGCCGTGGCGGGGGAACTTGGCGCGCGAAGCGTCGCGTTTCCCGCCATCAGCGCCGGAATCTACGGTTGGGACGCCCGCGAGGTTGCCGAGGTGGCGCACGACGCCGTCACGGCCTTTTCGGTGTCAGGTGCTGGAAGTGCCGTAAAGGGTAGCCCTCTGGACCTGGTGGAGTTCGTGCTGTTTTCGGAGGATACGACGGCGGTCTTCCGCGCCGCATTTGGCCGCTGACTGGCCCGGCTAGCCGTGGGCTTCGCTGAGTGTGAGCCCGCTCCGGTATTCCACGGGTTTCCTGCTGATGGGGTCCACAAAACGGATGCCGCGGGCCAGGAGCTGGAGGGGCTTGGCGTAATCGTCGGGCGCTTTGTCCAGGAGATCCGGGTAGAAGGCGTCGTTGACGATTCCCAGGCCAAGCGAGGCCATGTGGACTCGGAGCTGGTGGGTCTTTCCGGTGTGGGGCTCCAGCCGGTACAGCGCACGCGGCTCCGCACCGCCGTCGAACGTCCTGGTCTGTTCGATGCGCGTCTCGGCGTTCGGTTCGCCGTCCACTACCTCGGCAAGGAGGTAGCTGCGCGACTTGGTCATGCGGTTCCGGACCACGGCAGGAAATTCGACGGCGGGGTAGCCGGGGGCAGGTGTCGCAGCGGACACGCACTCGTATTCCTTCTGGACCTGGCGCTTTTCGAAGAGCACTTGGTACCTGCCGCGCGTCTCCGGGTTGGTGGAGAGCAGGAGGATTCCGGCGGTCATGCGGTCAAGGCGGTGCATGGGAATGAGGTCTGGCAGGTTCAGGAGGTTGCGGAGCCGGACCAGGGCTGATTCCTGGATGTAGGTGCCGCCCGGGGTTGTGGGCAGGAAGTGGGGTTTGTCCACCACCAGGATGTGCTCGTCCTGGTGGAGGATGGTGATCTCCACGGGCAGGCGGGTCTCCGGTGGGAGCGTGCGGTAGTACCAAATGAAGGTGTGGTCCTCCAGCTTGGTGGTCCGCGTGAGCGGAACGCCGCCTTCGCCCACTATTTCGCCCGCGTCGAAGCGGTCCTCGATTCCGTGCGGATCGATGTGCCCCCAGCGATGCATCATGTAGTCCATGGCTGTGTCCCACGGTCCCTCGTCCGGGAGGCGGAGGCGGGTGGCGTTGACGCCGTCGCGCACGGGGAGGGGGGATTGCATCACCGGACAATTCTACTTTGTCCCGTTGCGGGCCCGCTTTGCGCGCTGTTTCCTGCCAAGGCAAACAGAGCAGGCCCTGCAAGGCCGGAACACTCCGAACATAAAAAAGTTCTTGACAAAAAAAGTTGTCGGTAAGCATACTTGAAGCATGTTGGATATCGAAGTGATCGAGGACCCGGCCGCGGCGGAAGTTTCGCTGGATCCGATCCGCACGCGCATCCTGCGGGAGTTGGCCCAACCGGCGTCGGCCACCCAGCTCGCTGCCAAGGTGGGCATGCCACGCCAGAAGGTCAACTACCACCTCAAGGCCCTTGAGCAGCACGGCCTGGTGGAGTTGGTGGAGGAGCGGCGCAAGGGCAACGTCACGGAGCGCGTTCTGCGGGCGACGGCGGCTTCCTACCTCATTTCGCCGGTGGCCCTGGCCTCCGTGGCGCCGGATCCGCGGCGCTTTGCGGACAGGTTTTCGGCTTTTTGGCTCCTTTCGCTCGCCTCGCGAACTGTGCAGGAAATGGGGAAGCTTATTTCCGGCGCCGCTGCGGCGAAGAAGAAGCTGGCCAGCTTCGCGATCGACGGCGAGATCACCTTCCGCTCGGCTGCGGACCGCGCCGCCTTTGCGGAAGAACTCGGCGTTGCGGTGACGCAGCTCGTGGACAAGTACCACGACGGCGGTGCGTCCGCCGCGGCGGGTGGCGGACGCAAGCACCGCCTCGTCGTCGTGCTTCATCCCGCACTCAAGAACCCAGCAGTTGAAGTCTCAGCAGGCAGTGACTTTCCCACAGAAAAGGATCAGGACAATGGCAAATAATCGTGAATTCGAAATCGTCGCCGATACCGAGCTGCCGGGAACCCCGGAACGCGTATGGCAGGCTGTCACGGCGGACACCTCCGCATGGATGTTCCCCACGGACCAGTGGCCGGCTGTCCGGACCGTCGATGAGTTCCCCGGCCACCTCGTGACCAGAATGGATGGGCCTGACGGTTGGTTCAACCAGTTGGAGCACGTCCTGGAGCCGGTGGACGGTGGCCGCGCCAAGTTGCACTACGTCCACAGTGGGATCTTTGCTGATAACTGGGATGAACAGTACGACGGCGCCAGCAAGCACACTGAGTTCTACCTGCACACGCTGGGCCAGTACCTGGAGCACTTCGACGGCCAGCCGGTGGTCTTTACCGACATCCAGGGCCCGGGCTCTTCGCAGGCTGCGGATGGATTCCGCCGGTTGAAGAACGCGCTCGGCGTGGAGGGATTGGCGGCAGGTTCGGCGTTCGACGTGGACGTGGAAGGCGTGGGGCGGTTGCGCGGCGAGGTGGACTTCGCCAATGACAACTTCCTTGGCCTGCGCACGGACGACACCCTCTTCCGTTTCTTTGGCCGCAACGCCTTTGGAGCTCCCGTAGGCATGACGGTCCATGATTTCAGCGGCTCCGGGGACTCGGAACTCACCGCGAAGGCCTGGGGAGCGTTCCTGGGGAACGTGTACGCATAGGAAGTCCTTGCCCAACTGGCTGGCAGTAATGGTTGTTCTCAGCACTGGGAACAACCCCTGCTGCCAGTCAGTTTGCGTCAAGCTGCCCAGGCCCGGGCGACTCCTTCAAGGGCTGCCTCGTAGATGGCCGCCCAGTCCGTGCCAGGTTCGTTCATCTGCGCCAGTTCCAGGCTCACCAGCCCATGGACCTGCCCCCAAATGGCCATCGCGACCGTTTGGGGGTTGTCCTTTTTAAGCCTGCCCGCTTGCTGCGCGGAGGTGACCGCCTCCACCAAGGGTGCCATGGACGCCGAAGCGACTTCCGGCGTCGGGCTGCAGTCGATGTACGCCGCCAGGGCGCCGCTGAACATGAGCCGGTACAACGCAGGATGTTCCAGGGCCCATCCCCGGTAGGCGCGGCCAAGGCCAAGGAGGCCGTCCTTCGAGGCGTCGCGCTGGGACTCGCCGAAGGAGCGGAAGCCGTCGTCGACGGCGGCAGTCAAGAGTTGCGCTTTCCCGCCGAAGAGGGAGTAGATCGCCGTCGTGGACGTGTTCGCGGCTGCCGCGACGTCCCTCAATGTCACCCGGGTGGGGCCTTCGCGGTCCACGAGCTCCGCGGTGACTTCCAGCAGCCGTTGGTGAACAGCGTGGTCGTGAACGATGGGTCTTGCCATGCCTTCCAGTGTTTCATAACATTGTTTCATAACGCCGTTATGAAACTGGAAGCCAGGAACAATTACCGAAGGACTGACATGGCACAGGAGATCTTCCCTGGACGTTTCACTGCTGACATCGGCCGGGACAACATCACGGTTTTCCTCATCGGAATGCGGGCCAACCGCTGGTGGAAGGCTGGCCGCGTTGCGAAGGTAGCATCGGCGATGCCCGTGATGATGCAGCACTTGGCCCGGAATCCCGAGGCCGGCCTGCTGGGGAGCGAACAATGGTTTGGCCGGACCACCATCATGCTCAGCTACTGGGAGAGCCCTGAACACTTGCGGAAATTCGCCGCGGACAGGGAATCGCCGCATCTGGGTCCGTGGCGGAAGTTCATGAAGGAGATCGCGGGCAGCGGTGACATCGGGGTGTGGCACGAGACGTACCAAGTGCCCGCATCCGGAATTGAAGTGGTGTACAACGGCATGCCCTTGTTCGGCTTGGCCAAGGCAACCGCGCACATTCCCGTGGGCCCCGGCAGCAACACTGCGAAGCAGCGCATGGGCTCGGCAGCGCGCGTCGTCCCCAACTAACTGGCACTTGTTGTTGTTTTGAGCGGCGGTTTCTAGCGGTTATCGCAACAGGAAGGTTCTGATCATCTCATTTGGGGTGCAGAAATCGAATCGTTGGCGGGGTCTGTCGTTGAGTTCGTGGGCGACGTAGTCGAGGTCTGTTTGGCTGTAGATGCTCAGGTCTGTGCCTTTGGGGAAGTATTGGCGCAGGAGTCCGTTGGTGTTCTCGTTCGAGCCGCGTTGCCAGGGTGAGTGGGGATCGCAGAAGTAGATGTCGATATCGGCTGCGATCTTCACTTCCTTGTGCTTGCTCATCTCGGTCCCTTGGTCCCAGGTCAGTGAGAGCCTCAGTTCGTCGGGGAGGGCGCTCATTTTGCTGATCAGTCCGTCCCGGACGGACTCGGCACGGTTCTGATCTGCGGGTACGTGGACGACCATCACGAACCCGGTAGTGCGTTCCACGACAGTGCCGATGGCGGTTTTGCCGTCCTTGCCGATGATGAGGTCGCCTTCCCAGTGCCCTGGTACCGCGCGGTCTTCGACCTCCGCGGGGCGGTCGGCGATCATGACCATTCCCTGGATTCTGCCGCGGCGTTCGTCAGGGCGGCGTTGGGGTTTGCGTAAGGTCCGGCCGGTGCGCAGGCTCTTTACCAGTTCCCGTTTCAGTCCGCCCCGGGACTCAAGATAGAGGGACTGGTAGATGGTCTCGTGTGACACCCACATCTCCGGGTTGTTCGGGTGGTCCTTGCGGAGCCGGCCGGCGATCTGGACTGGTGAGTCTTTCTTACCGAGTCGCTTTTCGACTTCCTTGCGCAAGGCTTCGTTGCTTTTGAGCTTAGCGGTCTTGGGCCTGGCCGCCCTTGCGTGGGCCCGGGCGTGGGCAGTGGTGGCCCGGTAGTAGTAGACCTCATCGGCGTTACGACGCAGTTCCCGAGATATCGTCGAGGGCGACCGGTCCAACCGCCTGGCGATCTCACGGACGGATTCCTTGCCCCTGAGCAAAGCGATCTGCTCGCGTTCATCAAAGGACAGCGAACGCCCGGTAAGGATCCGGCCCCTGCGTGGCCGGATCCCTCCCGAGGACCTCAATTCATTCCGCACGGTCGTTACGGACCATCCGACGAACTCTCCCGCTTCTTCAAAACGGGAACCGTCCGCTACCTGCTTCCAGAACGACTGAACAACCTCAGCAACCAAACGATTCGAGAACTTCACCACGGCAATCGACACCCTTCAATAATCAGGTGTTGCGATCACCGCATGATTCGAAGGCTCCAGAACAACAACTACTGCCAGTCAGTTGGGTGGTTGGGCGACGGGGAGGCCGGGCGGCTGGGTGGTCAGGCGACGGCGGCCGCGGCGGGGCGCTCGGATTTGAGGCTCCTCCTGAGCTGGGGTGACGCGTCGAGCTTGTCTTGCGCAGCCCGGAGTGCGCGGACTGCCACCTCCAAGGATTCCGGCGGCAGGGTGTAGGGCACGCGCAGGTAATGCTCGAACGCGCCGCCCACCCCAAACCGCGGCCCTGCCGCCAAGCGGACACCGAAATCCGGGGCAAGGACGGTCAGGGCCGTGCTGCTCGGACCCGGCAGTCGGCACCATACCGTGAGTCCGCCACGGGGCCGCTCCACCTCCCACTCGGGAAGATGCCCTGCCAGCAATTCCATCAAAGCTGACCGGTTCTGCCGGAGCTCAGCCAGTCGGGCGTCCATCGGCTCGGAGTAGGCGCCCACCAGGCGGGCGGCGGCCAGTTGCTCCACGATCGGACCGCCCAGGTCCATGGTGGTCCTGGTGGTCACCAGGCGGTTGATGACCGATTCCTCGGCGCGGATCCACCCCGTGCGGAGGCCGGCCCAGTGGGACTTGCTCAGCGACCCGATGGAGACCACCGAGGAACTGAACGATGCCATCGGTGCTGCCGTGACGGCGTCGAGGTTCAACCCCCGCAGCGTCTCATCCACCACCAGGACCGTCCCGGCCAAAGCTGCGGCCCGTGCCAGGCGGCGCCGCTGAAGGTCGGGCATGATGCGGCCGGTGGGGTTATGGAAGTCCGGGACGAGGTAGGCCATGGCCGGACGTTGCTGGTTCATGGCAGCCACCATGGCATCGATGTCCCAGCCCACCCCGGCTCCGGCGGCCGGCATCGCCACCGGAAGCGGGCGGCACCCAGTGCCACGGATGGCGTCCAGGGCGTTTGGGTAGGAAGGGTGTTCCACCAGGACTTTGTCCTGTTTCCCTGCCAGGGTCTTCAGGACAATGTTCAACGCGTGCTGCGCCCCGGACGTCATCAGGATCTGATGGGCCGTGGTGGGAACGCCCTCGGCCGTGTACCTGTCCGCAATCGCCTGCCGGAGCGCAGGCACGCCCACTGCGTCATAGCCGAAGCCAGGCAAGAGGGCAGGGAGTTCGGTCAGCGCATCTGCGAAGGCGCGGTGCACCACCTCGCCCGCTGCCGGCAGCGATGCGTACGCCAGGTCCAGCAGTCCCTCGGGCGCTGCCAGCCCTGGCATGGTCACGGGCGAGCTGCGGTGCGGAATGCAGGTTCTGCCACGGCTGCCTTGGCCCGCCGTCAGGAAGCCCTGCTCCCGCAGCGTGGAGTAGGCTGCCGTCACCGTGGTCCTGCTCAGGCCCAGTGTTTGGGCCAACGCCCTTTCGCTCGGCAGTGCGACGTCCAGCGGGATTCGTCCGTCCATCACCAGTAAACGCACGACGTCGGCCAGCTCCCGGTAGGCGGGCAGGGCGCCGGAGTTCCAGGCGCCGAGGAGGCGGGTGAGCGCGGTGGGATTGAGTGAGCCTGGCACCAGTCCAGTATTTCAAACTGGCTATGGAATACAAGGCCAGTTTTTCGTGATGATGGATTCATGATGACCCGAAGAATCACCCAACTCCTGATCGGCCTCGCGATGTACGGCATTTCCCTTGCCATGTTCATCCGTGCCGGACTCGGCCTGGACCCGTGGGACGTGTTCCACCAAGGTGTGTCCCAGAAGACCGGATTCAGCATTGGGATCGTGGTCATCGCCGTTAGTTTCCTGGTGCTGCTGCTCTGGATTCCGCTGCGGCAAATGCCCGGCATCGGAACCCTCGCGAACGCTGTTCTGGTGGGCTTGTTTGCCGATCTGGGGCTTTGGCTGATTCCCGCGTTCTCGCATCTCGGTGGCCAGATTGCCATGCTGGCCGGGGCCGTGATCCTCAACGGCATCGCTTCCGCCTGCTACATCGGAGCCCGGCTGGGCCCAGGTGCGCGCGACGGCCTGATGACCGGGCTGGTGCGGCGGACGGGCTGGTCCGTTCGACTCGTGCGCACGGGAATCGAGGTTGTGGTCCTGGCGGTGGGCTGGCTGCTGGGTGGATCCGTCGGCGTGGGCACGGTGGTCTACGCCTTGGCGATCGGTCCGATTGTGCAGTTGTTGCTGCCGCGCTTCATGGTTCCGGAACAAAGCACGACGCCGGAACGAGCCGAGCCTGCGCAGGTCACCCCGGCGGCCTAGCGGCTGGCTTCGGCTGGCATCTGGGACAGTAATAGATATCGCGTTCCTCGGTGCCCTCCGGCGACCCCAGCAAGCCGTACTGGATGGGTGTTCCGCATCGCCTGCACGGCTGCCGCGTTCTTCCGTAGACCCAGTAGCCCGGACGCACGGCGCGTGGACCCAACGTGGAGCGTCGTCCGGGACCGAGGTTCTCGCCCAGAAGCCGCTTGGCGTCGCGGACGATCTTCGCCAGATCCGGGACTTGGCCAACCGGCAAGGCAGGGTGCACGCCGGACAGGAAACAGGAATCGCAGCGGTAGATGTTCCCGATCCCTGCGAGGTTCCGCTGATTCAGCAGGGCGTAGCCGATAGGAACATCCGGTTCAGCCTGCAGCCGCCGCAGGGCCTCAGCTTCGTCCCAGTCCGGCCCTAGGAGGTCCGGTCCAAGGTGGCCTACAATCTTGTCCTCTTCGCCGCTAGGCACAACCTCGAGGATGCCCAGCGAGAATCCCACCGCATCGGCCACCGCTGTCCGCAGCACGCAACGGGCCGTGTGCCCGGGCCTGGTCCAGCGGCCGCCCGGTGCGTAGACCATCCACGAACCCTCCATCTTCAAATGCGAATGGATGGTGAGGGCGCGTGGTTTCCGGCTGGCCCCAGGTTCTGTGTCCTCCGGACCCACCAGGCGCATCAGCAAATGTTTTCCGCGCGGCACAACCTCGGCCATGGTCCAACCGGCAAGGTTCAGCGTTGCGAAGCGCGGCACGCGAAAGTCCGAGGCCGTGATCACGTGGCCGGCAAGGGCCTGGTGGAGCTTATGGGCGGCGCGCCAGACGGAATCTCCCTCAGGCACGGATCCGCAATCCCTTCGGCGTCGAGTAGGCGCCGGCTGCGGCGAGGGCGGCGGCGATGGGTGTTTCCAGGAGGTCGTGACCGTTGACCTTCTCCATGAACAGCTTGTCCACGGCGCCTCGACGAACCACGCCCACCAGTGCCTCGGCAGCGACGGTGAGGGCAGCGTCGTCGTGGCTGAAGGTGAGCAGTGTCTTTCCGCCGCGTTCGACGTAAAGGACCAACGCGCCGTCGACCATCACCACCAACGCACCTGCTTTCCGTCCCGGCCGATGTCCCGAGCCGGCCTCGCCGGCCACCGACGGCCAGGGAAGGGCGGCTCCGTACGGATTCGCGGGGTCGGTTGCCGCGAGGGCCAGAGCCGACGGGTCTGGCTGGGCGATGCGGGCGTCCTCGGTGAAGGAGCGCAGCCGGTCAACGGTGGCGGGCACGGCGAACTGGGCTGCGCCGAGATGCTCAATGAAGTATCCGCGGCGGCAGCGACCGGCTTCCTCCAGTCGCGCGAGCACCTTGTACATGAGGCCGAAGCCGCCCAGGATGTTCTCTGCCATCACCGAACCCCGCGTAACCACCCCGTAGCGGTCCAGAAGGAGTTCGGCGGTTCCGCGGGCGTGGATGGTCGGGTCCAGTTCCGGCAGGGGGAGGGCGGACCAGCGTCCGACGGCGAGCGGCGGCGTGGGTGCCTGGGCTGCCACTGATCCATAGCGGCCACCGGTCAGCCCGGGTGATCCAAGGAGGCCCGCGCCGTGGCGGCCGAGTCGGCTCATGCGCGGCGCCCTGGCCCGGGGTGCCTTGGCCACTTGGCGATGGGCCGTCCGCCCGCCGGCGATCATGGCGCGCACCGGGGCAAAGGTGTCCCCGGTAACCCTTCCCGCCCAGACGAGGTCCCAGAGAGCGGAAACCACGGCGTCGTCGCTCAGCACGGCATCCATTCCACCGGCAACCTCCGTGAGTTGCCGGAAGAAGTAGCCGCCTCCCGCGCCCAGATAGTCCAGCAGGCGTTGCTGCGCGTCACCGGGTTCAAACTCCGGCGACGGGTTGAGCGTGAGCTCGGCGGAATCGGCAACGTGCAGGCTGATCCAGCCGTCGTTGCCGGGCAAGGATCCGGCGCCGGACCACAGGAGTTCGCCGGCTGCCATCAGTTCGTCCAGCATGGCGGGCTTGTAGTCGGCCACACGGCTCGCGAGGACCAGCGGCTCCCACGCCGAGGCCGGAACGGGGACGCCTGACAACTGGTCTACGGCCGTGATGATGCCGTCCAGCCCGCGGAGTGCCTGGCTGCGCGACTTTCCAGGTGCCGTGACGTTTTGCCACGCAGGAAGGAATCGCCCGTAGGCCGCGGCATCGACGGGTTCCACTTCTGCCCTGAGCGCCGCCAGGGACCGGCGCCGGAGTTTCCGAAGGACCTCGGAATCACACCATTCGCTGGACGGGGGAGCCTCAAGGCTCGTGACGTCAGGGTCGCGTGCCTGCGTTTCGAGCGCGGTGGCGTGCGGACGGAATTCGCCTTCCACCACGCGGCCGTCGGCGGCGAGCCGTTTCAATGCCGTATTGACCACGGCACCCCCGAGGCCCAGGCGTGTTGCTGCCTCGGACGCCGTGAATGGCCCATGAGTGCGGGCGTACCGAGAGACAAGATCACCCAGAGGATCGTTCACCGGCTCGATGAATGCCAGCGGCACACCCATCGGCAAGGGCACGCCGATGGCGTCGCGCAACCGGGCGGCGTCCTCCACGGCAGCAAAACGTTCGACGCCGCCAATGGTCACCTTGAGTGCGCGGTTGGCTTTCTGGAGTGCCTGGAGATGGGATCCGGCCTCGTCGGTGGTTGCGGAGGCGGGCACGTCCTGGTCAATGGAGGGCTGGTCCGGGGCCTGCAAGCGCTCGGCCACTTCATCCACGGCAAGGGGGCCCAGCAACCGCAGCAGGTCCGCCACGCCTTCCATGCCCTTGACGCGGCGGTCGGGGACCAGCCGTTGCAGTTCGCGTTCCGTGGTGTCGATGACCTTGGCGTCCAGGAGTTCGCGCAGTTCCACGCGTCCCAGGAGCTCGTTGAGGAGCGTGGAATCCAAGGCAAGCGCTGCGGCCCGGCGCTCGGCAAGGGGTGAATCGCCTTCATAGAGGAACTGGGCCACATAGCCAAACAACAAGGATTTGGCGAAGGGGGAAGGCTGCTGGGTGGTGGTCTGGACGATCCGGAGTTCGCGACGCTCAACGGACGCGGCGATGTCCTTCAACGCAGGCAGGTCGTAGACATCCTGCAGGCATTCCCGCACCGTTTCGAGGACGATGGGAAATGCCGGGTACTTCTTGGCCACGTCCAGCAACTGCGCCGAGCGTTGGCGCTGCTGCCATAGGGGTTGGCGTTTGGTGGGGTTCTGACGCGGCAGCAGCAGGGCCCGGGCAGCGCATTCGCGGAAGCGGGAAGCGAACAGGGCGCTGCCGCCAACCTCGGCGGTAACGATCTGTTCGAGTTCTTCGGGATCGAACAGGAAGAGTTCTGCGCCCGGCGGTTCGTCTTCCATCATGGGGACGCGGAGAACGATGCCGTCGTCCGCCGCCATCGCCGAGCCGTCCAGGCCATAGCGTTGCTGGAGGCGCTGGCCCACAGCGAGGGCCCAGGGTGCGTGGACCGGCATGCCGAAGGGACTGTGCAGGATCACCCGCCAGTCGCCCAGTTCATCATGGAAGCGTTCCACCACCAGGGTGCGGTCACTGGGAACGACTTCCGTGGCCTGCTTTTGCTCGTCCAGGTATTGGATCAGGTTGTTGGCCGCGAACGCATCCAAACCGCTGGCCTGGCACCGTTCCATGGCCGGAGCAGGGTCGGCAGCGGAGAGCTCCCTGATGAAAGCACCGAGTGCCCGGCCAAGGTCCACCGGCCGGCCCAGCGAGTCGCCTTTCCAAAAGGGGAGTTTCCCGGGCTGGCCGAAGGCGGGGGAGACCAGCACGCGGTCGTGGGTAATGTCCTCGATTTTCCAGCTGGTGGCACCCAGCGCGAAGATATCACCCACGCGCGACTCGTAAACCATTTCCTCATCGAGTTCGCCGACCCGACGGCCTCCCTTGGCCGCCCTCGCCGAACTGCTGGGACCATCGCCGTCGGCCCCGCCGGAAGAGCCGGTTCCCTCGACCTCAGTACCGATGATGTAGACGCCGAACAGCCCCCTGTCCGGGATGGTTCCACCGGAGGTGACAGCCAGACGCTGGGATCCAGGCCGTCCTTCGATGGTTCCGGCATGCCTGTCCCACACGATGCGCGGCCGGAGCTCGGCAAATTCATCCGAGGGGTACCTGCCGGCCAGGAGATCCAGCGTGGCCTCGAACGCCGAGCGCGGCAGGCTGGCAAAGGGCGCGGACCGGCGGACTGTGCTGAACCACTCTTCGACGTCGATGCTGCCCAGCGCCGTGGCGGCCACGGTCTGTTGCGCCAAAATATCCAAGGGGTTGGTGGGGATGCTGAGCCGCTCAATCTGGCCGCTGAGCATCCGTTCCACGGTGACGCTGGTGTGCAGCAGGTCCGCCCGATGCTTCGGGAAGAGGACGCCTTCGGAGATCTCACCCACTTGGTGTCCCGCGCGGCCGACGCGCTGCAGGCCGCTGGCCACGGACGGCGGCGACTCCACCTGGATGACCAGGTCCACGGCGCCCATGTCGATGCCGAGTTCAAGCGAAGACGTGGCAACGACGCAGCGCAGCCTGCCGGATTTCAGGTCGTCCTCGATCATGGCACGCTGGTCCTTGGACACGGAGCCGTGATGTGCCCGCGCCAGGACCGGGTCTGCTCCGGTGGTGCTTCCGGCTTGGGCCATCATGTGGGCCGGGGTGGCCGTGGACGTGGGGGACTTGGCGGAGGAACCGCCCGGCGATGCGACGGCTGCGGGAGCCGGCGCTGTGTCCCAGTTGTCCGAACCGCCCTGCCCGGGAGACTCGTCCCAGGCGGATCCAGCGTCGGCCATCAACTGCCGCTCTGCGTAGATCTCGTTGAGCCGGGCGGTCAGGCGCTCGGAGAGGCGACGGGAATTGGCGAACACGATGGTGGATTGCTTGGAAAGGACAAGATCTACGATCTGTTCCTCCACATGCGGCCAAATGGAGGCCTGCGGCTGCAACCCAGAGGCGGGGCCGGAATCGAAAGCCCCCGAAGCACCCTGCAGGTCTGACATGTCCTCCACAGGGACCGTGACGGTGAGGTTCCAGTTCTTCTTGGACGGCGGAGCCACGATCTCCACCGGAGCATGGCCGGCCAGGAACTGTGCCACGAGTTCACGGGGCTGCACCGTTGCCGAAAGCCCGATGCGCTGCGCCGGCTTGGGCAGCAGCGCGTCGAGCCGCTCCAATGACACCGCGAGGTGGGCGCCACGCTTGGTGCCAGCCACGGCGTGGACCTCGTCAATGATGATGGTGTCCACTTCGCTCAGCGTTTCCCGGGCACGGGAGGTCAGCATGAGGAAGAGGGACTCCGGGGTGGTGATGAGGATGTCCGGCGGGTTTGTCAACAGCGTACGGCGATCTGCCGCCGTCGTATCTCCGGAGCGGACGCCTACCGTCACGAGGGGAGCCGGCAACCCCAAACGCTTGGCAGTTTGCGTGATGCCGATCAGCGGGGAGCGGAGGTTGCGTTCCACGTCCACGCCCAGTGCCTTCAGGGGCGAGATGTAAAGGACGCGCGTCTTGGTTTTCGGCTTCCTGGGCCGCTTGCCTGCGGGGACCTCTTCCAATCCGGGCAGAGTGTCCGAGGGTGTTGAATGCAGACGATCCAAAGCCCAGAGGAAGGCCGCGAGCGTTTTGCCCGAGCCGGTCGGAGCCACCACCAGAGCGTGGGAGCCGGAGGAGATGGCGTTCCATGCACCATCTTGGGCAGGCGTGGGCACGTTGAATGCGCCGAGGAACCATTCCCTGGTTGCCTGGCTGAAACGGCTGATGGCGCCGGAAGACGCCTGCTGCTCCTGCATTCCTCCATCATGCCCCACGGCACGGACAGAATAAGGTCCGGCAGTCTGAACGCCAGATCACGCCCGGGCCGGGGTGGAGGTCAGACTGCCTGGAAGGCGGTGATGCTCAGGAGCTTGATGCCTGCGTTGCTGCAAGCATCGTGCGGTTCGGCGACGAACAGGGAGGCCGTATCTTCCGGTGGGTAGATCCGGTAGCCGGCCGCCGCAACCTTGGTGCAGTCGCCGTAGTTCCCCGCCTGGGTGTAACGTAGTTCGGCCCACGCCGCCTTGCCCGGTGCCAGCTCGATCTTGGTGACGGGCGTGGTTGTCTCCCGCGTTGCGGGTTCGCCGATCGGTGCCCCGTTGGCGTCGGCCGTCAGGGAGACCCCGGCAAAGCCTTCAAGGGTGCACGTGGCAGAACCGGAGTTGGTCAGGATCAGCTTCTCGTAGATGCTGCCCGCTGCGCCACCGCCGGTGGAGTCCGTGGTGGCCGTGAGCGAGGCCGCCTTGCACAACCCCGGACCTGCCGGTGCTGCGGAGGTTACCGGCGTCGACGGCGAAGCGGACGCCGAAGGAGAGGCCGAGGTCTGCGAGGGAGACGGTGATGACGAAGTAGGCGGGGCGCTGCTGGTTCCCGCAGGGCTGGGGCTGGGTCCACAGGCGGCAATAAGCAGCAGTGACGCGGCCGCCGTCGTCGTTAAAAGTCCGGTTTTGATGCGCTGAGTCCACATGGGCACCAGCCTTGCCTCGGCCGTGGCACGAGTCAATCGAGCCACGGCCGGGGCGGCGGATTGGCGCCCGGATCGTAATCTTCCGGGCGCCGACCAGCTACTTGGTCGCCTTGGACCGCCGGAAGAAAGCCGCCGCGCCCAGGACCAAGCCGGCAATTCCGGCCAGCATGCCGGCCCAGCTGCGCGCTGTGGAACCGTCGTCGGTCACCGAGGACGCCTGCTCGGTGGCTACGGTGCTGGCACCGTGGTGGTCGCCTTCTGACTCTGCCGGGGTGATGGTCACGGACGGGGCGGGGGACTTCAGGTCGTGCTCGCTCTGTCCATCCTTGGGGATTTCCGACCAGTCAGTCTGCCCCTGCCCGCACGTCTGCAGTGTGGGGAAGTAGATGGTCTTGCCCGCTGCGTCCGGCAGCTTGACGGACAGGACCAAAGCGTCTCGCAGGTGCGGATCCAAGGGGGTCTTGGCCGTGTAGACGATCTGGCTGGTCCGCTTGGTGATGGACGTGCCGTCGTCGAGCTTCTTGGGTTCGGCGAGTGTTTCAGTCACCTTCTCGGCGGTCCAGTTGGCGTTGACCGTGGGCGTTGCGTCCGTCAGTTCCTGCGGGAGGTTGATGGTGACCTTGGTAGTGGCGGAGGTATCGCAACCGTGCGGGATGCCAAAGGTCACCAGCGCGTACGAGTTGGCGGCGGTCTTGTTCGGATCGGCGGAGACGTGCGCCGATGCTCCGGCGAGTCCCGCCATCATCAGGGCAGCGGTGCCACCGGCGACGGCGGTTGCGGACAGGGTACGGCGGAGGGTGGAGTTTTTCACGGGATGGCCTTTCAGGGTGCGCCTGGAAGCGGCGCGGGGTACGGGTTTGGAGCCCGTCACCGTGGAAGGCTGGTGCCGGGCGGAACTAAAGACGTACGACGGCGGCTGGCGGGCCGCGGCGGCTGTCCTGCCTTAGGTTCCGCCAAGGGCGGGGGAGGTAAACGTCAGGTGCGCCGACGGCGACAGGCGTGGCACCGGCGTCGGGCTTGAAAAGCAACGACGGAAGGGTGACCAGCGGACGAAGCCACGCCGCAAGCTGCCACAGCGCGTCTTCGCCCTTGGCGAGCACGGCCGCCGAAGCAACTGTTGCCATCACGTGCGCAATGAACATCAGGACACCGGCCGTGGTGCCAAGCTCGTGCAGGTGGGTGGCCGGATCCACGATGGGCATCAGGCTCTCCGTCCCGAGGTGATGACCTCCGGCAGGAGCTGCCGCGTCGATCGGTGCCAAAGACGTAAAAGCCTGGTGCAACGCCAGTTGACTGGCCCCCAGCAGTGCCGTCATGGCCGCGAAGTTCAGCTTGAAACGGGTTGCGAGCGTTGCCGCTAGCCCGGTCAGCGCGATCAGTGCCGTGAGTACCGGAGCCGTGGGGAGCACCCCGCCGCCAAGAACGTGGGCTCCCGCGGCCAGCAGGACGACCACCACGGAAAGTGCGCCGGACCGCAGCGCGTGGAAGGGCGAGCGGAGCTGCGAAGCGCGCACGGAGTCCTCCCTTTGTTCGCCGGCTGGGTTGGTAACGGCTTTGATTCTATCGGGAGTTCGTTGTCCTGCCATCCGCGGATTGCTCCTTGGCCGACTCTGATGCGGCGACCGCCCGGGGAGTGGATTGGCGAGCTTGAGCGGGACGTCCGTGTTCTCATCCGTCAGGGTCAGGGTCCGTCCTGTTTGGGCTTGGGAGTGAAGGTGGGCCCCGGCGGTGCCGGAACGCGCGCCGGATCGGTGGTGGGACGACGACGGCGGAGCTCAAGTGCCAGGCTTTCCTCACCCCGCGCCATGGCCCAGTGGTGGTTGGCCGAGAAAGCTGGTTTCAGGAGCCAACTGAGTCTCCGCAACAGGGGCTTGGCGGTGCTGACGCGCCAGTCGTAGGTGATCACAACCTCGGGACCGTCCGTCTCGAAGGTCCACCTGCCCGTTCCGTTGAGGTCGCCCTTGGCCGTGAGCGCGAAGCCGTGGAGGGTAACCGGCTCTGTGACCGTCAGCCTCCAACGAAGGGTGTAGGGCAGCCAGCCCTTGGTATGGAGATCGAAGGAGTTGCCGACGCTATCCGGGCTTCCTGTGCTCACCGGCGTGACCTCAAGATAGACAGCCGGCCACCATCGTTTCAGGGTGCCCGCGTCTCCCAGGACATCCACTACTTCCTGCAGCGTTCCCGCCACGCGCCACACAGTGACGAACTCGTAGTCGGTGCTCTTGCCTGTCCTGCTGGTTGACCCGGCCATTGTTGCCTCCACGGTCCGTGCGGCTCCGAGGGTGTCCTTGTGGCATCCGTGAATAATGTACCGCCGGGCGGCGGTGGGGGTTAGATGCCGGAGCTTGAGGGTAGGCCTCCCCATGCCCTCGCGGGTGGCGCTGGGTTAGCATGGAGCCGAAATTCTCCATCGAAAGGATTTACCCATGCGCAAAACAACCCGACGCGTCACATTGGCGCTCACGTCTGTGGCGGCCAGCCTTGTCCTCGGCGGCACGCTGAGTGTCGCTGCTCCCGCACAGGCCGAGGCCGCTGGACGTTGCGTTGACTACAACTACAGTTACGGCGGGTACTCCAGCTGTGTCGGCAACATCCAGACCCTGCTGAACGCCTTCCGCACCCGCATCGGTTCGCCATATGGCACGCTCGCCGTGGACAACTCCTATGGCCCGGCCACCCGCAACGCCGTTATCGGATTCCAGCGCTATTGGGGGCTCCAGGCTGACGGCATTGTTGGCCCGCGGACGTGGAACATTCTGTGCGCGCCGCAGATGGGACCCGGCCCGATCAGCTGGTACCCGTACTCTGCTGCACGTGCGTCGGGATGCAACATCTAGCCCAGGCGGCGGTCTGGCAGTTATCCACAGGCTGAAGGCCGCCGTTTCGCTCTTTGGCGTAACCCCCCGGCAAATTGTTGGCATCACACAATCCCTGCTTTGGCGCATCTCGCTATGCGCTGAAAGGAATTCCATGAGCCACGACCAGCCAAACCCAACTCCGCCACCGGGCTACCAGCCGCCCCCGGGCTACGAGCCGCCGGGCTACCAGCCGCCGCCGGAGTTCCAGCAATCGCCTGGCTACCAACAACCGGACGGCTACCAGCCGCCGCCCGCGTACCGGGGCGCCGGACAGCCCTTTCAGGCACCGCCGGGATTTGAGCCAAGCATTCAGCCTCCGGCGGTGTCTGACAAGACGTTCCTGGTGACGTGGCTCCTCTCCCTTTTCTTGGGCGGGCTCGGGGCGGACCGCTTTTATCTCGGAAAGATCGGCACTGGTATCGCCAAATTGCTGACTCTCGGGGGCTTGGGTATCTGGGCTCTCGTGGACCTCGCCTTCACGCTGCTCAACCTGCAGACTGACAAGGAGGGGCGCAAGCTGGCGGCATATGACCAGCACAAACTTGTTGCCCTCATCGTTTCGGTGGTGCTGGTGGCCGGTGGCCTCTTTGCTGGTGTGGCCCGGACTGCCTCAGCGTTAGCGGATGCCATGGAGCCTCCGACTGTTTCTGAAGAGCGCGAACCGCTCGCCAAACCTCTTCCCACCACCTCCAGCGCTCCCAAGACCAAGACCAATAGCCGCGGCAACCTTGAAATGGCTCTGGGTGATGTGGGGACTCTCAACGACCGCGGCGCCAAGGGTGCTGTCCAGGTCAAGTTCATTGTCAACAGCATCAAGCCGGTGGCCTGCACCAGGCCGTATGCCCGTGCGGCAGAGAACGGCAAACTCCTGGCCGTTGACATCAGCGCTGAAACTACGCCGGAGTTGGCCAACGCTGTGATTCCGCGGTTCGACCTGAGCGGCTACGACTTCAAGTTCATCGGTACGGATGGCAAGACCTTCAACGGTTCCCTGAGCGGACCTGCTACCTACTCGTGCCTTGATGATTCCGAGACATTTCCCATCTCCGGGATGGGGCCGGGCGAGAAAGCAGAGGGCGTGGTGATCATTGATGTGCCCGCGTCATCGGGAACCCTGATCCTCAAGCCGGCCCTTTCCGGCGGTTTTGAATACAAGTTCTAGCCAAAGCGAAAGGCCCCTGTTCCCTTCAAACAAAGGGAACCGGGGCCTTTCTACGTGGCGGTGACGGTGGGATTTGAACCCACGTTGGCTTTTACACCAAACAACATTTCGAGTGTTGCACCTTCGGCCGCTCGGACACGTCACCAACTGAAATAGGGTACCGGAGGTGGGTGCTGTTCCCCAAAACGGGGCGGCAAGAGTGCCGCAGGACACACGCCAACTTCCGTCCAGGGCACCCCGGCGATAGATTCATCAGTATCATGACTATCTCCAAAGAGCGCACAGCCCCAAGCGAGGCCACGGCATACTGGGTCATCAGGTCCGGACACGGTGAGTTGCGTCCGGAAACGCTGCCCACCCCGCAACAGGACGAGGCATTGGTCAGGACGCTGTACTCGGGAGTCAGCCGCGGTACCGAACGCGTTGTCCACGAAGGACGTGTCCCGCCCAGGGTCGCCGAGCGGATGCACGCCCCGCACCAAGAGGGCGATTTTCCGGGACCGGTGAAGTACGGCTACTTGAACGTCGGCGTCGTGGAAGCAGGGCCACAGGAGTGGTTGGGCAAGACCGTCTTCAGCCTCCACCCTCATCAGGACTACTACGTGGTCCCCACAAGCCAACTCACTGAGATCCCCAACGCCATCCCCGCTCGTCGGGCTGTCCTGACCGGCATCGTGGAAGTGGCCGTCAACGCACTGTGGGAAGCCGGGCCGCGCCTGGGTGACCGGGTCGCCGTCGTCGGTGGTGGCCTGGTGGGCGGCGCGTTGGCGACGCTCCTGCGGAAGTACCCACTGGGTCGACTGCAGTTGGTGGACGCCGACCCGGCAAAGCAAGAGCTCGCTCGGACGCTTGGCATCGACTTCGCGGAACCGCACGAAGCCAGGAACGACTGCGACATAGTCTTCCACTGCTCCGCCACGGATGAAGGCCTCAAGCTCAGCCTCCAGCTGGCCGGGGACGATTCCGACGTTATCGAGCTTTCCTGGTTCGCGGACAAGGAAGTTACCCTGCCGCTCGGCGAGGATTTCCACGCCCGCCGGCTCACCATCCGGTCCAGCCAAGTGGGCGAGGTGGCCATGCCCCGCCGGCACAGGCGGACCACCTCGCAGCGACTGGAAACCGCGGTAGCCGCGCTGGAGGATCCGCTGTTCGATACGTTCCTGACGAGTGAGTGCGTGTTCCGGAACCTGCCCGGCACGCTTGCAGATTTGTTGGAAAAGCCGGGTGGTTTTTGCCACGTGGTCGCCTATCCGAAGCCGGAGGAGTAAGACATGTTCAGCCTGACCGTCCGACGCCATTTCATGATCGCCCACAGCCTTCCCCGGGAAGCGTTCGGGCCCGCGCAGGGCCTGCACGGGGCAACGTTCGTTGCCGAAGTCTCGTTCCGGCGCTCCAAGCTCAATGACGACGCCATTGTGCTGGACATCGGCGCTGCCGGGAGCATCCTCGATGACGTCCTGGCGGACCTGAATTACAAGAACCTGGACGAACACCCCGCTTTCACGGGCAAACTATCCACCACGGAGGCCCTTGCCCAACACATCGCCGGGGCCGTGGCAGCCCGGATCACCGAAACCGCCGACGGGAGGGCGCTCGCTGGGATCGACGTAATCCTCCGCGAGAACCCGGACGCGTGGGCGGGCTTCTCGCTGGAGTTCCCGGGCGACTGATTTGGACATCCGGCTCATCGTTCCCGGCAACGTCCGCCACGGCTCGGGCGGCAACAGGTACAACGCCAAGCTTGCCGAGCACTTGGAGGCCCTGGGTGCCGCTGTTGAGACGGTGACGGTCGACGGCGGCTGGCCGGTTGGCAGCCCGGCGGACAGGCAGCGCTTCGCGGACGCGCTCGACGGCGGCGCAACCGTGATTGCCGACGGCTTGGTTGCGGGTGGGGCCCCGGATGAGGTGGCCACCGCTGTGGGTAACGGCACCAGGGTATGGATCCTGTCCCATATGGCACTCTCGGAGCATCCTGCGCTTGAAAGACGGGCGTTGGCCGCGGCCACCGGCGTGATTTGCCCCAGCAACCATGCCGCCGGCGAGTTGCGGGCCAGGCACGGCCCCTCCGGGATAGTTGTAGCGCGGCCCGGGACCGAGACTGCCGGGGAAGCAAACGGGTCAGAGCCCCCGCACATAGTTGCTGTCGCGGCCCTGCTGCCCAACAAGCAACAGGCCCTGCTTGTGGAAGCGCTGGCCAGCCTCCAGGACCTGCCATGGACGGCCGCGCTGATCGGTTCGCAGGACGCGGACCCGGACTATGCCGCCGAGGTGAGGGCCGCCGTCGAACGTCACGGGCTCGAAGGCCGCCTTGCGGTCACCGGAGAGCTCACCGGAACACCCCTCGAACGCCAATGGCTCGCTGCCGACCTGAGCGTCCTGATCTCGAAGTCCGAGTCGTTCGGGATGGTCGTGGTGGAGTCCTTGGCACACGGCGTGCCTGTGTTTGTGAAACAGGGGACAGGGGCGGTGGAGGCACTGGGCAGCAGTGGCGCTGGGCAAGCCGTAAAGATCGCCGGTCCGAGCGACCTCGCGGAGGCCATCCGTGCCTGGCTCACTGACGCGTCGCTGAGGACGGAGTGGCGCCAGGCTGCCGTGACAGCCCGTCGCACGCTTCCGGGCTGGGATGCCACGGCCCGAACAGTCCTGGATGCCCTCACCGCGGGCGCCTGAACAACAAGAGTTCTGGGGCACAATGGGGCCATGACACCCACTGTGCCTGCAGCCGCAACCCTCACTCCCGAGCGACTCCGTGCCTGGGCCTGGCACAAACAGGGACTCGACGGCTCATTGCGTGGCATGACGTCGGAGCAGGTGCTGGACCACGCAGGCTGGGCCCGTTCCGTAGGTGGGGCCAACCCCTACCTGGGGCTGTTTGCCCGCGCCGGAATATCGCGCGAACAGGCAGACCGGGACGTCGCCGCACAGAGGATCCACGAACTTCCTGTTGCCCGCGGCTGCACGTATGTGTTGGGCCAAAGCGACTACGCCTGGGGCCTGCAAGTGGGCCGGGATGCTGCGTTGGCCTCGTTCAAGGTACTTGCGAGGCTGGGCGTGGAGCGTGGCGAAATCAGCCTGCTGGAAGACGAAGTGGAGCACGTCCTCAAGAACGCCGGCGCCCCCATGGACCCCAAGCAACTCAAGGACGAGCTGGGTGATTCCGTCCGCAACCTCGGCGAGGAAGGCAAGAAGAAGGGTGCCTCCACCACGCTGCCCACGGCCCTGGGACTTCTCCAGGCCGACGGCCGCATCCGCCGGGTGCCCGTCAACGGGCGCCTGGACCAGCAGCGTTACGCCTACACAGCTTGGAACCTGCCGCCCAGCGGAATGGACGACGACGGCGCCCGCCGCTTGCTGCTCGAACGGTACTTGCGCTGGACGGGCGGAGCGACGCTGAAGCAGAGCCAGTGGTTCACCGCGTTCACCGTGGCACAAAGCAAGGCGGCGCTCGCCGCCGTCGACGCGGTCGAGGTGACTACGGCGGCCGGTGACGTCCTGTGGATGCTGCCTGCCGACGTCGAACGTTTGGCTGCGTTCGAGGAACTGCGCGAAGAGCAGATCCACCTGCTTGCCGGCACCGACTCACTGGTCCTCCACAGGCGCAACTCGGCGGACATGTTCGCCGACCAGGACAAAGGCAAGAAGGTGCTGGACACCACCCTGGCCCTGCAGGCCGACCTGCCGGACCACCCCATCCTGGACCGGGGACGGATTATCGGGCTCTGGCAGTACGACCCGGGCAAGGAACGCATCGCGGCATGGACGTTCGAGCCGCCCACGCCCGCGGTAAGGCAGCGGATCGCCGAGGTTGAAGCGTGGATCCGGGACGAACTGGGCGACTTCCGCTCCTTCAGCCTCGATTCGCCGGCGTCGCGCCAGGTTCGGATCGACGCGTTGGACGAGGCTGCCGGACGCTGAGGCCTGCCGGTCGCAACCTCAGCCAGGCAGATAACTCAGGCGGGGGAGCGGTGCTCCGCTGCCGGTACGCGATGCGCCGCGAAGAAGTCCTTCAACAGCGCAGCGCATTCTTTCTCCCGCACGCCCGCGTAGACCTCAACCCAGTGGTTGAGGCGGCGCTCGCGGAGGATATCGAACACGGAGCCCACGGCCCCGGCTTTCTCGTCCCACGCGCCAAAAACGACGCGCGGGATCCGGGCCAGGACGATCGCCCCGGCACACATGGCGCACGGCTCGAGCGTGACAACAAGCGTGCAGTCTTCCAGGCGCCAGCCGTCGCCGCCCTCACCCAGCTCAAGCGCGTGCCGTTGCAGGGCCGCAGCCGCCTGGCGGATGGCGACAATCTCGGCGTGCGCGGTCGGGTCGCCGTGCGCCTCCCGTTCGTTGCGACCGGAACCCAGCACACCGCCGTCGGGCCCTAAAACCACCGCACCAATCGGCACGTCGTCCGTTTCGAGCGCCAGCCGTGCCTCATCCAGGGCAAGGCCCATCCAGGCAGTGTGTTCTGCGTGATACGGCTCGGTAGCGCTCATGTCTCAATGATAGTTTTGGGGGATGCGCACACTCGTCGTGGACCACCCGCTGGTCGCTCACAAGCTCACCGTACTGCGGGATAAGAACACCCCTTCACCGGTCTTCCGGCAACTTACCGAAGAACTCGTCACGCTCCTGGCCTACGAGGCCACCCGCGAGGTCAAGACCCAGCCTGTCGAAATCGAGACGCCGGTCACCAAGACGGTTGGTACGGCTTTCACCAAGCCCACGCCTCTGGTGGTTCCCATCCTCCGCGCCGGGCTCGGCATGCTTGAGGGCATGACCAAGCTGGTCCCCACAGCCGAGGTCGGCTTCCTGGGCATGGCGCGCGACGAGGAAACCCTGGACATCATCACCTACGCCGAGCGCCTGCCCGAGGACCTCACCGGCCGCCAGGTCTTCGTCCTGGACCCCATGCTTGCCACCGGCGGCACCCTTCGCGAGGCCATCAAGTTCCTGTTCAAGCGCGGAGCCTCGGACGTCACGTGCATCTGCCTGCTGGCCGCCCCCGAGGGCCTGTCCAAGCTTGAGGAAGAGCTCGCGGACAAGAACGTCAAAATCGTCTTGGCCTCGATCGACGAGAAGCTCAACGAGAAGTCGTACATCGTCCCGGGCCTGGGCGACGCGGGCGACCGCTTGTACGGCATCGCGGGCTAATTCCAACACCCCTACCTGCATGATTTAGGGCCGCTGCGTCATGGATCATCACTGACGAGCACCTCTAATTGGGAGGGGTGAACGTGAAGGTGATTCTGTTGGGGGCTTCATTGATCCCTTGGGTGCTCGGATGCTTCGCCGTCTACGTCACGTCGGCGCAGTTTTCCGGTCTTGGCATTGTCGAGTCCTACCGGGCATTTGAGGTCGGATCCAACATAGGCAATGCGCTGTGGTTTGTCTCTTGGACCGGGGTCTCGGCGGCGGTTTGCTGGCTTCTCGCTCGAAAGAACGATGCTGGAGCAGTCCGGTCAGCGTCATTTGTGCTGTACTGCTACGGCACGCCCGCCGCGCTTCTGATACTTCCGGACGCAGCCATGAGTTTCGCCGTATCGCACGTCCGGGCATTCACAGACGACACGGCCCTGCATTCGCCCGTTGTTGAGTTTCTTGTTGTCAGCGGAGTTGGTGCGCTGGTTTGTGCCGTGGCGCTCTCGGTCTGGGGCGGAATCCGAAAACGGCACGGTGCTGCCCAAGCATCGGGTCTTTGAGGAAACGTACACACCCCTACCGCTTTCCACCGTGCCCCGTTAGCCTGTGGCGCATGGACTGGAAACTTGAACTGGTGTTTGTCCCTGTGTCCGACGTGGATCGTGCGAAGGATTTCTACGTCAACAAGGTCGGTTTCAACGCCGACTTCGATGAGCGTCCCATGGACGGCATCCGCTTTGTCCAACTCACTCCGCCCGGCTCGGCCTGCTCCATCGCCATCGGTGAGGGCCTGTCCGACGCTCCTCCGGGGACCGCGCCCTCCCTCCAAATCGTGGTCAGCGACATCAACAAGGCACACGAACACCTCAAGTCCAACGGCGTCGACGTCAGTGATATCGACATCCAGGACTGGGGCCACTTTGTGTACTTCGCCGACCCTGACGGCAACAAGTGGGCGATTCAGTACATCCCGCACCGTCAGGACGGCTAGTCACTGTCCCAACGAACAGGTCACCGAACGCGCACTGTGCGGCAGGATGGAAACATGATCCTTCCTGCCGCACAGTCCTTGCCTACCCAACCCCAGACCTTCACGGTCCGCGCCGTCCTCTTCGACATGGACGGCACTCTGGTGGATTCCACGGCAATCGTCGAGCAAGTGTGGCTTGAGTTCGCTGAACGCTATGGCCTGGACTATCAAGAAATCCTGCGGACATCCCATGGCGTCCAGGCTGGTGACACCGTGCGCCGGTATGCCCCGGCGGGCGCCGACGTCGTTGCCCTCACTGCCGAGCTGGGCGAGATGGAACGCAACCGCACCGACGGCATCATCGCGTTGCCAGGCGCCGAAACGCTCCTCGAAGCACTCCCGGACGACGCCATCGCCTTGGTCACCTCCGCGGACCGCATCCTCGCCGACATCCGCATGCAGGCTGCCGGACTCACCATGCCAACGACGGCGGTGACCGCCGAAGCCGTTACGCGCGGCAAGCCGCACCCCGAGGGATACCTCAAAGCCGCCGCGCTGCTGGGCGCGGAACCGGCCGACGTCGTGGTTTTCGAAGATGCACCGGCAGGCATTGCTGCCGCCCGCGCAGCCGGCATGCGCACGGTGGTAGTGGGCGATGCGGGGGGTGAGCTGGAACCCGGCATGTGGCGGATTCCCAACTACTCGGCGGTGACGGTCAAAGCCGTCCAGCACGACGACGGCGGCTACGTCATCACGCTTACGCTGTAACTCTGGTCGGCCCGGTGAACCGGGCGTAGGCTGTGCGCATGTCTGCGTTGCCGGAGGCATACGGTGCTGCCTTGGAGCGTGCCATGGTGCACGCTACCGATTGGCTCACCTCGGTGCCCACACGTCCAGTCCGTCCCCAGTACGACGCCGATCAGGTTGCCTCAAGCCTCCTGCCGCGGCTGCCCGAGGAGTCGTCCGATGCCGCCGAAGTGGTGGATGAGCTCGCCGCGTTGGCCGAGCCGGGGCTCATGGCCATCCAATCCGGGCGTTTTTATGGGTGGGTCATGGGCGGCACGTTGCCTGCAGCCATGGCCGCCGATTGGTTGGTCTCGGCGTGGGACCAGAACACAGGTCTGCGCTTCGCCACTCCGGCCGCAGCCGCGATAGAAGAGTCAGCCGCTGCCTGGTTGCTTGACCTCCTGCACTTGCCGGCCACAGCCGACGTAGGTTTCACCACGGGAGCCACCACAGCCAACTTCGTAGGGCTCGCTGCCGGCCGTCAGTACCTCATGGACCAGGCCGGATGGGACCTCGAAAGTTTGGGTCTATCCGGGGCTCCGCGAATCACAGTTTTCGCCGGACGCGAGCGGCACGCGGCCGTGGACCTTGCTCTGCGGTACCTGGGTCTGGGCGCGTGCGTGCCGGTTGACGCGGATGACCAAGGCCGGATCCTGCCGGATGCCCTTGCCGCGGCCATGGAACAGCAGCCCGGGCCGTCGTTGGTGGTCCTGCAAGCAGGAAACCTGCATTCGGGGGCGTTCGACCCCATGACCGAAGCGGTGAACCTCGCCCATGACCGCGGCGCGTGGGTCCACGTGGACGGTGCTTTCGGGTTGTGGGCCGCCGTGAGTCCTGTGCTGCGGGAGCGCTTGGCCGGCGTCGAGCTCGCTGATTCCTGGGCCACGGACGCGCACAAGACGCTCAATGTTCCCTATGACTGCGGGCTTGCCATCGTCTCCAGTCCTGAGGCTCTGCGACGAGCCTTCAGCATCCACACGAGCTACTTCATAGCAACGGATGCCGGCCCGGGAGACCCGTTTGAGAAGGTGCCCGAGTTATCCCGCCGCGCCCGGGGTATCCCGGTATGGGCAGCCCTGCGCCAACTGGGCCGCAACGGCGTGATCGCCATGGTGGAGAGGCTCGCCGCCAACGCCCGAGCGCTGGCCGACGGGCTCTCCGCACTGCCCGGAGCCGAAGTGCTCAACGACGTTGTCTTCACGCAGGTGTCGGTAAGCTTCGGCAGCGATGAGCGGACACGCCGGGTGACGCAACGGCTCATGGCGGAAGGCGCTGTGTGGATGTCCGGTTCGTCCTGGCAGGGACGGGACATCGTGCGGATCTCCGTCAGCAACTGGGCTACGGACCCCGATGACGTTGCGACATCCGTCGAGGCGGTCCGGCGGGCCATGGAGCTGGAACCCGAAGCGTAGGGCCTGTCAAACCCCGAATCCGCGCACCCGTTGCCGCCCCGCGCCCCACTTGTTGGTTAGTGGCGCATCCTTTCCCGCCCCACGCGCCCACGGTTACGGGAGCGAACGGCGGCAACTGTCGCGATCGCCTGGCTTTAGCCGCGGGCCTCCTGCAGGTACTTCACGAGTCCGGTCATTTGCTCCGCGCTCCAAGGAAGGTCTGCGCTGATCGCTTGGCTGTTCTCCTGCCACGCGGCCCTGGCAGCAACTTTGGTGTCCTCGGTCGAATGGAACATGGACCCGATGCCGTTCCAGTTCCGGACCCATGCTTGGACGGCCGGATCGGACACGGGTGTCTCCGCCGCGACGAAAGCGAGGCCCTCCTTCACCAGACCGGCCCACTGTTCCTTGGCAGCCTCGATCTTTTCGGCACCCAGTTCGTTGCGCTTCTCTGCAAGTTGCTCCCGCTGTTCCGGGGTGAAGTGGTTCTCAAACACTGTGATCATCTCCAACGTGGTCATGAATTGTTCCGTGGTGGGAATGACGGGTCCGTCCATCCGGGCCAGCAGCTCGCCCAAACGGTCCTCGAGCAAGCGGACCTGTCGGGCGTGTTGTTGGACGTGGTCCAGCTGCTGTTGCAGGAGCCCGCGAAGGGAAGCCACGTCATCCGAGGATCCCAAGGCGTCGGCGATCGAAGCCAAAGGGAGCCCCAGCATTTGCAGTGCCTTGATCCGGTAGAGCCGCCGGACATCGTCTTCGCCGTAACGCCGATGCCCAGCCGATGTCCGTTCATTCGTGGACAGCAGCCCGATCTGGTCGTAGTGATGGAGTGTTCGAACGCTGACACCACACGCTGCGGCCAGTTCACCGATGCTCCACGGACCGTTGCCCCTTGTTCCCGTCATGGGAACCACGCTAAATCCTTACGTAACGTCAGGTGCAAGCCTGTTTGGCGCACCCTTTCGCGCCCGGCGACCCACTTGTTCGACTGGGGCGCACCCATTGCCGCCTGGCGCCCCGGTAAGTACGGGTGCGTGCGGCGGGAACGGTAGCGCTCGGTGCAGGCTCGTTGGTGGCGCACCTGTTTCCGCCCGGCGACCCACTTGTTCGACTGGGGCGCACCCGTTTCCGCACTGCGCACCTCTTGTTCGTTGGTAGCGCACCCGTTTCCGCTCAGCGCACCCCGGATTACGGGTGCGTGCGGCGGGTAGGGGTGCGCCGGGCGCAAGCTCGTTGCCGGCGCGCCCGTTTCCGCGCTGCGCACCTCTTGTTCATTGGGGCGCACCCATTGCCGCCTGGCGCCCCGGTAAGTACGGATGCGTGCGGCGGGAACGGTAGCCCTCGGCATACGGAACGCAAGCCTCATCCCGGAAGTTCGTACACCGTGGTTCCGCCGATGGTCTGCGCCCGGTAGTTCGCGGCCACCCAAGCTGCGATCTCAATGGCCGCATCCGAGCCGCCGTTGCCCTGCATGAGTCGTCCGCCAATGAAGTAGTGGATCTTGCCGTCAGCCACGAGTTGCTGGAACTGCGCCAGCGTTGGCGAGGGATCGGTACCGTTGAACCCGCCCACCGCCATCACCGGCAGCCCAGTGGCCAGTTGGTACCCGGCGGCGTTGTTGGAACCCACGACGGCGGCTGCCCAGGTGTAGTCGCCGGCGTCGGCTTTCAGGGCGCTCACCAATTCGGACGACGGGGTTGTGGCGTTAAGCAGCCCACCCATGCCGCCGCCCTGCCCGCCGCCACCAGCGAAGCCCTGGCCACCGGCACCCTGCTGTGCTGAACCCTGTCCGGTTCCCTGTCCCGTGCCCTGCTGCGAGGTTGGCCTTCGCACACCCTGTGGTGCCGTGTTCCTGCCCAAGCCCGGTCCAAATCCTGCGGTGCCGGCCGGACCTGCGCTCACGATCGCGCCTGTGTGGGGTTCAGCGGCCGTCGCTGCCGAGTAGGCCAGCGGTCCGGCGAGCGATACCGCGACGGCGAGTCCCACCGTCGTGCGTATTACCCAAGACCGTGTCCAGCGGCCGCTGAGGACAACGGCGCCGGCCACCACAAGAGCACCCACCAGGACAACCCAGCGCAGCCACGGAAGGAAGGTCGGGGTGCGGCCAAGGAGGGTGAACGCCGTGGCACCCGCGGCGAACACCGCAGCGCCAAGCAAAAGCGCCACGGGAAGCTGGGAGCGGCGTTGCCACAACAACACACCACCCAGGCCTATCAACCCCGCAATTCCGGGAGCCAGTGCCACCGAGTAGTAGGGGTGGATGATGCCCTGCATGTAGCTGAACACCAGTCCGGTCACCAGAAGCCAGGAAACCCACACTATGACCGAAGCCCGGACGGAATCGATCCGCGGAGCACGCCGTCCAAGCCAGAGCAACGCACCACCGAGGATGAGGGCCGACGGAATCAACCATGCGATCTGGCCGCCGAATTCCGCGCCGAACATGCGCAGCAGTCCCGGCGTACCCCACCCGTTGCCGCCGCCGCCCACACTGCCGGTCTCGTCACCGTTCAGGCGGCCAAGGCCGTTGTAGCCGAAGGTCAGTTCAAGGATTGAGTTGTTTTGCGAACCGCCGATGTAGGGTCGCAGGTTTTCGGGGACAAGCTCGACGGCGGCAATCCACCACCCAGCGGCGGCCACCATGGCGCCTCCCGCGGCCAGGAGATGGAGCAGGCGTCGGACTGGCTTGGGCCGGGCTGAAACGAGGTAGGCGAGCGCGAAGCCAGGAACCACCAGGAAAACCTGGAGTTGCTTGGCAAGGAAGCCAAACCCGAGGAACACGCCGGCGAAGACCAGCCACCTCAGCTTGTCCTCCTGGACGGATCGGACCACCCCATAGCCCGCGGCGGTCATGAGCAACACCAGCAATGCGTCCGGGTTGTTGAACCGGAACATGAGCGTGGCCACGGGAGTGAGGGCCAGAACGGCCGCGGCGAGAAGGCCCGCCCGGTGGGCGAGGCGGTCATTGCCGGTGGCGGGAAGGGCTGCCCGGCGGATGGCAAGGTAAAGGATCCAGGCCGTGGCCACGCCCATCAGTGCCTGGGGAACCAGGATGCTCCACGAACTCAGGCCGAACAGCCGAACGGACAGGCCGGTGATCCACAGGGCTGCCGGCGGTTTGTCCACGGTGATGGAGTTGGCGGCGTCGGAGGAACCGAAGAACCACGCCGTCCAGTCCTGGGAACCGGCCTGGGCCGCGGCGGAGTAGAACGCGTTGGCCCAGCCGGAGGCGCCCAGCCCCCAGATGTACAGGATTGCGGTTCCCAGGAGGACGGCACCCAGTTCGAGGCGGTTCCGGAGGAGTCCGGCGGAATTGGCGGCAGAGCCCTTGGCCAGCCGCGGTCCCCGCCAGCGTATTCCTCGCCTGCGCAGTCCCCGCTGGCTGGTTGCGCTCGCCGTTGGATCCTGACGGGCGTCCGGGCGTGGCTTGAAGTATGTTGTCACGGTCAGTTCACCAGCTTGTAGACGGTGGTGCTGCCCACGGTTTGTGCTTCATAGTTGGCTGCCACCCATGCGGCCACTTCAGAGTTGCCGCCCCGGCCGCCACCGCCCATGCCGCCGCCACCCATCCCCCCACCGGAGATGAAGTAGCTGATCTGGCCCTTGTCCACTATGTCCTGGAACTGGGCCAGGGTGGGATAGGGGTCGCCGCCGTTCCAGCCACCCAGGGCGATGACGCTGGTGTTCGAGGCGAGTTCCAGGTCTGCTGCCTGTGTTGCTCCGGAGACGATCGCGGACCACTTGGTAGTGGTGGATTTCAGCAAGGCTGTCAGTTCGGCGTTGGCTGTGCTCCCGCCCCCGGGTCCGCCAAAGCCACCGGCTCCGCCTCCGGGGAAGCCGCCTGCGGCCGCATCCTCTGCACCGTTGGTTGCATCGGGAACTGTTGCGTCGGGAAGCGTGCTGCCCGAGGGCGCTTCACCAAGACCGGCAGTCCCGCCCAGCCCGTTTTGCGCGTTGCCGAGGTCACGGTTGCGGCCGTCGGTTCCGGCGCGTGTCCCGAAGCCACCGCTGGCCGCGCCCGCGGGTCCCGATGTCGGAATGGAACCCGAATGCGGGGTCGCGGCAGTGGCAACCGTCCAGGCGCCGGTACCCAGGCCACTGGCAAGCAGAGAGACCACCACGACGGCGGCCGCCGGCAGGCGTCGGAGCGTGCCCTTGAGCGCGGAGGCAGTGAGTCGGTCCACCCGGAGCAGCAGGGCGACCGCCGCGAGGACGCCGAGGACCACAACGAGGATGCGTAGCCAGGGCAGCCACGTGGCATCCCGTCCCAGCAGTATGGCCGACCAGAGGGCGCTGCCCAGCACCACGACGGCCAGGACGATCCGGGCCGCCCATGAGTCGCGGCCGCGCCACAGCTCGACGCAGCCTATGCCGATCAGTGCGGCGATGGCCGGTGCCAGCGCCACGGCGTAGTAGGGGTGGACGATGCCGCTCATGAAGCTGAAGATTCCAGCAGTGACGAGCAACCAGCCGCCCCACATGAGGAGGGCAGCCCTGCTCCGCGAGGTACGGATTTCGCGGCGGGTGAACCACAATCCGGCTACAAGGAGGATGAGGGCGGCCGGGAGCAGCCAGGAAACTTCTCCGCCGAAGCTGGTGCCGAACATACGGCCCAGGCCGGCCGCGCCACCGAATCCGGCATTGCCGCCCATGCCTCCGCCACCGCCGGGCATGCCGCCCCCGGCACCACCTTCGCCCGATCCGGTGATGCGGCCCAGGCCGTTGTAGCCGAACGTGAGTTCAAGGAAGCTGTTGCCCTCCGACCCTGCCATGTAGGGGCGCGCCGAGGCGGGGGTCAGCTGGAAGATCGCAATGTACGTCCCGGCAACAGCCACGATTCCCGCTGCGGCGGCCAAGAGGTGCAGGATCCTGTTGCGGAGCGTTGTGGGAGCTGCCCACAGGTACGCGAGCGCCAGTCCGGGCACAATCAGGAAGCCTTGGAGCATCTTGCTCAGGAACGCCAGCCCAACAACGGCACCGGCCGCGGCAAGCCACTTCCAACCCGCCTTCTCGATGGCCCGAGTTGTCAGGTAGGCGGCCAGCACCAGGCACAGCGTGAGCATGGCGTCCGGGTTGTTGAACCTGAACATCAGCGCTGCAACCGGGGTCAGAGCCAGTGCGCCACCGGCGATGAGGCCCGCCGCGGGTCCGGCCACGCGCTTGACCGCCAGGTACAAAAGCCCGACGGCGGCCACTCCCATGAGTGCCTCCGGGACCAGCATGCTGGTGGGGGAGAAGCCGAAGACCCTGCCCACGAGCGCGGGAATCCAGAGGGAAGCCGGTGGCTTGTCTACGGTGATGGCGTTGCCGGCGTCGAGCGAGCCGAAGAACAAGGCCGTCCAGTCCTTGGTGCCGGCCTGGATGGCGGCGGCGTAGAAGGAATTGCCGTAGCCCGTGGCCGCGAGGTTCCAGAGGTAGAGGAAGGCTGTCGCCACGATGAGCCCGGCGGCGGAGGGGCGGACCCAGCGAGCCTGCCGACCGAACGCCAAGCGCTGCAACCGTGATTTGGTCTGCCGGGTGGCCACGGGTTCCGCTGCGGTGGCCGTGCCCGGTTGGAGTGCGGTGATCACTTCGCTGCCACCTCCGTGGCCTGGTCGGGCGTCGCTGCCAGCGTCGGGCGGCGGAACACCCACAACCGGAACAGCAGGAACCGGGCCACCGTTGCGGTGAGGTTCGCCCCAACCACGGTTGCCACCTCAACCCAGCGGTCCGGCGTCGTGCTTCCATGCACCAGGGCGAGCGCACCGGAGGTGAGCGCCAAGCCGATGCCGAAGACGATCAGCCCTTCGAAGTGGTGCCGTGCGTGGTTGCCGCCGTGGATGCCGAACGTGAAGCGGCGGTTGGCGGCGGTGTTGGCCACGGCGGTGATGATGAGCGCCAGGAAGTTGGCGAGCTGCGGGTCCATGAAACCACGGCAGAGCAGGAAGATCACAAGGTAGGCCACGGTGGACACGGCACCGATGAATCCGAAGCGAACCAATTGCCCGAACAGGCTGGTGCGCGGCGTGGCCTCGGAGGTCCGTGAGGAAGCGGGGAGCGGTCCGCGGGCCAGTGCGGCACGAAGTTCGGGAACGGGGATGCGCCCGGTGACCAGGTCGCGCGTCAGGCGCGCCATTCCGCGCAGGTCCGCTAGTGCGGTACGTACGACGTCGACGCTTGAGTTGGGATCGTCGGTCCAGTCCACGGGGACTTCATGGACGCGGAGTCCGCAGCGTTCGGCGAGGACCAGCAGTTCGGTGTCGAAGAACCAGGCGTTGTCCAGCGTGTGCGGGAGGATTTGGTGGGCAACGTCAGCGCGGATGGCCTTGAAGCCGCACTGCGCGTCGGAGAACCGGGCGCCCATGACGGTGTGCAGGAGGACGTTGTAGCTGCGGGACACGAATTCGCGCTTCGGCCCGCGGACTACCCGGGAGTTGCGGGAAAGCCGGGTGCCGATGGCCAAGTCCGAGTGCCCGGAGATCAGCGGGGCCAGCAGTGGGGCCAGGGCGGCGAGGTCGGTGGAGAGATCCACATCCATGTAGGCCAGCACGGGAGAAGGCGACGCGAGCCAGACCTGGCGGAGGGCGTTGCCCCGACCCTTTTCCTCGAAGCGCATGACGGCAATCTCGGGGAGTTCGCGGGCCAGTCGCTCGGCGATCTTCAGGGTGTTGTCCGTGCTTGCATTGTCCGCCACCGTGATGCGAAAGGAATGCGGGAAAGTGTCCACGAGGTGTCCGTGCAGGCGGCGCAGGCACTCCTCGAGGTCTGTTTCCTCGTTGTGGACGGGAACGGTGACGTCTAGGACGGGAACCGTGGTCCGGGTGTCCACGGGAGAGCGCCGCATCTGCCGGTGGGGCAAGGCAGGAGCGGCGGAGTGCCCCGCATGGGCGGGGTTCGGCAGCGCACTGGTGGCTGGATCTATAAGCGTCATGCATCCACAGTGGAGCCGCCGATTGTGAGGGCTTTAGGCGGAAGCTGTGACGGGACTGTGTAACTGAGGCGCGGCCGGACATGCGAAAGCCGCCCCCGTTCACGCCGTGCGCAGCAGTTGGGGTTGCTGCGCGCGGCGGGAACAGGAGCGGCTATCGGAAAGCTTCCGGGCTTAGTACCAGTTGTTGGCCAAGTGGAAGGCAAGGGCTGCGGACGGCGAACCGTAGCGTTCCTTGATGTAGTTCAGGCCCCACTTGATCTGGGTCTGGTAGTTGGTCTGCCAGTCGGCTCCGGCGGATGCCATCTTGGATGCCGGGAGCGACTGGACAATGCCGTAAGCGCCACTGGAAGCATTGGTGGCAGTGGTCCGCCAGTTGGATTCCTTTTCCCACAGGGTGTTGAGGGCGGTCATTTCGCCCGGGCCCCAGCCGTAGTTGGCCAGGATGCTGGCGGCATAGGCCTTGGCTGCTGCGGGATCGTCGATTGCCTTGGGGGCAGCGGCGGCGGCTGCAGCTGCTGCTGCCGCCTTGTCAGCGGCGGCCTTTGCTGCGGCGTCGGCGGCGGCTTTCTCGGCTGCTGCCTGTGCTGCGGCAGCCTGGTCGGCGGCGGCCTTCTCTGCTGCTGCCTTGTCAGCGGCGGCTTTGTCCGCAGCGGCCTTCTGGGCGGCGGCCTGCGCAGCTGCTGCCTTGGCCGCGGCGTCCTGCTTGGCAGCATCTGCCTGCGCAGCGGCCTCTGCGGCAACATTTTCGCGGGTCTGGGGGCTAACCTGCGCAGCGGCCTGGGTCTGGGCGGCCTGGCTCAGTTCCGGCAGGTTGAACGCGGCATTGGCGGCCTGTCCCAGCGAAGCGACGCCGAGTGCGGCGGCAACGACGCCGGCTACGACCGACATGCGGTGGCCGGCCTTGCCCTGGCGCGCGGCGTTCTTCAGAACGGCCTGCGACTTGGTCAGGGGAGCATCGTTTTCGTCGCGATGACGCGCGGAATGGCGCGTCTGATCCTTGAATTCAGACATGTGTGATTACCTCTCAGCGCCTGCGGAGTTAGCTGTCGGGTTCGGATGAGGTCATCCGGCCGCGCGCGTAGCAGCGGCTTCACCCCAAGGGCCGGCGCAATGCCTGGCCCGGAGACTCTGGGTCCCCCGTCTCTGCCTCGATGAGAACGGAACTCCGGGAAGTGGCAGAGCTCGGCGCATCCCGGGTGCGGGCCTCTTGGGGCGACCCACCCTTTCGACGGTACAGGAGGATTTTGCTTAAGTCACATTTAGGTAACAGAGATCACGACGGCGGTGCGTCGCCTTGCCGGTTTCGTTATACGCGTTCACTGGTCACCGAAGGGAGCCGCAGAGCGAACTCCGTGCGCCCCGGTTTGGAGGTCACTTCGACGCTGCCACCGTGCGCTCCGACGATCGATTCGACGATCGACAAGCCCAGCCCTGAGGTGCCCTCCGACCCCGAACGTGCCGCGTCGGCCCGGGCGAATCGGGAGAAGATCCGGCCCTGGAAATCCGCGGGAATGCCTGGCCCGTTGTCCGTCACGGTGACCACTGCACTCCCGTCCGCGCTCAGCATGACGCCGGTGACCACAGTGGTGCCCGGATCGGTGTGCTTGCGGGCGTTGGACAGCAGGTTGGCCAGCACCTGATGAAGTTGCGTGCCGTCTCCACGGACCGTGATCGGTTCGTCGGGAAGCTTGAGCTGCCATACGTGGTCCGGGGCCATCACTTTCTCGTCAGTCACGGTTTCAATGACCAACTGCGTCAGGTCCACGTCCGTGACCTTCAAAGGCTGCCCTTCGTCCAAACGAGCCAGGAGCAGCAAGTCCTCCACCAAAGTGCTCATCCGTTCCGATTGGCTTTGGACGCGTGCCAGCGACTTGCGGCCATCCTCGGTGAAGTTCTCGGTCATGCGCAGCATCTCGGTGTAACCCCGGATGGCCGTGAGGGGCGTACGGAGCTCATGGGAGGCGTCGGCAACGAATTGCCGGACCTTGGTTTCACTTTCCTGCCTGGCTTCGAGGGCGCTGGCAACGTTGTTCAGCATTTGGTTGAGGGCATAGCCCACGCTGCCTACTTCGGTACCAGGGTGTGAGGCCGACGCGGGTACGCGCACCGCGAGAGCTACCTCGCCGGCGTCGAGTGGCAGGCGGGAAACCTTGGTGGCCACTTCGGACAGTTGCTCCAGCGGCCGCATGGTCCGCCGGATAATGACGGTGCCGGCCAGCCCGATCAGTACCAGTCCACCCAGTGACACGAACACCATGGTCCAGACGAGGGACGCTTGGGTGCTCTGCTTGTCAGCAAGTGGCAGGCCTGTCACGATCACGTCGCCGTAGGCCGTCTTTACGGCGACCAAGCGGTAGTCGCCGTTGGACAGCGAACGGTCCACGGGTCGGTTGTCCAGGGGGAGGTCCAGCAGGATCTGTTTGTCTTCGGTAGACAGAGTGGCACGGTTTCCGGCGGCATCTATGAGCCCGGCGCTGCTGACGGTCGATCCGCTGATCCGCGCATTCAGGGTTCCGGCGCCCTGCCCACGGGCTTCGAGGGGGTCCGGCCGGCCGTTCGGGAAGCTCGACGGCGGTCTGCCGAAGTCGTTTGCGCGGCTGGACGCCTGCTCCAATTGCTTGTCCAACTGACGGTTGAACACCATGTCCATGGACGCATAGCTCACTACGCCCACCGCCCCGCAGATGGCAACGAGCAGTGCCATGGCTACGAGCACCAGACGGGTCCGCAAATGCCAGGTGGATGGGTCCAGCCAACTCCGCTGCGTCTTCCTGGCGACCCCTGAGAGTGTGGTCAAGGCTTAGTCCGCGGGCTTGATGACGTAGCCTGCGCCACGAACGGTGTGGATCATGGGCGGGTGGTTGGCCTCGATCTTCTTGCGCAGGTAGGAGATGTAGAGTTCCACGATGTTGGCCTGTCCGCCGAAGTCGTAGTCCCACACGCGGTCGAGGATCTGGGCCTTGCTGACCACGCGTTTAGGGTTCTCCATGAGGTAGCGCAGGAGCTCGAACTGGGTTGCCGTGAGGGCGATGTCCTCGCCGGCCCGGGTTACTTCGCGGGTGTCCACATTCAGGGTGAGGTCGCCCACCACCAGTTCTGCGGTGTCCATGGCGGCAACACCTGAACGCTGCACCAAGCGGTGAAGGCGCAGCAGCACTTCCTCCATGCTGAACGGCTTGGTCACGTAGTCGTCACCGCCCGCCGCCAGGCCAACGATGCGGTCCTGTACGGCGTCCTTGGCGGTGAGGAAGAGGGCGGGGACTTCCGGGGCGAACGCGCGGATCCGGTTAAGGACCTCGACGCCGTCGAATCCGGGAAGCATGACGTCCAGCACCAGGACGTCCGGGCGGAAGTCTTTAGCGAGCTTCACGGCTTCTGGTCCGTCGGCGGCCACGGCGACGGACCAGCCGGCCATGCGGAGGCCCATGCTCATGAGTTCGGCGAGGCTCGGCTCGTCGTCGACCACCAGGGCGCGGATGGGGGAGCCGTCCGGGTGGGAGAGCTGGGGAAGGTTGTTGGTCATGGAGTGCGGGGATGCCATGTGACAACTCTCCAATCTGCTGGTTTGCCGGCGCTTTGCCGGTCCTGTGAGGACCCTGTGAAGTCAACACTAGCGAGGTGGGAGTCCTGAAACACGCGAATCCACAGGTCACAGGAGGGACTGCTCCTCAACACAGCTTCCGCACAGCCAGGCAGCCGACTCTGGGGCCTAAGAGGACCAACAACCCCATCAGGAGAACACCATGAACCAGCAGCAGCGCCCCGAAGACCCTACGTCCCCGGCCTCGCAAGGCAGCACCCAGCCCGGCGGGACCCAGCCCTCGGCTGGGTGGGGCGCTCCGCCGTCGGGCCTTTCCGCAGCCAACAGCGGATGGGGGGCTCCGACGTCGGGCCCTTCCGCAGCCGATAACGGATGGGGAGCTCCGCCGTCAAACACCAATGGCTGGGGTGCTCCTTCCGCGAACGGCTGGGGCACCTCCCTGCCCGGCAAGGACAAGGGAACCCTGCCGAGCCGGTGGACGCTCAAGCGGACCCTCATCGTGGCCGGCGTTGCCGTGGTTGTCGCCGCAGGAACGGCCGCGGGTTTCTACTCCTTGGGTAACGCCGGCTCGGCAGATGCGGCCAATGTTCCGTTGGGCCAATCCGGCGGACTCGGTGCGCAGCAAGGTGTGTCCGGACAAGGCCTCGGACCCGGCGGAACCAGCCCGGATGACAGCGGGCAAAGCGGAACTGGCACGAACGGCCTGGGCACGCCTGGTCAGATGGGCGGCATGTCGCCTGACGGCTTGGGCATGGCCGGTGGCCTGAACGCCGCAATCCATTCGGAGTACGTGGTTCTCCGCGACAACGAATACGTGACCATGGCCGATCAGCTCGGCACGGTCAGTGAGGTTTCGTCCAATTCCCTGACGGTCAAGAGCTCCGATGGGTTCTCCAAGACGTACGTCCTCAGTTCGGATACAGCCGTAGCCCAAGGCACCAGGCAGCGGGGCGGCACCACCAGCAGCCTGACCATTGCGGACATCACGTCGGGCGCCACGGTGCGGGTAACAGCGACCAAGGACGGCGACACCTACACGGCCGCATCCGTCCGGCTCACCACTGCAACCACGTCCTCGGGACAGGGCTCGACGTCGGGTTCGGGCACCACTTCCTGACCCGCCGCCCGCACGGTGTAGCCGTTTCTACCGCTTGTAGCAGATTGGGGCCACTAAAATCGAGATGGAGTCGAGTTGCGACTGGTCAGTAACTGTTTCAGATCGTGAGATTCCATGGCCGCGTAGGGATAGAAAATCGCGAAGGCCATAATGCACTATTCGTCGAAGAAAGTTCACTCCATGTTCAATATTTCGGGCATCGGACGAATGGAATGACGTTCATTTTAGGGGCCTGCTGAATTGTGATTTGAGGCACAATACTGCCCGTTGTCTCAGGATGTGGACGTTAGGGCACATTGTTACTTGCGTGTTGCCTTTGTTACGTTGCACACTTCCAATGTGAACAAGAACTCAACAGCACCTGCAGCCGCAGCAATCTGGTCCAGCGCACCCGCTGGCGACGAGACCCGCTGTTGTCGAATGCAAGCCTAACTTTCCACCCCAAAGAAGTTTCAGGCATTCGCCCCCTTGCCCAGCGTTGGGCGCCCCTCCCCGGACTCATTGCGGGGACAACCAGCATTCGAAGCCGCGATGACGGCTATTCACTTTTGAGGTAAGCACTCCATGTCAGTTGCATCCGGATACGTCCACATCTCTGTCCGTAACGCCAATAAGGCCGCTTCCAATGCCGGCCTCCGCCCCGGTTTCGGCAACCGTCCGGGCTACGCCCCCGGTTCCCAGGGCGCCCAGCAGGCACCCGGGTACGTCCCGCAGGGCTACAACCCGAACTCTTACGGCCAGTTGCGCGCAGTACCCACCAACGAACCAGCGCCTATTACTGCGCCCACCCCGGTGGTTGCCCAGACCGAGCGCCTTCGCCCCGTCGCCAACGACAACGTGGCCCGCGGATTCGTGCTCTACATGGGTATTGACGAGGAAACCGCTGCAGCTGCCGGGACGTCCATTGCCAAGCTGGCCCAGGAAATCCGCGCCTACGCACAGTCCCTCGTGACCGGTGCCGAGAGCTACGCCGCAGTCGCTGTTGCGCCGGCCAACGCACCCGGGTCCGCACTCGACGTCGTCCGCTCCACCTTTGGTGACCCCACGGTTGCTGCCCGCCAGCGCACTGAGGCCGCCCGTCCCGCGCCGCAGCAGGAAGCCCGCCCGTCCGGCGTGCTCATCGACCTGGCCCGCCGCGAAGTCCACCTGGACGGCGAATCCCTGAACCTGACGTTCAAGGAATTCGAGCTCCTCAACTACCTCGTGGAGAACGGCACCCGCACCGTGGGCCGCGACGAGCTCCTGGAAGGCCTATGGCGCAACGCCGAGGAAGTGCCCAACGAGCGCACCATCGATGTCCACATCCGCCGCCTCCGCTCCAAGCTGGGCCGCCTGGCCAACACTGTCCGCACGGTCCGCGGCCAGGGTTACCGCTTCTACGAGCACCCCGAGGTCATTGTTTGGGCTGCTCCGGAATACTCCATCTAGCAGCACGCGCAAAGCGCCCGCCTCCCATGGGGAGGCGGGCGCTTTCGTATTTGCATCGGCTTGGCAGCTATAGGGTTGAGGCATGAGCGACCACCACATCAAGCGGCTTGTGATCATGCGGCATGCCAAGGCTGACTGGCCTCTCGGCGTCCCGGACCACGAACGGCCCTTGGAGGAGCGTGGCCACCGCGAAGCTCCCTTGGCCGGCAAGTGGCTCCTGAAGCACAAGATCGTGCCGGACTTCATTTTGTGTTCTTCGGCGCTCAGGACGCGGCAAACCTGCACGTGGGTCTGCGACGAGCTTGGGGAGAAGGCTCCGACGCCCAAACTCGAGGATGGCCTGTACGCGGCGTCGGCCACAGGCATGTTGTCCGTGATCAACCATGTACCGGACACGGTGACCACGCTGATGATCATCTCGCACATGCCGGGCGTCCAGGACCTGGCCATGCATCTGGCTTCCCGCGACTCGGATCACGACGCCTACATGGATGCTGCCACGCGTTACCCAACGAGTGCGTTGACGGTAATGGAAACAGAGAAGCCGTGGGCTGAGCTGGACGGCCAGGATGCCAGGCTGACGCATTTCAAGGTGCCGCGCCACTAGCCCGTTGACGGGCAGCTGGGATGCAGTCCTAGTGTGGGTCCGGTTCCGCAAGCTGCGGCAAGCACATGCAGCGGATCTCGAACACGGGAATGCCCGCGGCCTCCTCGCCGTGGCCGGTGGCAATCAGGTATTCACCGTCGAACATGTACACGGGAAGCTGTGGCGCGAGGTATTCGTTGTAACGGCTCGGGTAGACCCATTGTCCGCGGATATCGAAGGCCGGAAGTGCGTACGTGTCTCGGCGGTTGTGGGCACTGGGAAAGAGCTCATCGTCCACCATGTGGTAGCTGGCCAGCCCATACAGGTGATGGTGGTTCGTGTCCGTGGGAAAAAGGATTGCTTCAACTGCCATGGCCCCTCCGAGCGGTGTTGGACCGGCGCATCAGGCGCGCCGGTGGTTAGGTAAGGTTAAGCTAACCTAACCCCGTGGAGAGTGTCGAATGTTCCTCAGTGTGACGTTGCTTGCAGCGGCAGCTCCTGTTGGGCAGCCACCTCGCGGAGCAGGCGCACGGCGTGGCGGATGTTGGGGCTCGCCGTCATGGTCTTGCGGTGAACGATCCCGACGGCGCGCTGCTGGACTGGATTCACCAAGGGGACGGCCACTACCGCAGGTGGGAGCCACGGACGTCCCAGCCGGGGGACCAATGCCACGGCCACTGCCTGCTCCACCATGGCGACGTGCGTCGAAAAGTCGGGGTCGTAGACGCGGATGTCCGGCACCCGCCCCAGTCCGGCGAAGATCTGCAGCAACGCTTCGTTACAGATGGCACCCGCCGGGGTGCTCACCCAGGTCTCGTCCAGCAGGTCTTCACGCTCGACGGCGGTCCTCGCCGCGAGCGGGTGGCTCCTGTTGAGCAGGACGTCGGCTTGGTCGAGGCAGAGGTCCTCAAGCACCATGTTCTCCGGGATCACCAGCGGCACGGAATTCCAGTTGTGCACCACGGCGAGCTCGGCCTCGCCGGATGCGACGCGTTGGACGGCTTCGCGCGGATCCTCGGCGAGGACGCTGATTCCAAGCGCGGAACCGGCCGACGCCATCCTTCCCAGCATGGGACCCACCAGGCCGCGGCAAGCCGTGGAGAAGGCAACCAGGCGGAGCAGGCCGGAAGGCTTCTCCGGATCGGCGAGCAGCGTGGCCTGCAGCTCTTCCAACTCGCCCAGGATTCGCCGCCCATATCCGGCAAGGGCGAGGCCCCGCTCGGTGAGCAGTACGCCGCGCCCATTTCGTTCCAGTACGGCTACTCCTGCCTGCTTCTCAAGTTTCTTGATCTGCTGGGACACGGCAGACGGGCTGTAGCCCATCACTTCGGAGGCGGCCACTACCGACCCGTGCTGCTCTACTGCCACCAAGGCCCGAAGCGCGGAGATATCAATCATGAAGTAAATCTACGTTGTTTCATGCTGAATTCAACGCTGGTGCTTCATCGAGAATGGAGTCAGAGTTAAGTCGTGAACCTTCGCCATTCTTTGCTCGCGGTCCTTGTCGCCGTCCTTTGGGGCATCAACTTTGTTGCCATCGACCTTGGGTTGCACCCAGCAGGCCACGACGTCCCGCCGCTGCTCTTCGTGTCCTTCCGTTTCCTTCTGGTGGTCTTTCCGTGCATCCTGTTCATCCGCAAACCTGACGTGGGCTGGAAGGCGATTGCCGGCGTCGGGCTTTTCATGAGCGCCGGGCAATTCGGGCTCCTGTACCTGGGCATGGCGTTGGGTATGCCGGCGGGCCTGGCTTCGCTGGTCCTGCAGGCGCAGGTGCTTTTCACGATCCTGCTGGCCTCGCGGATCCTGGGGGAGCGACCGACGCGGCGGCAGATGGTTGGCGTCATCCTGGGCATCGCCGGCTTGGGTGTGGTGGCGTTGGGGCGGAGTGCCGTCGCTCCCGTACTGCCGCTCATGATCGTGCTTGCCGCGGCGTTGTCCTGGGCCGTTGGGAACGTGGTGGCCCGGCACTCGAAGGCAAAGTCCGGGCTGGGGCTGGTGGTCTGGTCCGGCGCCGTGGTTCCCGTGCCGATGGCGGCGCTGTCCCTGGTGGTGGATGGTCCGGAGGCGGTGTTCGGAACCATCGTGGATCTGCAGCCGGCCACCATAATGAGCGCGGTGTACACGGCCGTGTTCGCCTCGCTGATTGGTTACGGGATCTGGAACAGGCTCCTGACGCTGTACCCGAGTTCCGACGTCGTGCCTTTCACGCTGCTGGTACCCGTGGTGGGGATGACCGCCGCTTGGCTGGTGCTTAGCGAGGTTCCGACGCCCGCCGAGATCCTGGGCGGCTTGGTCCTGCTCCTCGGCGTGGCGACGGCGGTGCTGGGAGTGTCGCGCAAACCACCCGTTGTGGGGCCTGCTCTGCGGGCCAAGGTGCTCCGGTAGCGCGTTCTGCGGGCCCCGCAGGGGTTGGGGGCTACCGCTTGGCGGGCTTGCGTTGGGCGGGGGCGTTCGACGGCGGTCGCTTGGCCTGCGTGGCGGCCTTGCCGGCCTGCGCGGGGCGCTTGGGGGCGGCGGCCCTGGGCTGGGCGGGCGCGGCGGGGGTTGGGCGTTTGGGTGTGGCGGTCCGGCCTTGGGCAGGTCGGCCCTGGGCCGGACGTGCAGCGGGTCTTTTCGCGGGCGCTGATCCGGCAGGTCGCCTGGCGGCGGGACGCTTGCCGGGCCTGGCGGTGACGGGCTGGGCGCCGGAACCGAAGCCGGGCAACACTGCGCCGAGGAACAAGATCCCCAGTGTCCCCACCCCTGCCACGGCCGCCAGATAGAAGTAGATGTCCGAATCCTTGCTGCTCACAGCGCTTCCCAGGCCGTTGGAATCCTGGTTGAAGGCGAGGCCCCACATGCGCAGGAACGCGATGCCGAAGCCTATGAACAAGGCGGTGCCGGCGGCGGCGAGGAGTACCACAAGATACCTGCGCCGGTTGAAGACCTGTATCAGGGAAGCCAGGTAGCACGTGAGGATGGCGCCCAGGAGCAGGTACAGGACCACTTCCTCGAGGACGGCGGCGGCCAGGACCAGCAAGCCGAGGGAGACGACAGCGGCAATGATGGCAAGCTTTCCACTGTTCCCCATGCGACGCATGAGGTTAATCATCGCCGACCAAGGGGCTGCGCCACGCCGTCGTAGATTGCAGTTGTGTACCGTTGTGGAGCCCGCGTGCCACTACTTGATGACGTACCCGTGCATGATGGTCATCACCGCGGCGACGCTTTGTTCGCGGGTGCGCTCCGGGTTGTAGGTTTGCCGGTCCAGTCCCACCACGAAGATGGCCCCGAAGATGGCGGCTTCCAGGCTTCCCCGTGCAATGGAGGTATCCACCGTGTACCCCGAAGCCACGTCTTCCACCGCTGAGCCGATGACGGCGAGCAGCTCACCGCGGAGCTCGGCGAACACCGCACTCCATTCGCCCGGCGCCCGCCAATTCTCGCTGACCCAGAGCCGGGCGAAGGAGGGGTAGTCGTCCATGAACTCCATGGCCTGGCCCACCATGTCCCGCATGGCCTCCAAGGGATCCTCGGTATGGCCTTCTATGGCCTGCAAGCGTCCCAGCATGATGTCCACGCCGTGGCGCAGCAGTTGCGCAATCAGGTCTGATTTGCTGCCGAAGTTGTAGTAGACAGTCCCCTTGGACACGCCTGCTGCGGCGGCGATCTCGTCCACGGTGACACCGGCTGCTCCACGTTCGCCGATGAGTTCCATGGAGGCCTCGAACAGGCGCTGCTTTGTGGCGTTGGTGCGCTCGGGCCGGAGCTTCTTCTCTCCAGCTCCCGGCGACGGGACTGGCTCGGCGGTGCTCATACTGCGATCTCCGGCTTCAGGGTCTTCAACGTCCACATCTTGTGCTTGCGGACGGCGAGCGTGGACAGCGCCGCTCCCAGCAAAGTGTATCCAAGCAGGCCGAGCACAGTTGGCCAGATCATGGTCAGTTCACCGCCGTAGATCAGGTGCCGCATGCCTGTGACCACGTAGCCCATGGGCAGGACCTCGTGCACCACGTGCAAGGGCATGGGCGTGGTCTGCCAGGGGAACGTTCCGCCGGAGGAGACCAGCTGGAGGACCAGCAGGATCAGCACTACGAACTTTCCGGGCGTACCAAGCAGGGCCACGATTCCTTGGATGGTGGCACTGAAGGCCATGACAGCGGCCAGCATGAAGAGCCACATTCCGATGGGGTGCGCGGCGTTAAGTCCCAGGCCCAGGTTCACCACGACTGTGAGGATGGTGGCTTGCAACACCGAAACCACGAAGAACGGCAGCCAGCCGCCCACGGCGATCTTCCACGCCGGGGCATTGGACGCCAGGGCCCGCTGGGTGATGGGCCGCATGGCCTGGACCAGCATGAATACGCCAATCCAGAGGGCAAGTGTGAGGAAGAACGGTGCCAGGCCGGCGCCATAAGAGTTGGCCTTGGCCTGCGAGACGTTCTCCACCGCGACAGGATCCGCGATGACCTTGGAGACGTTGCTCTTCTGCTCGTCGTTGGGGTTCGGAATGTCGCCCGCGCCCTTGGCGAGCTCGGACGCGAGCGTGTGGGCACCGTCTGATGCCGTGGCTGCGCCCGTGGCAAGTTGTCCCGCGCCGTCGTCCAATTGGCGCGCGCCGCTGTCGAGCTTGGTGGCTCCATCCAGCGCGGCCTGCTGGCCGGCGGCGAGCGTTGCTGCGCCCGTGCTGAGCTGGTCTGCGCCGGCGGAGGCCTTCGAGATGGCATCGGTCAGCGCGGGCGTTGCTCCGGCGAGCTTCGCTGCCCCGGCACTGACGGCCGCCGAACCGTCGGAGAGTTGCTGGATCTTGGCGGCGTCCCCGGCGATCTTCGCCTTGGCATCGGTCACCGGGCTGGAGGTGGCGGCGGCATCGAAGTCGGCGAGGACTTTGTCCGCTTGCTCTTGAGTCAACACACCGGCGGCAACCAGCCGCGCGTTGGATTCGACGACGCGCTTCCGGAGGCCTTTGTCCGCGGCGTCCAACTGCCCGACGACGTCCTGCACCTTCGCGTTCAACTCGGCGTTGCCCGCGGCTACTTGGGCGGCGCCATCGGCAAGTTTCCTGGAATCCGACGGAAGCGTGGCGGTCTTGTTCTTCAGCTCTGTGAGGCCTGAGCTCAGTTGGCCCGCGCCCGTGTTGAGCTGGTTGGCACCATCTCGCAACTGGGTCTGGCCGGCCACCAGTTGATCCGCGCCGGTGACCAGTTGGCTGGTGCCGTTATGGAGGGTACCTGCGCCGTCGCTCAGCTTCCCCACGCCATCGGCCAATTGCCCGGCGCCGTCAGCGGCCTTGACGATGGACGCGTGAATGGTCCCGAAGCCTGTAAGGAGCTGGTTGGCTGTTTCCTCGCCGACTTCCTTGGCCACCGTTGAGTGGACGGCAGTGGTGAGCTTGTCCACGATGGTGCTCAGGAGGTAGTTGTTGGCGTCGTTGGTGGTGACGTGAAGCATGGCCTGGTTGGCGGCGTCGAAACTGCCGGGCGAAACCAGGTTCGCGGAGAAGTCCCTGGGAATGCGAAGGGCGAACGCGTACTCACCGGTCTTGACGCCTGCGTCTGCTTCCTCGGCCTTGGAGACCTGCTTCCAGTTGAAGACGTGGCCGTCCACGAGGCTGTCGGCTACCTTCTTGCCTGCCTGGAGCTCGGTCCCGTCCTTCGACGTCGCGCCGGTGTCTTCCACCACCAGGGCGGCGTCGATCTTGTTCAGGTTGCCGTAAGGGTCCCAGTTCGCGTAGAGGTACACGGCCCCGTAAAGCAAGGGAACCATGGTCAGGGCGAGGATGGTCAGCTTGGGCAGGAGCCCGCCGGTCATGCGCTTGAGTTCGGAGCGGGCAAGCCGCAGAACAGTCACTTTGCAGTCCTTTGGAGTTCTTGGTCTTCTTTGTCTTCTTCGGTAATGGCGCTTTCGGGTACGACGGCGGCAACTTCCGTCGCTGCTGTGGGCGCGGCTTCCGGCTGTGCTTCCGCCGGTTCCGGCGTGGGTTCGGCCGGCGCAGCTTCCGCTGCATGGGTCACCGAGTTGCCGATCACGGCCGCGGGTCCGTCCCATTCGTCCGGGAGGGCACTCACGGACGCGACGACGGCAAGCGGCCTCCCGGCGTCGGACGCCAAAGCCTGTAACCGGGGCAACCAAGCCGCGGGGTCGGCACTGTGGCGATCGGGGGAGTCGACCACCAAGAGGTCGATGGCGGGGTCGGCCAACGCCAGGGACGTCAGCAGTTCCAACCGGCGGCCTGCCGGGAGTTGTTCAATCCAGAGATCGGCGATGTCCTCGAAACGGTTGACCTTCAGCCATGGCTTGCTCAGCAGCGCGCCCCGGTAGCGGCGGGGAATGAGGGACAGGTCCTCGGTGACAAGGTCGCGGACGCTCAGGTGCTGCTCGGGTTCGTTGACGCCGGGGGAGTCGATCAACGCGCTCGCGAGCCGTATCTTCTTGGTTTTGGTGGTGCTGTCCCAGGAGAGGACGCCGTCGCTGGGCTTCATGCGGCCGCTCAGCGCAAGGGCGAGGGCGGTTCGCTGGTCCTGGCCTTCGCCCGAGATGAGGATGAGTTCGCCTCGCTTTGCTTCGAGCGAGGTAGGCGGTAGGAGGTCGGTCCGGCGGCCGTTGATCTGGAGTTGCTGTACGGACAGCATGTGATCCCTTCAAGGGTGATGGGTTCTGGTTCTGCATCGATTCTAACTAAACTGACCAGTCAGTTCAAATAGGTGTCTCTCACTTGCCCGTCCAACCCGGCGTAGGCTTCTCCCATGACTGCCGAAAACTCCCGTGAATTCGATGTGATCGTTATTGGCGCCGGTGCCGTGGGGGAAAACGTAGCGGACAGGGTGGTCCGTGGCGGATTGTCGGCGGTGATCATCGAAAGTGAGCTGGTGGGAGGCGAGTGTTCCTACTGGGCGTGCATTCCGTCCAAAGCATTGCTCCGGCCTGGAACGGTGCTGCACGCGGCCCAATTGGTGCCCGGCGCTTCCGAGGCAGTGACCGGAACCGTGGATGCGGAGGCAGCCCTCAAACACCGCGATTGGTTCACCAACAACTGGCAGGACGGCAGCCAAGTGGACTGGCTGGACAGCGCGGGCATAGAGCTGATCCGCGGACGCGGGCGCATCACTGGCCCCCGCGAAGTCCAGGTGGATGGCCTGGACGGCAACAGCTACGCGCTCAAGGCCCACTACGCCGTGGTGATCGCGACAGGCTCAACTCCCACCATTCCGGACATCGAGGGCCTATCCGATGTCCCCTTCTGGACTACCCGTGGCGCGACAGCCGCTAAGGAAGTCCCGCGCAGGATGGTGGTCCTGGGTGGCGGTGTGGCGGGTGTTGAACTTGCCCAGGCCTTCGCGCGCCTCGGTTCGGACGTGACCGTGGTGGCCCGCGGACGCCTGCTGAGCAGCTACCCCGCAGAAGCCGCCAACCTGGTCCTGGCAGGCCTCCGTGCGGACGGGGTCACCGTTCACGCGCACACGGACATCCGGAAAGTGGAGAAGAACGACGACGGCTCCGTCGCCGTGACGGTCGACGGCATGACGCTGCAAGCCGACCAGCTCCTGGTGGCATCCGGCAGGCACCCTTCGCTGGCCAATCTTGGCCTGGAAAGCGTGGGCGTCGCCGCAGAGGACGGAAAACTCCGGCTCACAACGGATCCCAGCGGATTGGTGGACGGGCCCGCCAGCGATGGCACCAGTGGCCTATGGCTCTACGCGGCCGGGGATGCTGCAGGCAAAGTGCTCCTGACCCATCAGGGGAAGTACGAGGCCCGCGCAACCGGCGATGCCATTGTTGCCAGGGCACGCGGACGCTTGCGCGGAACCCCCAAACCGTGGAGCTCCTTGGCCCACACGGCCAACGATCATGCCATCCCCAGCGTCGTGTTCACGGACCCGGAGGTTGCCTCAGTGGGTCCCTCGCTGGAGCAGGCGTTGCTGCAAGGGAAGAACGTGACCGGCGTCGAATTGCCGATCAACGTCTCGGGGTCCCAGCTGTACTCCTCCGATTACAAGGGCTGGGCGCAGATCGTGGTGGACGAAGACCGAAAGGTGATCCTCGGCGCGACGTTCGTTGGGCCCGGCGTGGCGGAGTTGCTGCACTCGGCCACGATTGCGATCGTCGGAGAGGTTCCGCTGGATCGCTTGTGGCATGCCGTGCCGTCGTATCCGACCATCAGCGAGGTGTGGCTGCGGCTGCTGGAGAAGTACGGGCTGTAGCAGCCCCGCAACGCAGGGTTAGGCGTGCATTGCTCCCATGAACCAGCCTGTGATGGTGGCAGGGTGGGTGATCGCGGTGCCCACCACCACGGCGAAGGCGCCGGCGTCCAAGGCTTGGCGGGCTTGGGCCGGCGTGTGGATGCGTCCCTCGGCGATGAGCGGCTTCCCCAGCTCCGCCGAAGCTATCTGATCCAGGAGCTCCAGGTCCGGCCCGTCGGTCTTGGGGCGCTCGCCGGTGTAGCCGGCAAGGGTGGTGCCAATCAGGTCCGCGCCTGCTTCAACGGCAGCAACGGCGTCCTCTAATGAACCACAGTCAGCCATCACCAGTGCCTGGGATTCCGCATGGATTCGGGCCACGGTGTCAGCCAGGGAGAGCCTGTCCGGGCGTGGCCGCCGGGTGCCGTCGATCGCCACAACATGCGCTCCGGCGTTGGCTACGGCCAGGGCGTGCCGGAGGGTTGGGGTGATGAAGACACCGTCATGGCCGTCCTTCCAGAGCCCGATCACAGGAACCTCGACGGCGGTACGGGTGAACTGCACGTCAGCCAGACCTTGGACGCGGATCGCCGCAGCACCCCCGATCACCGCCGAGGCAGCAACCTGGCCAGTGGTCCGGGGATCGCGCATCGGTTCGCCAGGGTATGCCTGGCAGGAAACGATGAGCTGGGAACGAAGGGCCTCGAGGCTTTCGGACGTGAGAATCACAGGTTTTCCTTAGCTAAGTACAAGTTTCGCGGCGCCCACTATGGCTGCGGAGTTGCCGAGGGTTGCACGGACAACGGGGACAGCAGCCAAAGGTGCAAGGAGTTCCTGGCGCAGCGCGGCTTCCATGGGTTTCCACCACAGCTCACCCGCGTCTGCTAGGCCGCCTGAGATGACCACGAATTCAGGGTCAAGGATGTTGATGAGCCCGCCCACGGCTTGGCCGGCGGCGGCGGCACCCAGTTCGATGGCGCGGGAAGCGGCGGTGAGGCTGGCCGCGGAGTTGGCGCCAGCGCCGGCGTCGTGGGTTCCGTTGGCGAGTGCGAACACGCCGCGGGTGTCCGTCGCCTCCGCAGCCGAGCCGCCAAAGCGAAGGAATGACTCATGGATTGCCGGCCCGGAGGCCACGGCCTCCACGTGCCCGGAGCCACCGCAAACACAGGGCAACGGAGCGCCATCAAAAGCAGCAAGAGGCGAGGCAAAATGCCCGACGTGCCCGCCCACAAACCGGTGACCCAGAAGCGGCGCGCTGTTCAGAACAAAGCTGCCACCAACGCCGGTCCCGAACGCCACCATCAAGGAACTCGACGTACCGGCGGCGGCACCGAGCCAGGCCTCACCGAGGGCATGCGCGTGGACATCGTTAACGGCACGCACGGCCGCAGCAGGAAACGAAAGCCGCGCGGCCAGCCCGGCCGTCAACGAAGTGCCCGCCCAGCCAAGGATCGCATCGGTGGCGGACACCACGGTTCCAGTAGCAGCATCAATGACCCCCGCGGAGCCGACACCGACGCCGGACACTGTCAGTCCGGCGTCGGCAGCCCGCTCAACCAAGCCCGCGATCAACGCCGCGGTGGCATCAAGGATCGCCTCGCCACCGGCCCGGTTGAGGGTCGGAATAGTGTCCGACATCAACACCTCGCCTGAGGAGGAGACAACCCCGGCGGCGGTCTTGGTGCCGCCGAGGTCAACGCCGATCACGTGGGTCATGGAAGAGGTCATTGAAGGTTAGACCAGCCCGTTGCGTTCCAGGATGGCGCGGATGGCAGCCGTTTCGGTCTCATTCAGGGACAGCATGGGCTGGCTCATGGTGTTGGACTCGATGATGCCCATGACCTGCAGCGCGGTCTTGAAAGCGCCCAAGCCAGCGGCACCGCCGGACACGCGGCCGTTGGGGGTGTAGACGATCTCGAAGACGTCGGCCAAGCGGTCCTGCTCCCGGGCCGCCAATGCCCAATCGCCGGCCTGCGCAGCGTCGAAGAGGCGGCGGTAGCCGGCCGGGTCAACGTTGCCGAGGCCAGGGACAACGCCCTGCGCACCGCCCAGGAGGGCGCCATCCACCACAACCTCGTGACCGGTGAAGATGTCGAAGTTGGGAATGTCCTTGGCTGCGAGGAGCAACTGGCGGAAGGAAACGTCGTCGCCGGAGGAGTCTTTCACGCCGGCGATCACACCGTCGCGGCCGAGGCGTACCAGGAGGTCCGTGGGCAGCTTGAAGTGCGTGCGGACGGGCACGTCGTAGGCGAAGATCGGCTTCTGGATGGCCTCGTGGATGCTGCGGAAGTGGGTCTCGGTCTCTGCGACGTTGCCGATCGCGTAGTACATGGAAGTCACCACGATCGCATCTGCGCCGAGGTCCACCACCTTGCGGGCTTCCTCGATAACGCGGTTAGTGGTTTGCTCGTTGGCGCCCACGATCAGGGGAACTGCACCGGCGTTGGCGTCGGCGATGGTGGAGACCACCAGTTCACGCTCGGCGTTGGTCACGTAGGGGACTTCGCCGGAGGAGCCCAGCACGAACAGCCCGGACACACCGCCGTCGATCAGGTGTTTGGTGACGTTCTTCAACGACTGGGTGTCGATGCTGCCATCGGCGTGGCGGGGCGTGATGACCGGGGGAATGACGCCCTGGAACTGAGTGGACACAGAAATCTCCGTTGTTTGTATCTTGTGAAGGTAAAAGCTAGATGTGGAGCAGGCTGGGCGCGGCGCCCAGGAGCTTCCGCGTGTAGTCGTTGCTGGGATTGTCGAAGACCTGCGCGGCTGTGCCTTGTTCGACGATCCTGCCGAAGTACATGACACAGATCCGGTCAGAGACGTAGCGGACGGTCTGGATGTCGTGCGAAATGAACACCATGCCCAGGTTCAGCTGCGACTTGAGGTCGGACAGCAGGTTCAGCACCTGAGCCCGCACCGAAACGTCCAGGGCCGACGTCGGCTCGTCCGCCACGATGATGTCCGGTTCCAGAGCCAGTGCCCGGGCGATCGCCACGCGCTGACGCTGCCCGCCGGAAACCTGCGACGGCGTCACTTCGGCCGCCGATTGCGGCAAGCCAACCAGCGCCAACAGTTCCCGGACCTTGGCCGCGCGGCTGGAAGCGTTTCCGATTCCGTGGACCTGCAGGGGATCGGTCAGGATGTCCTGGATGGTCATGCGCGGATTCAGGGCCGTGGACGGATCCTGGAACACCACGGAGACGGAGCGGCCGAACTCGCGCCGCATGGCTGCGTTGCGCTTGATGGCCGGCTTTCCGTGGAACAGGACACTGCCCGACGTCGGCGGCTGGAGTCCCACGAGCACTGACGCGAGCGTGGACTTGCCGCAGCCGGACTCACCAACGATTCCGACGGTTTCGCCGCGGCTGATGCTGAAGTCCACCCCGTCAACGGCCTTGACGATGTTGGGCCGGAACAGTCCACCGGTGCGTGCCCGGTGATGGACCTTGACGTCCTTGAGCTCAATCACTGGTGTGCTCACTTCGCGTCCTCCTTCAGGTGGCTCGCCCAGTAGTGGTCGGCATCGTCACCGTTCGCCGACGCGACAGTGGTGAGGACCAGTTTCTGGTGGGGATCGGCGTCGGGCCGCAACGAGCGGGCCGCGAAACGGTCGCCCGTGGCGAAATCGCGCGGAGAGGGAACCGTGCCGGGGATCTGGTGGAGCCGCGTGGCGTCGGCTTCGATGGAGAGCACGGCGCCGAGCAAGCCCCGGGTGTATTCGTGCTTGGGATTCTGCAGGAGCTCCGAAGCCTGTGCGGATTCCACTACCTGGCCTGCATACATCACGGTGATGCGGTGCGCCAGCGAGGCGACCAACGCGAGGTCGTGGCTGACGAACACCATGGCGAATCCGAGCTGCTCGCGGAGTTCGTTGAGGAGGTCCACAACCTGCTTCTGGACCGTGACGTCCAGGGCAGTGGTGGGCTCGTCAGCAACCACGATCTTCGGCGAACGGGACAGGGCCATGGCAATCAGTACGCGCTGACGCTGGCCTCCGGAGAGCTCGTGCGGGTAGCTGGCCAAGGTCCGGACAGGATCCAGCTTGACCATTTCCAGCAGCTCCGCGGGCGACTTGCGGCCCCCGCGCTTGGTGAGCTGTTCCAGCTGCTCCTTGATCTTCATGGACGGGTTCAAGGAACTCAACGCGTCCTGGTAGACCATGGCGATCTGCTCACCACGAAGGCCAACGTAGGCTTTCGGGTTGCTGTGCTTGGTGTTGGCGTCCAGGAGTTCCTTGCCATCGAAGGTGATGGATCCGGTGACCTCCGCCGTCTTCGGGAGGAGGCCCATGACGGCGAGCGAGGTGATCGACTTGCCGCAGCCGGACTCGCCCACCAGCCCCATGGTTTCGCCTTCCCGGACCGTGAAGGACACGTTGTCCACGATCGCGGTGTCGCCGAAGCGCCCGGGGAAACGGATGGACAGGTTCTTCACCTCAAGGACGTTGCGTGCGCCTGCCGCTACCTGCGGGAGGCGGTCGGTGCGCTTCGCTTCGATTTCTGCCAGCAACTCAAGTTCCCGGTCCAGGAGGAGGTGCGGGTTGGCGGCGGCGGGGGTATCGGTGAGCAGGGCTGACTGTCCGCCCGCGGAACCGGCTCCCAGGCCGGAAGCTGCCCGTACGCCGTCGAGCTCGTGTTCCTCAACAACAGAAGGCTGGGCAACTGACGTTGCCACCTCGGTGTCCACGGTGACGGAGGCGGAGGAACCGTCGTCGTCCTTCACCACGGGAGCCCGGCGGAGCTTGGGGTTGACCATCGCGTCGGTGAGGCCCTCGGCCAGGATGTTCAGGGACAGCACGGTCAGCAGGATGGTGAGGCCCGCGAAGGTGGTGGCCCACCAACCGCCGGACAGGACCAGGTTGCGTCCGTAGGAGATCACGTTGCCCCACGACGGAGCAGGATCCTGCACACCGGCGCCCAGGAAGGAGAGGGAGGCTTCGAGGATGATCGCGTCCGCCACCATGACGGTTGCGAACACCAGCACGGGGGCAGCGGTGTTGCGGACAATGTGCTTGACCAGGATGTAGAACCGGCCGGCACCCATGACCCGCTCGGCCCGGACGTAGTCTTCGCCGTACTGGGCCAGGACGTTGGCGCGGACCACACGGGCCAGTTGCGGGGTGTAGATGATGGCGATCGCGATGATGATGGTCGGGACCGAGTTGCCGAACGCCGCCAGAAGCACTGCCGCCAGCGCGATGCCCGGGAAGGCCATGAGGATGTCCATGATCCGCATGATGATCTCGTTCACGGACTTGCTGGAAGTCGCGGCGAACGAACCCAGGAGTGCGCCCACCAGGATCGCCAGGCCCACGGCGCCGAGGCCGATCATGAGCGAAGACTGTGCGCCGAACAACAGCCGGGAGAAGATGTCGCGGCCCAGGCGATCCGTGCCGAAGAAGTGTTCGGCGCCGGGAGGCGTGGCCGGAATGAACGTTTCCAGGGGGTCGTGCGGTGCCAGGACCGGCGCCAGGATGGCGGCGAGGACAATGAGGATGAGGAAGAGCAGGGCGATACGCGATCCCCAGGGCAGGGCCTTGAAACGAAGGCCCGGGGCGCTTAGCCGATCTGCGAGCTTGCTGCGCATGAGCTATACCGTCCTGATTCGGGGGTTGATGAGCAGGTAAAGAAGGTCCACCACGATGTTCACCAGTACGAAGGTGACGGAGATGGTGAGCACCACGCCCTGGACCAGGTTGACGTCCAGGTTGGTGATGCCGTTGAGGATGAGTTGGCCCATGCCGGGCAGGGCGAAAATCATTTCAATCACGACGGCGCCACCCAGCAGGTAGCCGACGCGGAGTCCCAGCACGGTCACCGGGGTGACGAGCGCGTTGCGGAGGACGTTCTTGGACACGACCTCGCGGTAGGGGACACCGTTGCCGATCGCTGTGCGGACGTAGTCGCGGTCCAGTTCTTCCACCATGGAGGTCCGTACCACGCGGATCAGCGAGGCGGACACGGGAATGCCGAGCGCCAAAGCCGGGAGCACCATGGAGTTGAGCCAACCGCCAAAGCCGGATTCCGGCGTCGCAATTCCGCCCGAGGGGAACATCGGGTTCTCGCCCAGCGCGAACCATTGGATAAGCAGGATGCCGAGCCAGAACGACGGCGTGGCGATCGCGGCAATCGAGAAGACGCGGACCAACTGGTCCTGCCACTTGTCGCGGTAGAGGGCGCCGAGGATGCCGAACGCCAGCGAAAGCACAATGGCGATGAGCACGCCCAGGAACGTCAGCAGCAATGTCAGGGGGAAAGCCGAGCCGATCATCGAAGCGACGGACTTGGCAGGGGGAGTGGTGACCCCGAGATCGAACTGCAGGAGTTTGCCGAGGAAGCGGAAGTACTGCAGGACCAGGGGATCGTTGAGGCCATTCTCCTGGCGGTACTGCTGCTTCGCTTCTTCGCTGGCGCCGTCACCGAGGGCCGAGCTGGCCTGGTCGCCGGGAGCGGCCTGCAGGACGAGGAAGACGAGCAACGTGATGCCCAGGATCATCAATGGCAAGGCTGCAAGTCTGCGGCCAAGCAGACGCAATATCGTGACCAATTTGTTCTCCGGTTGGTTGGAAATTTCTTGGCTTGCGGGGCCCGCTCTGCGTGCTAAGTGGGGGTTTTAGCGCGCAGAGCAGGCCTCACAAGGCTTAGGCAGTTCGTCCGACGTCGACGAACGACAGGCCCGTGGTGGGCAGCGGCTTGAAGCCGTTGAGCTTCTTCTCGTCCCACGCACTGGGGAGCTGGCGGTGGAAGATCGGGTAGAGCGGAAGTTCCTCGGAGACCAGGTCCACGATTTCGCCCACGGTCTTCTTGGCTGCGTCGCCGGAGGCCTGCGAACCCTTGTTCATGAGGTCCTGCAGCTTGGTGCGCTCCGGAGTGGTCCAGAAGGCGCGCTTTTCCATCCAGGTGGCTCCTGAGTAGAACCAGCTCAGGAGCAGGTCCGCGTCGTTGCCGAAGACGGACGGATCGCCGGGGGCAGCGACAACGGTGTAGTCGCCCTTGCCCACGCGGTCGCTGTACAAGGCGCCGGACTGGAGGTTCTTGACGGTGACCTTGACGCCGGGGATCTTGTTCCACGATTCGAGGATCAACGGAGCAACGTCCTTGACCCACGCGGTGTCCGTGGTGAGCAGTTCGAATTCGAGGTTGCTGACCCCGGCCTGCTTGAGCAGGTCTGCAGCCTTGGAGGCGTCGTAGCCGTAGACGTTCTTGGCCTTGACGTAGTCCGGATGGCCTTCCTGGAAGTATGAACTGGCGGCCTTGGCGTTGCCGAACAGGGCCTTCTTGATGATGGCTTCCTTGTCCATGCCGTAGTGCAGGGCCTGGCGGACCAGCTTGTTGTCGAACGGAGCCTTGGCACAGTTGAACATGAGGAACAGCAGGCCGAAGGACTGGACGGATTCAACCTTGACCTTGGACTTCAGGCCGTCGACGTCCAGGTAGGGGACGTCCTCAATGGCCTGGACACGGCCGGACTGGACCGCCGTGACGCGTGCGGCGGCGTCGGAGAGGAGCAGCCAGTTCATGCCCTTGGCCAGCGCGGGCTTGGGGCCGTTATAGTCTGCGAACGCTTCGAACACGATCTTGTCGTCCTTGACCGCGGACACCAGCTTGTAGGGACCGGAGCCCACCGGCTTGGCGTCGAAGGCCTTGAGGTCGGTGGCGAGTGCCTTGGGGACGATCTTGACCACGGAAATGCGCGGGCCGAAGCCGGGGAAGGCGTACTTGAGCGTGAATTCCACGGTCTTCGCGTCCACCGGCTTGACGTCCTGGATGAACGGAATGAACTGGGAGAACAGGGACTTGTTGGCCGGGTCCATCACACGGGTGAAGGAGAAGGCAACGTCCTCGGTGGTGACAGGGGAGCCATCGTGGAACTTGGCGCCGTCGCGGATGGTCACCTGGTAGGTGGTGTCGTTGACCTTCTTGGGGTCCGAGGCCGCGAGGGCGTTGTAAGGCTGGCGGGTGGCCGGGTGCAGTTCGATGAGGCCTTCGAAGATGTGCAGGTTGGCGGCCATGGGCGTTGCGCCGGAGGAGCTCAGCGGGTCGAAGCCAGTGGAGAGGGCGTAGGAGATGCCCGCCTCGATGATGAGGTCCCTGTTCACCGCCGCCGTGTTGCTTGCGTTGCTGGTGGTGGTGCTGGCAGCGCCGCCGCACGCAGAAAGGGTTGCCGTGAAGGCGGCTGCTGCACCAACTGCGCCGCTTAGCTTCAGGAAGTTCCGGCGGCTGGCGTCGTTGACCAGCGGCAGGCTGTGGATCGTCTTGCTCATAGGGTGCCTCACCATTCGAGTTTCGTGGGTTATCGGATGTAGGACGTCCGATGCTCGTATGGAAACTGTAAGGGCGGTCACAACGGAACGTCAAGCGGGAGTCGGGTGCCGGGGGAGCTGGCGGGGCCTCCGTAACCGGCGGTACAGGCCAGTATTGGCGGGAAATCCGAGGAATTCCCGCTACATACTTATCAAGGACGTGGGACATCCGATATTGTATGTTGCGAGTCACTCATTCTGCGGTGGGCGCTAAGCTCGCCTCAATATTAACACCGCGCTGCCCGGCACTGACGGGAGAGCGCATTGGCAAGGAGAGCGCCATGACAACTTCCGGTGTGGTTCCGCAAGCGCGGTTCAGTGCACAGGCACGCCTGCGTGCTTTGCAGTCGGACATTATGGAGCTGATCCTCGAACGCGAACTCGAAGCCGGCGATCCCTTGCCCACGGAAAGCGAGCTGTCCGTTGCCCTGGGCGTCGGCCGGAACACACTCCGTGAGTCCCTGAAGGTGCTCCAGGCTCTGGGCGTCATCGAGATCCGCCACGGTTTCGGCATGTTCGTGGCCCCCAGCAACTTCGACGCGCTTGCCGACGGCCTCACGTTCCGCGGCCGGTTGTCGCTGCGGCACCAAGGCCTCGAAGCCCTGCAGTTGGTGGATGTCCGGCAGGCGCTCGAATCCGGACTCATAGGCACGTCCATCGATGTCATGACGCCCGAGCAGCTTGCCTTGATCGAGGAAGCCGTCAAGCAGATGGAAGACCTGGCTGCCGCCGGCGAAAACTTCGTGGCCGCCGATGCGGAGTTCCACCGCCGCCTCTTCGAACCCCTCAACAACGAACTCCTGATCAACCTCATGGGCGTCTTCTGGAAGGTCTACCGGAAGATCCATGTAGAGATCGGCGCCGGCAACGAGGACCTGGTGAAGACCGCGGCCATCCACCGCAACATCTATGCGGCCGTCGCTGCCGGAGACAAGGTTCTGGCCGCCGAACTGCTCAACCGCCACTTCGATGGCATCCGCCGCCGCATCAGCGAGGCCGTTGGCGAGTAGCGCACGCAAACGCCCGGGCCGCCGTCGTACTTTCCGCAAAAGTACGACGGCGGCCCTTCCGTTCCTGCGCGCCCGTCACCTCCCTGCGTGGCCGGTGCTAACCGCGCCAGCCGGCCACGAGGACCGAGCGAAGGTAGTCGTAACGGAAATCGTTGATGTTTTCGCGTTCCGAGAGTGACGCGATCCTGTGGGGGAGCGCGGTGCCCGTCAAAGCCCCCACGCCAAAGAGGTAAGCCCATTCGTGGAAGCCCGGTGGCTTGTCCGGCAACGCCTTGCGCATGACTGTGATGAAGTCCCGCGCCATGGGGTCGAAGTATTCGGCGAGGATGCCGCGCTCGTGGGCCGCCGGATCTGAGGCTTCGCGGAGGACGAGCCGCGCGAAGAGCTTCCCATCCGGCGTTTCCTGCGCCCGCAATGTTGGCAGGAGAAACGCTTCCACGATCCGTTCGACGGCGTCACCCGCCGAGGTGTCGACGGCGAGTACCTCCCGGCGGCGTTCCTCGTTGAGGTGTTGGTACCGGGCGAACACTGCCGTGTAAAGATCCAGTTTGGTGGCGAAGTGGTAGATCACCAGCGGTGCCGTGGTGCCAATCTCCTCGGCGACGGCCCGCATGGTGGTTGCTTCGAAACCGCGGTCCGCGAACATCCTGACGGCGACGTCCAGGATCTGCTCGCGCCGCCGCGTTCCTGCGGTGTTTCCCTGCACTTCTGTGGACATGGTTTCCAGCCTATAGCTCCGTGGGTTCCGCGGGCGTTGACACAAACTGAATGGGTGTATAAATTCTAATCCAGCAGAAACTGAATGGGTGTCTAAGTTTTGTTTCTGCTCCGGGCAACGTCGCCCGCTTCAGAAGGGATCCCCGCCATGAAACGTGGAACCAAATGGTTCATCCTCCTCGGGTCGTTCGTCATCTACCTCTTTGATGCCCTGGAAATCGCAGTGCTCTCCTTCGCGTTGCCAGCCATCAGCGCCGAGTTGGGGCTGACGCCCTTGGCGGGAGGTTTGCTGGCTACCGCCACGCTCCTGGGCATGGGCTGCTCGAGTGTGATTACCGGTTGGCTGGCTGACAACCGTGGCCGGCGCGTCGCACTGATCGTCTCCATGGTGGTCTTCGTCGCCCTGACATCGGCGCTTTTCGTGGTGCCCAACTACGGGGTGTTCGTAGCTTTGAGGTTCCTTGCCGGCATTGGTTTGGGTGGTGTGTGGTCCGTTCTGTCCACGTATATCGTTGAGTCCTGGCCACCGTCACAGCGCGGGCGGGCTGTCGCTTTTGTCCTCGCGGCCTACCCGTTGGGTGGGGCAAGCGCGGCTTTGATTGCCGGCTTCTTCATGCCGGATTGGCGGCTGCTGTTCCTGGTCACGGGGTTGTCGGCGCTGGTTCCGTTGCTGATGGTGGTGTTCTTCTTCCCGGAGTCCAAAGCCTGGCTCGTCGAGCGGGCGGCGCGTTCGGCCGCCGTCGATACTCCCGAAGGCAACGTCACCGCGCGGGTGCTGTTCACCGGTCCGTACAGGCGGCGAACCATGGTTGCCACCCTGGTGGCGGTGTGCGCATTCATTGGTTTCTATGGCGCTTCCACGTGGCTGCCCAGCTACCTTTCCAGCGAACGGGAACTGGACCCACGGCAAGTGAGCTTCTTCATGACCGTCCTGAATCTGGGCATGTTCCTTGGGTACCTCGCTTTCGGTTGGGTGGCGGACAGGATCGGCCGCCGAAATGCGATCATTCTTTCCCTGGCAGGAACGGGTGTACTGATGCCTCTCTACGGACTGGTCAGCCACCAGGCAGTCCTGCTCTGGATGGGGCCGCTCTATGCCTTCTTCATGACCTTCGCCGGGCTTTTCGGTTCCTACCTTGGCGAGCTCTACCCAACCCGGATCCGCACCACGGGTGCAGGGTTCTGCTTCAACGTTGGCCGTGGAATTGCCGCGTTCGCACCCCTGGCCATGGGCGGAATCGCTGCCTCTTGGGGCTTCTCTTCCGGTCTCATCCTCTCCGGGGCGGTGTTCCTGTTGGGCGCTTGCCTCATGTTCTTCCTGCCGCAGACGCACACCGCTGCTGTCGCCGAAATCCATCCAGACAAGGAACCCGTCACGCATGCCTAAACTCGTAGACCTCTCCGTCAGCCTCAGGGCCAACATCGCCTCCGACCCGCCAGGCCTGACCCCGGAGATCGAATACTTCGGTCATAAGGAAACCGCCCGCGATCTGGTCTCCTTCTTTCCCGGCATGGTCGAGTCCGACTTGCCAGGAGGGGAAGGCTGGGCGATCGAGCGCGTCACAGCCACTACCCACACCGGAACACACCTGGACGCCCCCTACCATTACGCCTCCACCATGGACGGCGGTGCCCGGGCCATCACCATCGACGAGGTTCCGCTGGAATGGTGCTTCGGCCGGGGAGTGAAACTGGACTTTCGGCATTTCGAAGACGGCTACGTAGCCACGGCATCCGATGTGGAGATGGAACTGGGCCGGATTGGCCATGAACTCGCCCCGGGGGACATCGTCCTGGTCAACACCGCTGCCGGCACCCGCTATGGGCTGGACGACTACCTCTCCACAGGCTGCGGAATGGGCCGTGAAGCGACGCTCTACCTGACCAGCCGAGGTGTCCGGGTGACCGGTACCGATGCCTGGAGCTGGGATGCGCCCTTTATCCACACGGCCAAACGATACGGCGAAACCGGCGACAACTCCTTGATATGGGAAGGCCACAAAGCTGGCATGGAGATTGGCTACTGCCACATCGAAAAGCTCAGCAACCTGGAGGTCCTTCCGAGCACTGGCTTCCAGGTCTCCTGCTTCCCGGTGAAGGTCCACGGTGCGTCCGCCGGCTGGACCCGCGCCGTCGCAATCCTGGACCAGGAGGTTACGAGGTGAAGTTCTTCAGGATGATGCACGACGGCGTGCCTCGCCTTGGGCTGGCCGACGACGGTTTGGTTTCGGGCCGGCTTTACCCGGAAGGCCTCGAGGCCTTCGACGTGATTGCCTGGCCCTGGCAGTCCTCCAGCGGTGCGCTGGTGGACCTGCAGGACGCCGAGCTCTTGCCGCCGCTTGAGGTCACGAGCATCCGGGACTTCATCACCTTTGAGCAGCACACGATTGGCGCCCTGCGCTCCGTTGCCCCGGACAAGGGCATCCCCCAGGCCTGGTACGACGCTCCCGCGTTCTACTTTACGAATCCGCACGCGGCCATTGGCCATAACGCCACCGTCCCGATGGCACCGGGAACCCGGCAATTCGACTTCGAACTGGAAGTGGCCGCGGTGATCGGCGCCGACGGATACAACCTCTCTGTGGAGGAAGCCGAGGCACACATCGTCGGCTACATGATCCTGAACGACTGGTCTGCCCGGGATCTCCAGCGCGCCGAAATGGGTGTGGGACTCGGACCCGCGAAAGGAAAGGACACGGCCACCTCGCTGGGTCCCTTCTTCGTTACCAAGGACGAGGTTGCGGATGTCACCTCGGATGGATTCCTCAGTCTCGGCATGAGCGTGTCCGTTAATGGACAGGTGTTGGCCACGGATTCCCTGGCCAACATGGCGTGGAGCTTCGCCGAACTGGTGGCCTATGCCAGCCGCGGAACGTGGGTGCGGCGAGGGGACGTCCTCGGTTCCGGTACCAGCGGTGGCGGATGCCTCGCCGAGTTCTGGGGGTGGCACGGTTCCCAGACGCCACCACCGCTCCAGTCGGGAGACTCTGTAAGCCTGACGGTAGAGCGGCTCGGGACCCTCACTAATGTGATTGGTGATGCGGTTCCAGTTCACCCCGTGCCGCGTGCACGTCGCAGAGCCTACGCCCCGCCAACGCCGTTCAAGCCCGGGCGCTGACGGCCGCGCCTGTACCAAAAGGCAAGGGCCGCCGTCGTACTTTCCGCAGAAGTACGACGGCGGCCCTTGCGTTAGCGTTGCGCCCGACCCAACTAGGGGACAGCTCCTGTCCCTACGAGCGTTCAGTGGAACGTTATCTGTCCTTTAGTTGGGTAAGCGTGTAGCTGGGTACGCGTGGGGAAAACAAAAGACCCGCACCGGCGAACCGGTGCGGGTCTTGATTTGTGCGCCCAAAGGGATTCGAACCCCTGACCTTCTGTTCCGTAGACAGACGCTCTATCCAGCTGAGCTATGGGCGCATTTCGCGTGATTCTCGGCGGTCTGTTTCTCTGACCCCCTCGAACCTCAATAAACTTTACAGAAGTTCATGTGAAGTTCCAAATCGAAAAGCTGTAATCTGGCTTACTAGACCGGTCTAGGTGACCTTCGTCACTTAAATTGAGCATCTGGAAACGCAGATCCTTGAATTTCCGCGGTTTTTGCTTTTTGGTTCCCTGGTTGTCCGATGTCTGACAGCGGATTGGTCTGGTCCGCGCCCCCTATCGTTTAGGACACACCACCGAACCCTAGGGAAGGGAACCGCAATGGGCGATCTGGCGCGACTGCCGCTGCTTGAGAAGGCACCTACTACGCATGCACGCCTGCTGGCCTGGGTTGAGGAAGTTGCCGAGCTGACCCAGCCGGACCGCATCCACTGGGTTGACGGTAGCGAAGCAGAAAACAAGAAGCTGACCGACGAACTCGTCGAGGCCGGCACCTTGAAGCGCCTCAACCCGGAGACGTTCCCGAACTCCTTTGCGGCGTTCTCCGATCCGGCGGACGTTGCCCGCGTCGAGGAACAGACGTTCATCTGCTCCGAAAACGAGCGCGACGCAGGTTTCACCAACAATTGGATGGCGCCGGCCGAGATGAAGCAGAAGCTGCGCGGACTGTTCGCCGGCTCCATGCGCGGTCGCACCATGTACGTCATCCCGTTCGTCATGGGCCACCTGGATGCCGAAGACCCCAAGTTTGGCGTTGAGATCACCGACTCCGCCTACGTCGTGGCTTCCATGCGCATCATGGCCCGCATCGGCACGGACGTCCTGGACCGCATCACCCAGACTGACGCCTTCTTCGTTCCGGCCCTGCACTCGCTCGGCGCGCCCCTCGAAGCCGGACAGGCTGATGTTGCGTGGCCTTGCAACCCGGAAAAGTGGATTGTCCACTTCCCCGAAGAGCGTTCCATCTGGTCCTTTGGCTCCGGCTACGGCGGCAACGCCCTGCTGGGCAAGAAGTGCTACGCGCTGCGAATCGCCTCGGTCATGGCCCGCGACGAGGGCTGGCTGGCTGAGCACATGCTCATCCTCAAGCTGACCTCCCCGGAGCAGAAGACCTACTACGTTTCCGCTGCTTTCCCGTCCGCTTGCGGCAAGACCAACCTTGCGTTGCTCGACCCCACCATCAAGGGCTGGAAGGTTGAGACCCTGGGTGACGACATCACCTGGATGCGTTTCGGCAAGGAAGGCGAACTTCGCGCCGTCAACCCCGAAGCCGGCCTGTTCGGCGTTGCTCCCGGCACCGGTTGGGGCACCAACCCCAACGCCATGCGCGCCATCGCCAAGGGCAACAGCATCTTCACCAACGTTGCACTGACCGACGATGGTGGCGTGTGGTGGGAAGGCATGACCGAGGAAACCCCGGCCCACCTGACCGACTGGCGCGGTGAGTCCTGGACACCGGACTCCGACAAGCCTGCCGCCCACCCGAACTCCCGCTTCTGCACGCCGATCGACCAGATCGACATGCTGGCCGAGGAATACTTCAGCCCCGAAGGCGTGGAGCTCTCCGCAATCCTGTTCGGTGGCCGCCGCAAGACCACTATCCCCCTGGTCACCGAGGCCCGCGACTGGTCCAACGGCATCTTCATGGGTTCCACGCTCTCCTCGGAGACCACCGCTGCCGCCGCCGGCGCAGTTGGTGTTGTCCGCCGCGACCCCATGGCCATGCTCCCGTTCATCGGCTACGACGCCGGCGACTACCTGAACCACTGGGTCAACCTGTCCGCCAAGGGCAACCCGGAGCGCCTGCCGAAGATCTTCCTGGTCAACTGGTTCCGCCGCACTGCCGAGGGTGGCTTCGCCTGGCCCGGCTTCGGGGACAACGCCCGTGTGCTCAAGTGGGCCATCGAGCGCCTCGAGGGCAAGGCCGACGCAGTGGAGACCCCGATCGGCTTCGTTCCGACCGGCGAGTCGATCGACCTCGAAGGCCTGGATATGACCCCGGCCGAGGTTGAGGCCGCGGTTCGCGTTGACGCCGACGAGTGGGCAACTGAGCTCGCCTCCATTGAGGAATGGTTCGCCAACTTCGGCGGATCCCTCCCGGCGGCGCTGCAGTCCGAGCTGGATGGCCTGAAGAGCCGCCTGGCCTAGACCCCTTAGGGACAACGGCGTCCTTAAGTGCACGACGACGGCCTGTCACCTTTCGCTGGAAAGGTGACAGGCCGTCGTCGTGGTTTAAGCGTTAGTTGGCGAGCCAGACGTCCGGTCCGAACACTTCGTAGTGGATGCGCGTGGCCGGGATGCCCGCCTCGATGGCTTCGTCCCGGATCTTCTTCATGAAGGGCAGCGGGCCGCAGAGGTACAGCGAAGCATCCGCGGGCAGATCGACCTCGCGGAGGGACATGAAGCCTTGTTTTGCTCCGGCGGTTGCGCCGGGTTGCGGGGTCTCAAACCAGAGCTGCAGTTGGGCATCGATCCTGGCAGCGTCCGCGGTCATCTGGCCGCTGAGGGCCCAAGTATCCATGGACCGTTCGGCATGCAGGACCAGGACGTCACGCCCGGTGCCGGCATCGGCGAGGGAGCGCAGGATGGAAGCGGTTGGGGTGCAGCCGATCCCCGCCGAGGCCAGGATCACGGGCCCTTCGCCCTCCTTGAGCGTGATCTCGCCGTACGGGTTGGAGATTTCCAGGATGTCTCCACGCTCGACGGCGGTGTGCAGGGCGGTGGACACCTCGCCGCCGTCGTTGAGCTTGGTGGTGAAAATACGGCTGGTTCCGGCGCTGCCCGACAGGGAATACTGGCGGACTTGGCGGAGGCCATCGGGCAGCGTCACCTTGACGCTGACGTACTGGCCGGGTTTTGCCGCGGTGACGGGGGTTTCGTCCGCCGGTTCCAAGGTGAATGTCATGGAGTCCTTGCCCGCGGCTTGCTTGGACACCACGCGCCACGGGGTCCACATCCGGGTGTTGGCCTGGGCTGCGTAGAGGTCCTTCTCCAGCTTGATCAGCGCATCGGCCATGAGCCAGTAGACCTCGGTCCAGGCCTCTGCGATCTCTGGAGTAATGACGTCGGCCAGGTCAGCGGCGATGGCTGCAAACAGGTGTTCGTAGACCACTCCGTACTGCTCCTCGACGATCCCCAGCGAGGCGTGCTTGTGGGCGATGCGGGAGAGTACCTTTTCCGGAAGGCTGCCCGGGTTGTTGACCAAGTGCGTGGCGAAGGCTGCGATGCTCCCGGCCAGCGCCCTCTGCTGTTCACCCGAGCGCTGGTTGGAGCGACTGAACAGGCCGTCCAGGAGTTCCGGATGTGCCGTGAAAAGGCGGTTGTAGAAATCTGCGGTGATTTCTCCGATCCGCGATCCGACCAGCGGAAGAGTGGCTTCAATGATGGGGCGGGACTTTTCCGAGAGCATGGTTCTCCTGGGGTCGGGGTCCGGCTGGGTTGTCCGGACGTGAGGCATAAAATATACGTATTTTGAATGCGTGTATTTACACGTCAATTTCTACTCCTCGTAGAAAACATGTGCAAATCGCGACGCAGTGTGTCGCGGAGGGGTTTACGGAGCGGCGACCGTGGCTTCGGTCGCGGGCGAAATTCCGGCCTGGAACTGTGGCCGCAGTCCGATGGTTTGGAATACCGGGGCCATCTGGCGGGCATGCGGCAGCGACGCGATCACCACGCCATCGAGTTCCCGGTAGAAGGCTTCGCGCGCCCGTTTCATGGCGTGGCGGAGCCCGCATTCGGTGAGGAGAGGGCAGTCGCCGTTGGGGGACTGGCACTCGGCAGGGTCCTGTCGGCTGTCGAGGTGGCGCAGCAGTTGGCCCACCGTGGCTTTGCGCCCGGAGGCGTTCAGCCGGGACCCCCCGAGCCGGCCGCGTTCAACATCGATCAGACCGAGTTCCCGCAGCCGGACCATGGCCTTGCTGACGTGGTTGTAGGGCGTGCCAACAGCATCCGCCACAGCCTGTGTGGTCAACAGCGTTCCGTCAGGAGCTGCGGCCAGGACCATGACAGCGCGGAGGCTCACATCTGCGAACGCGTTGATCTTCATGGCATCTGCCTAACGTCGTGAGGTCTAGTCCACCCAGACGGTGGGCTCATGGGTGTCTGCTTCCATGGCACCGAAGGTGAAACCGTCCTTGGTTTGCGTGTAAGGAACGATGGCGGCCAGGACGCCGCCATCCCGGTGCTCGGCCGCGCCGGTGATGCCGTCCGATCCATGGTCCGGCAAGGATACGTCATAGGCAATGGCCACGGCGCGGTAGCCGTCACGGCCTTGGCGCAACAACTCCTGGACATCGGCCAGCATTTGTTCCGCGTCCAGCTCGCCGTTCTCATCCGGCTCGTTCGGGGTGACCAGGACGATCCGGAGCTCGCCGTCGTGGGACAGGGTGATGCCGAAAGGGAGGAAGCCACCGTTTTGGAGGAGGTGCTCCTGGGCCGTGCCAATGGCGGTGCCCAGGGTGTCGCGGAGCTCGCGGTCCTGGTCAGTGGTGGAATCTTGTCCGGCCGGCTGCCCCGTTGCTTGAGGGTTTTGGCTCATGGTGTCAGTTTTTCCTCTGCGTTCCTAGCCCCGGACGATTGCCAGGACGCGGTCGCGGATCTTTTCCATGGTGGCGTGGTCCTTGGCTTCGGCGTTCAGCCGGAGGAAGGGCTCGGTGTTGGAAGGCCGGAGGTTGAACCACCAGCTGCCGTCCTTGGCGCTGAAGGTGCTGCCGTCCATATGGTCGATCTCGATGTCCTCGGAGGCGAAGTCAGCGCGGACGCGTTCCACGGCCGCGGCCTTGTCCTCGATTTCCGAGTTGATCTCACCGGAGGAAACGTAAGGCTCGTACTGGCGGCCAAGCTCGGACAACGGGCCGTCCTGCTCACCCAACGCGGCCAGGACGTGCATGGCTGCCAGCATGCCGGTGTCTGCGTTCCAGAAGTCACGGAAGTAGAAGTGTGCCGAGTGCTCTCCACCAAAAACCGCACCCTCTTGGGCCATCACTGCCTTGATGAAGGAGTGGCCCACGCGGGTACGGACCGCTCGGCCGCCGTCCTGGGCTACGAGTTCCGGCACGGCCTTGGATGTCAGCAGGTTGTGGATGATCACGGGGGTTTCCTCGCCGGCGGCCTTCGCGCGGGCGATCTCCCGGCGGGCCACCATGCCCGTGATGGCCGACGGCGATACAGGCTCGCCCTTCTCGTCGACCACGAAGCACCGGTCGGCATCGCCGTCGAAGGCCAGGCCGATGTCGGCGCCGTGCTTGAGGACAGCTGCCTGGAGGTCGCGCAGGTTTTCCGGCTCCAAAGGGTTGGCCGGGTGGTTCGGGAACGAACCATCCAACTCGAAGTACAGCGGCACGATCTCAAAAGGCAGGCCGGGGAGCAGCTTGTCGCCCAACACGGCCGGGGTGGTCAGGCCGGCCATGCCGTTGCCGGCATCCACAACAACCTTCAAAGGCCGCGACCCGGAAAGGTCCACGAGCTTGCGCAGGTACTCGGCGTAGTCCTTCAGGACATCACGCACGCCGATCTGGCCGCGCTTTGCCGCGGCAGGGATGCTGCCCTGGTTCAGGTACTCCTCGGCCAGGGCCTGGATCTCCTTCAGCCCACTTTCGGAAGAAATGGGCTGGGCGCCGGCCTTGGCCATCTTGATGCCGTTGTACTCGGCCGGGTTGTGGCTGGCGGTAAACGTGGCGCCGGCGGCGTTCAACGCACCACAGGCGTAGTAGAGCTCGTCAGTGGAAATCAGATCCAGCAACTGCACGTCCGCGCCACGGGCAGCAGCGCCCTTGGCGAACGCCTGGCTGAACTCCGGCGAGGACGGACGCATATCGCCACCCACCAGGACCGTTTGGCCCTCAAGGCCAAGGACGTCAATGAAGGCAGCACCCACGGCCTGGACAATCTCAGCCGTAATGGATTCCCCCACGATGCCCCGGACGTCGTACGCCTTGAAGGAAGCCGAGAGGTCGAAAGTCTTGTTCTGCTCGCTAGTCACGCGCTCAATCCTACTGTGGCAGTGCAAATGGGCATGAACCGGCGCAGGGTACATGTGGATAGCCGTTGTCCACATAGCCCGTCGACGGGGTCCTGGCTGTCAGGGCCGGCTGCAATACTGGGGTACATGGCCTCCAACCCCCACATTCCTTCTGTTTCCGTGCAAACACCCACCCGTGAGCAGGCCCTTGCCTGCCTCCGTGAGCTCGTGGGACACCCGGAGGCGGAGTTCCACGACGGCCAGTTCGAGGCCATCGAGGCTTTGGTGGACGGCGGGAGGCGGGCACTGGTGGTCCAGCGCACCGGTTGGGGGAAATCGGCGGTCTACTTCGTCTCGTCCCTGTTGCTGCGCAGGCGCGGTGCTGGCCCCACCCTGATAGTCTCGCCGCTCCTGGCGCTGATGCGGGACCAGGTTGCCGCCGCAGCGAGGGCCGGCGTGCGGGCGGTGGCCATCAACTCGGCCAACGCCCTGGAATGGGACTCCGTGCTGGAACAGCTCGCGGCCGACGACGTTGACGTGTTGTTGGTGTCCCCGGAGCGGCTCACCAACCCCTCCTTCCGCGAGAACCAGCTTCCTGAACTGATCAGGCGCACCGGCCTGCTGGTGATCGATGAGGCCCACTGTATTTCGGACTGGGGGCACGACTTCAGGCCCGACTACCGGCGGATCGCGGACCTGATCGCCCAGCTTCCGCCGAGCGTGCCCGTGCTGGCCACCACCGCCACGGCCAACTCCCGCGTGGTCCATGACATCGAAGAACAACTCGGCGAAGGCGTCCTGACCATCAGGGGAGCACTGGGCAGGGAATCCCTGCGGCTCGGCGTGCTGAACCTCGAGAACTCCCGGGACAGGCTTGGCTGGTTGCTGACCCACCTGGCGGACCTGCCTGGCAGTGGAATCATCTACACCCTCACAGTCTCGGCGGCCGAGGACACCGCGAGGCTGCTCGCCGAAGCCGGGCACAACGTTTTGTCCTACACAGGCAGGACGGACCCCGCCGAACGGGAGCGCGCCGAGCAGCTCCTGAAGGACAACCAGGTCAAGGCCCTCGTTGCCACGTCCGCGTTGGGCATGGGCTTCGACAAGCCGGACCTGGGATTCGTTATCCATTTAGGGGCGCCCTCCTCGCCCGTGGCGTACTACCAGCAAGTGGGCCGTGCCGGACGTGGGGCAGCCAACGCCGATGTCCTCCTGCTTCCGGGATCCGAGGACCGCGAGATCTGGCAGTACTTCGCCACGGCCTCCATGCCCTCCGCGGAAAAGGCCGCGGCCGTACTGGACGTCCTCGCGGATGCACGGTCCGCACTGTCCACGGTTGCGCTGGAAGCCCGCGTGGACCTGCGCCGGACACCACTGGAGTTGCTGCTCAAGGTCCTGGCCGTGGACGGCGCCGTGGAGCGCGTGGGCGGGGGATGGCGGTCCACCGGCCAGCCGTGGGTCTATGACGCCGAGCGATACTCACGCATTGCCGAGGCCCGGGTGGACGAGCAGGACTCCATGATCATCTACCAGGACACCTCAGGGTGCCGCATGGAATACATCACCTCCGTGCTGGATGACGAGACCGCGGCACCGTGCGGACGCTGCGATAACTGCGCGGGACGCTGGTTCCCGGACGATATTGCCGCGGCCGCAGTGGACGCCGCAGGACAGACACTGCGCAGGGTGGGCATCGCCGTGGAACCCCGCCTGCAGTGGCCGTCCGGGATGGACCGGCTGGGGGTGCCCGTCAAGGGCAAGATCAAGCCGGATGAGGGCGTCGCTGAGGGGCGTGTCCTGGCCCGTCTCACGGACCTGGGCTGGGGAGGCGCGCTTCGCGAGCTCTTCGCGGCAGGAGCTGCAGACCGCGAGGTGGACCCGGCCATGCTCCAGGCCTGCGTTCAGGTACTGCGCGAGTGGTCGGGTGCGGATGGTGGAACTGCCTGGAGCGGAGTGGGCAGGCCTGCCGCTGTGGTGAGCCTACCCTCCAGGAGCAAACCGCAATTGGTGGACTCCTTGGCACGGGGAATCGCCAGCATCGGCCGTATGCCCTACCTGGGGTCCTTAGAGCCGCAGCATGGCGGACCCACAGGATCCCGCGGAGGCAACAGTGCCTACCGGCTTGCAGGAGTATGGGACCGGCTGGTGGTGGGCCCCGAACTGGGCCAAGCGCTCGCCGCAACAGCTGGGCAGCCGGTGCTCCTGGTGGATGACCTCGTTGACAGCCGCTGGACCATGACCGTGGCCGCCCGGGCCCTGCGGTTGGCGGGTGCGGGGCCGGTCCTTCCGCTGGCGTTGGCGCAGGCTGGGTAGAGGGTCATTGTCTCTATAGGATCGATGAAACACGCCTGATAGCCCCGCGCGGGCCGTCCATCCTGACTTTGGACCGGAGCAATGACCACAGATTCGAACCAGACCGACGCTGCCACCGCCACGGAGAGCACCTGGCAGCCGAGGTTGGCGCTGCTGGTGGCCGCAACGTTCTTCATGGAGTTCCTCGACGGCACCATCCTCACCACGGCCGTCCCCAGCATCGCCTCCGATTTCCGGGTCCCGGCCGCAGACGTCAACATCACCATGACGGCCTACCTCGTGACAGTGGCAATGGGCATCCCGTTGAGCAGTTGGCTCGCTGAACGGTTGGGGGCGCGAAGGGTGTTTTGCCTGGCCATCGCTGTCTTCACCGTCGCGTCGCTGCTCTGCGCCGTCAGCCAGGACCTGACCATGCTCACCCTGAGCCGCATTGCCCAAGGTGCAGGGGGAGCCATGATGGTTCCCGTGGGCACCTTGGTGGTGCTGCGGGGAACGCCGAAATCCGAACTCCTCCGGGCGACGGCTTTCCTCGTGTGGCCCGGACTCCTGGCACCGGTCCTGGCCCCCATGGTGGGCGGGGCGCTGACCACGTTCCTGTCCTGGCACTGGATCTTCATCATCAACGTCCCGCTGGGCCTCGCAGCTTTCATCGCGGCATTGCGGCTTGTGCCGAAGACCGCCGGCGACGGAAAGCGCAGGCTGGACTGGTTCGGGCTGCTGCTGACCACGCTCGGCGTCGGCGCCTTGGTGGTAGGGCTGGAAACCCTGGGTGGCCACGCTCCTGGGTCCGTTGCCGCCGTCGTGGTTGCTGCGGGTGTCTTGTCGCTGGCGGGTGCCGTCTGGTGGATGGCGAGGGCCAAGGTACCGCTGTTCAAACTGGACGTGTTCGGGACCAGGACGTTCCGGGCCACGTCCACCGGTGGGTTTATCTACCGCCTGACGATCAGCTCTGTGCCATTCCTCCTGCCCCTCATGTTCCAGGACGGTTTCGGCTGGGATCCGCTGAAGGCCGGCGTCATGGTGGCAGCCGTCTTTGTGGGCAACATCGGCATCAAACCCGCAACCACTCCGCTTATCAGGCGCTTCGGCTTCAAGGCAGTGCTGGTATTCGCTTCGTTTGCCTCCGCGGTCACGTTTGCCCTTTGCGCGTTCCTTACCGCGCAGACACCCGAGCCGGTCATCTTCGGACTCCTGCTCCTGAGCGGTGCCTTCCGGTCCATCGGGTTTTCCGCCTACGCTTCCGTCCAGTACGCGGACATCATTCCCGAACAGTTGCCCTCCGCCAACGCCATTTCAGCCACCTTGGTCCAACTGGCGGCGGGAGCGGGAATCGCCGTCGGAGCCTTGTTCCTTCGGTTGTTCGACGCCACCCATCTGTTCGGCGCCGACCATGTGACCGCCTACAAGGGGGCGTTCCTGGCCATGGCCGTCCTGATGCTGGTCAGCACGATCGACAGCCTGACGCTGCACCGCCATGCGGGAGCCGAAGTCAGCGCCGGCTCCCGGCGGTAGATCCGGGACCCACAACCGGTTAGGGGAGCGGTTAAAACGCAAAAGGTCCCGGTTCGAAAACCGGGACCAATTCGCGGAGACGGGGGGATTTGAACCCCCGGTCGAGTTTAACCCCGACCCTTCATTAGCAGTGAAGTCCATTCGGCCGCTCTGGCACGTCTCCAATCCGCTATTGCTAGCCCACCAAGGATACGCAGAACCGGCGGCCCAGTGCAAAACAGGCCAGGAGCGTCAGTTGATTCCGGCCAGCGCCCTCCACAGGAAATGGTTGCTCCGGGCCTGGAGGGCGGCAGCCTGCCGGTTGTCCGATGCTCCGGCATGGCCGCCTTCCAAAGCTTCGTGGAACCACACGTTGCGTATGCCCATGGCCTGCATGCGGGCTGCCATCTTGCGGGCCTGGACGGGGCCAACACGGTCGTCGGAGGTGGCGGTCCAGATGAACGTCTCCGGGTAGTCCACACCGTCGTGCAACAGGTGGTACGGGGAGAAGGTGCGGATGAACTCCCACTGCGCTGGAACGTCCGGGTCGCCGTATTCGGCAATCCAGGAGTACCCGGCGGAGAGCTTGGAGTAGCGGCGCATGTCCAGCAACGGCACTCCGCAGGAGACGGCCCCGAACAATTCGGGGTATCGGGTGAGCATGTTGCCCACAAGCAGCCCGCCGTTGGAACCGCCCACGCAGCCGAGGCGCTTCCGGCTGGTGACTCCGCGTGAGATCAGGTCCCGGGCAACGGCAGCGAAGTCTTCGTAGGCGCGGTGACGGTTCTCCTGGAGTGCTGCGCGGTGCCAGGAGGGCCCGTATTCGCCGCCGCCACGGATGTTGGCCACCACGTACACGCCACCCCGGGCATGCGAATCCGGCCCGGTGGTGCGGCGCTCCAACCAGGCACGGCCCACCGTTCCGCTGTACGCGGGGGTGCGGGACACTTCGAATCCGCCGTAACCGGAGAGCTGAGTGGGGTTTTGGCCGTCCAGGACCAGGTCCTTCGAGGCCACCTGGAAGTAGGGCACGCGGGTGCCGTCTGCGGAGGTGGCGAAGTGTTGCTGAACCTCGTACCCGGCTTCGTTGAAGAACGACGGCGACCGTTTCACCTCTTCGTGCCGGCTGTTGACACCCCCGGTCCGCCCGGTGTCGAGGGAGTACACGGCTTCCCCGGACGTCAAAGTGCCTCGGGTGAGCGTGGTGGGCGTCGTGAAGCCGGTGGCCACCAGCCAATAGTCGTTTCCGGCGCCGGATTCATCCTCGTCATCCACGGCGTAGGCGTTGACGTCGTGGAGGGGCGGGCAGGCGTCCAGGGTGCTGGAGGCCCAGGACCCGGCAGAGTCGAGGCGGCTGGGGTCCAGCACACGGATTTCCGAGGAAACATCGTGCAGCAGGTTCAGCAGGAGGTAGTCCCGGGTCCAGCTCCAGGACTGGAGGGACGTGTGCTCGTCCGGGGTAAACAGCACAACGACCGCCCGCGATCCGGCGAGCCACGCGTCCAGGTCGGCTGCCAGGAGCGAGCCTGCGGGGTAGACAACATCGGCCAAGGACCAGTCCTTCTGGGGCCGGAACATGAGCCACTCCCGGTGCGCACTGATGTTCACGTCCGTGGGTACCTCGATGGCCACCCACGAATCGTCGCGGAGCAGCCACGTGCTCCGGTTGTAGAAGTCGATGTAATCCACTGCGAAGGTCCGCTCGTAGCCCGGGGTGGCGTCGTGGGCCACCATTGCGAGCATGTGGTCTTCGGGGATCTCGAAGACCTGCTCCGCGGAGGCCAACGACTGCCCTCGGCGAAGCCGGACCGCCGTCCGGGCGTAGGAGGACGACGTCGACGGGAGGCCGTCTGCCGTGCTGGAAACGAGCAGCGTATCGGCATCGAGCCAGCTGACGTTGCCCTTCGCGGTTGGCACGTCGAAGCCGCCCGCCGCGGGGTCCACGAAGGTGCGGGTCTCGACGTCGAACTCGCGGTACCGGTTGGCGTCGCCGCCGTCGGGGGAGAGCGAAACCATCGCCAGACGGTACTCGGCTCCGGGCGCGGGACGCAGGAACCCGGCACCGTGGAAGACCCACTCCACGCCCTCGGCCTCGGCGAGGGCATCAACGTCCAGCAGCACATCCCAAACAGGTTCGGACAAAAGGTAGCTTTCCCACGTAGTGCGGCGCCACAGGCCCTTGGGGTGCTCCCGGTCCTTCCAGAAGTTGTAGTAGAAGTCGCCGCGCTTGTTCACCATGGCGATCCGGTCGGTGGAGTCCAGGACTTCGAGGATTCCGGCCTCCACGGCAGTGTAGTCGGCGTCTTCCAGCAGGTCCTCGGTGCGGGCGTTTTGCTCGCGGACCCAGGCCAGCTGCTCTTCGCCGTGGATGTCTTCCAGCCAGACATTCTCATCCGTCGGTTCCGCTGCCACATCGGCGGCGTGGCGGGGTCCGGTAGCGGGGCGGTCTTCGGGGAGTGGCGTCTGATCAGCTTCTGTGGTGGTCATCGCCCCATCCAAGCAACTCTTTTCACGGGGAAGCAAGTCACACGGACGTTAGGCTTGAGCGTGGCTAAATCGCAAATCATCCGTGTTGCCCTGGTGGGGGCGGGCCCCCGGGGTACCAGTGTGCTTGAGCGGCTGCTCGCCAACTGGGCAGCCACCACGGACCAGGCGATTGTGACCGCAACGCTCCACATCCACGTCATTGATCCTTACCCGGCCGGTTCGGGCCACGTGTGGCAGCCGGACCAGTCGCGGCTGTACCTGATGAACACCCAGTCGTTCTATCCGACGCTCATTCCCGAGGATCCCGAACTCGCGCCGCCCTTGGCGGGGACGTCGTTCGACGAATGGCGGGTCACCCGGCGTCGTGATGGCCAGGGGCTGAACCAGGCCGAAAAGGCGGAGCTGGCCACCCTCGAGTCGGACAACTTCCCCAGCCGTGCCATCTACGGTCGCTATTTGCGCCAGACCCTCGCGGAGCTGCTGCAACGGCTGCCCGACGGCGTCGAGGTCACCTTCCATGAAACCACCGCCATTGCGGCGCGGCCGGTTGGCGACATGTTCGACGTCGAACTGGCCGACGGCGGTAGCCTCACCGTCGGTTCGGTGGTCCTTGCGCTGGGGCACATTGAGTCCCGTTTGAACCCTGAGCAGCGCTCTTTCGAAACCGCGGCGCGGGAACAGGGCCTGCTCTACTTCCCGCCCGCTCCTCCGGCCGATGTGGACTGGACACGCGTTCCGGATAACGAGCCCGTCCTGGTCCGTGGCATGGGACTGAATTTCTTCGACGTGATGGGGCAGTTGACGGAAGGCCGGGGCGGCAAGTTCGTGGACTCGGTGGCTCCCGGGACGGGTACGCTCGAATACCGTCCCTCCGGCCGCGAACCCAAGATCATCGCTGCTTCTCGAAGGGGCACCCCGTACCGCGCCAAGGCCGGGCTGTCCGGCTACTACGCCACGAGCATCACGCTCCGGTACCTCACAGAGGCCGCCATGGACCGTTTCAAGGCCGCTGGAATCCAGCCGGGCTTCGATCACGACCTGTGGCCCCTCCTGCACCGCGACGCCCTCTGGGCCTACTACGCCACGCTGGCGGGATCGCAACCAGCGGCGATCCGGGATCCGGAGCAGTTCCTCGCGGACCTGGAAGACGCCTTGCAGCCCCACGCCCACGCGACGGGCAACTGGGAAAGCGCCGTGGGTGCGCTCGTGGAAAAGCATGTTGTGGCCTCCCGCCGACTGAACCTGAAGGGGCTTGCAGCACCCTTGGCCGGCCGGACGTTTTCCTCACGCAGGGAGCTGGACAAAGCCGTCACGGACTACCTCGACGACGACGCACGGCGCTCCGCGCTGGGCGAATCCGACCCCGTGAAGATGGCCATCGGCGCCCTGCACACCGGCCGGGCGATCCTCAAGACAGTAGTGGCCGACGGCGGCATCACGGACGAATCGTGGGTGGCTGAATTGCGGGGCTGGTTCGAATCATTCGTGGAGGGGCTGGCCAGCGGACCTCCGGCGCTGCGGTCGGAACAGTTGGCCGCCCTGGCGCGCGCCGGCGTCGTGAGTTTCGTGGGACCCGACCCCAAGTTCAGTGTTGATCGCAACGCCAAAGTGTTCCGCGCTTTTTCGCCCTGGGTCCGGGACGTTCCCGCGCAGGCGCGGACGCTGATCGAGGCGATGTCGCCGGCGAACCGCGTGGGGATGAACATCTCGCCGCTCCTGGAACAGCTGTTGGAGGACGGCCTGGTCCGCACCAAGATCATGATGAGCGTCGAGGGAACTCCGGTGCAGACCACGGGCTTGGACGTTGAACCGCACCCTTACCGTCCTGTGGCGGCGAACGGTTCGGTGACCCGGGGGATGTATGTGCTGAGCCTTCAGTTGTCCGCCACACAGTGGGGAACGGCCATCGCGGCGGAGGCACGGCCCACCAAGGGCAGGGCGTACAGGAGCGGGCAACGGACCCTCCGCGATGCCGACGAGATCGCCCGCAGCATCCTGAAGCTCTGACGCGTGGCGCGGAGGAGGAGCCCCTCACTGATGTGAGGGGCTCCTTTTCTGCTTTGAAGGGTGTTTAGCCCCTCAGGCACTTCTGGTACTCCAGCCACGCGAATGCGTAGCGGAGCCAGCCCACAATGTCGTACCACTTGGACGGTTTGGTGGGAGCGGTGCACTGCGGCGGGTTCGGGCCGCTCGCTGCCACCTTGACCAGCGCCTTGACTGTGGTGCCACTTTCGACGGCGGTGAGCACCACGGTGCCGGTCCCTGCGGCTGCCGCTGCGGGAACCTTGAGGCTGACGCTTGCAGCACCGGACGCCACGGGGACGTCGCCCAGGGCCACGGCGGCCCCCTTGGCATCAATGAACACGGCCTTGAGCGTCTTGTTGGCCGGGCTGCCAATGGAGGTCAGGTCCAACTTGGTGACAGCCAGCTTGATGGCGTCGCCTGCCTTGACCTCCGCGGCGGTGGTGTTCGCCACTGCCACTGAGCGCCGGGCGAAGTCAGGGGAGACCGGGTTGTGCGCCTGGAGGTACTTGATCCACGCATCGCGGTCCACCAGGCCCGTGTCCTTGGTGTCGCTGCCTTCCTTGAACACCCGGAAGTTGTCACCGCCAGTGGCAAGGAAGCTGAACGTCCCGATCCGGTATTGCTTGGCCGGGTCCATCACCGCGCCACCCACCCAGATGCCGGTGATGTGGTCACCCGCGGGGCGTGCGGCGTCGTAGGTGTAGTTGACGTTCTTGGACAGTCCCAGCTGCTGGTAGGGGCGGCTGGGCACCGTGCCGTCAGGGTTGGTCTGCCACTGCTGTTCCAGGAGCGTCTTGAACTGGGCGCCGGTGAGCGTCGTGGTCCAAAGGTTGTTCACGAACGGCAGCACCGCATTTGCCTCGGCGTAGGTGATGGTTCCGTCCGGGGCGTAGTACAGCTCGTTGCGGAGTCCGCCGGGATTGACGACGCCGATCTCCGCCGCGCCCAGTTCAGGAGCCTTGAGCGTATCCACCAGCGAGTCCGCCACGAGGTTGCCCAGCGTGGATTCGGACGCGCGGTCGTCCCGCTTCGGGGCACCGCCGGCAGGGTCCGGGGTGAAAGCCGTGGTGATATCGGCGGTGACCGCGCCCACCGGCTGGTTGCCGATCTCTGCGGCGTTGGCCAGGGCTTTGTCCACGATCGTCTTGACGGCTGCGACGCGCGGGTAGGCGGCGACGAGGCTTTCTGCCGTGTCCGTAGTGCGGTCCACGATCGACGCCTTGTACGCCGTAACCGACTTGGAAGCGGTGTCCACGGTCAAGGTCACGCTGCCCACGTTCTCGCCGTAGTTTCCCGTCTGCACGATCGGACGCGTCTTGCCTGTCGGCTGTCCGTTCGAGTCCAGGATGGGTGCATCCCAGGCATATTCCTTGTGGGTATGCCCGGTGAAGATCGCGGCCACGTCCGGGGATGTCTCATTGACGAGCTTGGCGAACGGGCCGCCGGCTGCCACTTCCTGCTCCAGCGTGGCGCCCTCGGGCGTTCCGGACGCGGCGCCGTCGTGGTTTTCCACGATGATCAGGTCCGCCGCGTTGTCAGCCTTGATCTTGGCCGCAACCCGGTTGATGGCCTCCACCGGATCACCGAATTCCAGATCCGCTATCCCCGCAGGGGTCACCAGGGACGGAACTTCCTGCGTCACGGTGCCGATCACGGCAACCCGCATGCCGTTCATCTCCAACACCTTGTACTCCGGCAGGACCGGAGTGGTGGTGCCCTTTTGGTAGACGTTGGCGCCAAGGTAGGCGAACTTCGCGTTGTTGCCACCGGCAATGACGCGGTCGCGCAAGTCTTGCCAGCCGCCGTCGAACTCGTGGTTGCCAACTGCGGAAGCCTGCAGTTCGAGCGCGTTCAGGACGTCGATGGTGGGCTGGTCCTTCGCCACTGAGGAAGCGAAGAGCGACGCGCCGATGTTGTCGCCGGCCGAGATGAAGGCCGTTGCGCCCGGAGCGGCTGCAGCCCGCAGCTTCTCCACGGTCCCTGCGAAGAGCACCGTGTTGGAGTCGACGCGGCCGTGGAAATCGTTGATGCCCAGGAACTGCAGGTCAACGCTTGCCGGTGCATCCGGTGCCAGGTCCAGGCCCACCACCACGGGATCGTGGTCGCTGGCACGGAACTCGTCCGCGGCATAGTAGTTGGTCACATTGTTGTTATACCGGCTGTACTCCAACGCCACGGACTCCACGGAGTTGATGTTCCAGATGTCGGTTCCCGTCACGGTCTTATGGGCCGCAGGGGAAGCGAGGATGTGGTCCAGGGAGCCGACCATTCCGCCGAAAAGGTAGGAGTGCTTGTTGGTTCCGGCTTCAAGGTCGGTGTAGCCCGCGCCCGTGAGGACGTTGATGGGATCTTCCTTGGCGTAGGCGTTGAAATCGCCGATCAGAAAGACCTTGTCCGTGCCCTTGCTGGCCTGCAGGTCCTTCGAGAAGGCCAGCAGCGACTCCGCCTGCTTGGTGCGGGCGATGTTGGAAGCGCCCTGGCCCTTGTCGGTGTCGTCCGGGGTGGCCGCGGAGCCCTTCGACTTGAAGTGGTTCACGATCGCGATGAACTTCTTGTCATCGGCCGCACCTACCGGCTTGAAGACCTGCGCCAGGGGCTTGCGGGCACTCGCGAAGGCAACGGTGTCGTTGTGGATGATGGATTCGCCCACGGGTTCGGCGGTGGCCTTCTTGTAGATGAATGCCGTACGGATCATGTCCTCGTCGCTCAGCGGGGGAGCGTTGGCGGGAGTGCGGACGTAGTCCCAAACGCCGGGCGTCTTGGCGTTGAGGGCATCAACCAGCTTGGACAGGGCGTCGTCGCGATTCTTGCCGAACTGCGCCGAGTTCTCGATTTCCTCAAGGGAAACGACGTCGGCGCCGGATTTGGTGATGGCGGCAACGATCTTGTCCTGCTGGCGTTGGAGGTTCTCTGCGTTGGCCGCACCGCGGGCGTTGCAACCTTCCTTCACCGTGATCGGGTTACCGGCGCGGTCCGTGTAGAACACGCAGCCGCTGAGCTGGTCGCCGGTGGTGGGGAAGTAGTTCAGCACGTTGAAGGACGCCAGCTTGAGGGTACCGCCAACATCTGCCGGGCCCTCGGGCCGTGAAGCAGTGAACGTGGCTGGCTGCACCGAGTCGGAATTCTCCGGGGTCAGGGCCGTGAGCGGCTGAAATTTCCAGGAGTTGTTGCCATAGCCCAGGATCACGTCGGTCCTGAACGTGGCAGGAGAACCCACCCGGACAGGATCTGTGGTGGTCAGATACGGGAGTTGCTGGGCCTTGGTTGTGGCGTCCTTGAGGAAATTGGTGGACGCGCCGTCGTCGAGCTTGATGCCGCGCATCGCGTTGTCAGCCACCACCGCCGCGTACTCCGGCGAACCGTAGGCGGCTACCGCCGTCGGCTGTACCAGAGGTGAGGTCCCGGCAGCGAGGCCGATTTCGCCGTACTGGTTCAGGGAGTAGTTGTCCGTCACGGTGAACGTGCCCTGCGGTGAGACGAGCATGCCCTCGAAAGTCTCCCGGGCTGCCTCATTGGCGGGGAGCGCGAACGGCGATGCCTTCACCTCCGGCGCGGCTTCGGTGAGCTTCTTGAGCCCCGCGGTGTCCACGGTGATCTGGGTTTGGTTCGCGAATTCGCTCACGACGCCGGTCAGTTCCAGGTAGTCGCCTGGCTGTACCGAACCCGCCGTCGTGGGGGAGTAGACGAACACAGCGTCCGACGCCGTCCTGGCAGCCCCGCCGCTGTCGCCGCCGGTTCCGGGGGTCTGGACGTAGTAGCCGTTGAAGCCGCCGGAGGCGTAGACCGCGGTGACCTTGCCGCGCGTGGTCACCGAGCTGCCGACAAGCGGGCTGGCAGCGCCGGTGCCTTGGATCTCGGCGATGGTCTTGGTGCCGGTGCCTGGCTCCGTTGGCGGGGTGCTGACGCCGCCGGACGCCGTGGGCGTGATGGACGCGCTGAGGCTGAAGTCGGCGGCGTTGGAGTCCGTGTCAATGCCGTTGTTGCGGTTCAGGCTCCGCACGTCCGTGTTTCCCGTGGGCGCCGCTGCGGCTGCGGTTTCGAACGTATTGGAGCTGCCGTAGCCAAGGAGGTCCGCGATGGCCGCGTTGCCCGTCACGGAACCCGAGGCCAGTGGCGATACTGCAGTGCCCTGCTTGGCCAGGATCAGTGTCCCCGCGGTGCCGCTCGGGTTCAGCGTTCCCGTGGCCTGGATGTCAGCCGGTGGAAGGGCCGGGGCAGTGGACGTGCCGCTGTTGGTGGCGCCTTGGATCAGGAAGTAGCCCTTGGCCGGGATGCTTCCCGTCAGTGCAGTGATGCCGGTGGGTGCAGCGGTTCCCGTTGCCGAACGGTACTGCAAGGACCAGCCGGCCAGGCTGACAGGTGAGTCGGAGGAGTTGTACAGCTCAACGAACTTGTTCTTGAATGCTGCGCCGCTGCTGCCTCCACTCAAGTAGGCCTCATTGATGACCACAGGTGACGTGCCCGGAGTGGGATCATCAGCTGCGAAGGCCGGAACGGCCGTCAGCGGGGCCGCTAAGAGCCCCGCCGACAGGACCGTGCCCGCCAAGAGTTTCCAATTCTTATGGTTCATCCGCTCTAACTTTCATCAGGGAGCCCTGTAGGGCTCTATGGACGACGCCCCCTGTCTTGCGCAGGGGGCGTTGTGCCGGAAGTTACTCCCGGGTAAAGCTGCCTCGGACAAAGCTGAACACGAACGGATGAATGGGGAGTGGCTTGCCGGTGGCCGGAGGGTGGCCCCGGTCACCGGCAGGAACTACTTGGCAGCGCCTTTCAGCGTGCCAGTGACGGCAGCACCGGACGCGCCGCCGATAAGGCAGACGATTTCGCGGTCCTTTTGCTTCCATGTCTGGCTGCTGGGGTAGAAATAGGTCATATCCAGCGTCGACTCGTCATAGGGAATACCAACGAACGTCGCGAATTCTGCGCCGCAATACTCCTCCGACTGCGCTTGCACCTCGGACTGGCCCGGGTAGGAGTCAGCCACGATGTTCTTTGCCGCGAACGCCTCAAGATCGTGGCTTTGCTCGCACGGAATGATGGACACATCCTGGAATTCGTCGCTGGATGGCTGGGCCATGCAGTCCCCGACCTTGACCTTGAAGGCGTCAGCGACAGACGTCTCGGTGGGGCGGCCGGATTCGTCCCGCTTGGCATCGCCGCTGCTGATTAAGGAACAACCGGCCAACGCGATGGACGCAACGCCGAGCACGGCGGCAGCTTTGATGGTTTGTGAAAGGTGAAGCAATTCCGGTCCTCATTCCCAGAAGGACCACAGCCTGGTTTTTCGAAGGGTGCGGTCTAACGATGGGGGACCAGAAACTATGCCCACGCCGAACGATCCCCCAGACCCGGGAGTGGGCAGGTCCCGCCGGCCATCCTTGGGTAGGGGATGGCCGGCACGACCCGAAAATCAAGAGTCTAAGCCGTCTGGCCCAAATCCTGGATGACCTTGAACGTGGCGCCTGTTGGATCCGACAACGTAGCCAGGCGTCCGAACGGAGTGTCCTCGGCTGCTTGGACCACAGTGGCGCCAAGTCCCAGGGCCTGCTCAACCGTGGCGTCCGTGTCCTCTACGGCGAAGTACACGCTCCACATGGACGGCACCTGCTCTGGAAGGAAACCAGCGGCGTCCATGATCCCGGCCTTGGCGTTGTCGCCGGCGCCCAGCGTGGTGTAGCGGAACTCCGGAGTGTCGCTCATGACCTCCGTTTCCCAGCCGAACACGTTTTGGTAGAAGGACACTGCGGATTCATAGTCCTTGGACAGGAGCTCGTGCCAGGCGGGCGTTCCGGGCTCGGCCGCGAGTTCGTAGCCCTTCATCTCACCGAACTGCCACGCTCCGATGGAGGCGCCGGAGGAGTCGCCGTACATGGCCATGCTGCCCTGTTCGGGAACGTCCATTGGTTCCATGAAGACGTGGCCGCCATTCGCGGCAGCGGCTTCTGTGGTGGCTTTGATGTCATCCGTGCGCAGGTAGGTGGACCAGAGGTCCGGCATGGCGCCCATGTCTTCCTGCTTCTGCATGATGCCGGCTACGAGCTTCCCGTCCTTGGACGCGGTGATGTAGCCGCCGTACTTCTCTTCGTCTCCGGTCTCATAGGTCCAGCCGAAGAGCGCGTTGTAGAAGGACTTCGCCTTTTCTGTATCGGACGTCATCAGGTCGATCCAACATGGCGAACCGGCGGTGATATCGGGCGTAGGCATGTGTACAGCTCCTGTTGTCAGGCCGCGGCAAGCTCCGCGGCTGATGGTGTAGTGGTGGAGACACGAAGAACACTATGCGGGGGCTCTGACACTTTTCAACGAAAAATGCCCCGGATCAAAGACCCGGGGCATTCGCGTGGCGGAAGGTAAGGGATTTGAACCCTTGGTACGGGGTTACCGCACACTGGTTTTCAAGACCAGCTCCTTAGGCCGCTCGGACAACCTTCCCTGCCTAGTAGTGTTTCATAGGGAGTTGGCTGTACCAAAACATCACGTGCTTCCCGTCCCGGCCCCGGGTCTGGAAGTGCCAGCAAGAATCCGGGAGTTCGTCATGAAAGCCGTCTACATTTCCCAGCCAGGCGGGCCCGAAGTCCTCGACGTCAGGGAAGTCCCGTCTCCGGTGCCCGGCGAGGGCGAGGTGCTGATCGACGTCGTGGCCGCGGGGCTGAACCGCGCCGATGTGCAGCAGCGCCGCGGTTTCTACCCGCCGCCCCCTGGCGCCTCCGAGGTTCCCGGCCTTGAGGTTTCCGGCAGGATCGCCGGGTTCGGCCCTGGAGTCACCAAAGCCTTCTCGCTGGGGGACAAGGTTGTGGCCCTGTTGGCGGGCGGCGGCTACGCCCAGCAAGTGGCCGTTCCTGCCGAACAGGTACTGCGGCTTCCCGACGGCGTTGACCTGGTCACCGCGGCCGCTTTGCCCGAAGTGGCGGCCACCGTCTACTCGAACCTCATCATGACGGCGCAGCTCCAACCCGGCGAAACTGTGCTCATCCACGGTGCCACGGGCGGCATTGGAACCATGGCCATCCAGATGGCCAAAGCGTACGGCGCCAACGTGGCCACCACCGCGGGCACTGACGAAAAAGTGGGCACCGCCAAGGCGTTCCTTGGTGCGGACATCGCCATCAATTACTCCGACGAGGACTTCGTCGAAAGCCTCAAAGCGCAAAACGGCGGCAAGGGCGCGGACGTGATCCTCGACGTCGTGGGCGCCAAATACCTGCAGCAGAACGTAGACGCACTCGCCGACTATGGCCGCCTGATCATCATCGGGCTGCAAGGCGGTACCAAAGCCGAGATCAACTTGGGGCAACTGGTCAGCAAACGGGCTGCCGTGATCGGCACGGCCCTTCGTCCGCGGCCCGTGGCCGAGAAGGGCGTCATTATGTCCGCCGTGCGTGAGGTGGTTTGGCCCATGCTCGCCGACGGCCGGATCAAGCCGCTGGTGGCCAAGTCCTTCCCGTTGGACCGCGTGGCGGAAGCCCACGAGTACTTCGATTCCGGCGAGCATGTGGGTAAGGTCCTGTTGCTGCTCTGACCGGCCCCCCTACAGCAAGGAGCTCCATTGTCCATCCGGCACAGCCTCCTGGCCCTGCTCCAGGACCAGCCCCGGTATGGCTATGAGCTGCGCGTGGAGTTCGAGGACCGGACGGGCGCGGCCTGGCCGCTGAACATCGGCCAGGTCTACACCACCTTGGACCGCTTGGAGCGGGACGGGCTGGTCAGCAACGACGGCGACGACGGCGGCGGCCACGTCGTCTACAGCATCACCGACGCCGGGGTCGCCGAAGTCGGGGCTTGGTTTGACGGGGCAGTGGACCGCGGCACTCCGCCCCGCAACGAGATTGCCATCAAGCTTGCGCTCGCGGTGACCCTCCCGGGCGTGGACGCCTCGGCCGTGATCCAGTCGCAGCGCGAAGTGTCCGTGCGCGCCCTGCAGGAACACACCCAAGCCAGGAAAGCGGCGTCGGCCAACCAGCGCTCAGCCGATACTGCGTGGTTGCTGGTACTTGATTCCCTGATCTTCCAAGCCGAGGCAGAGGTGCGCTGGCTGGACCTGTGCGAAGCGCGGATGCTGCAGGTGCAGGAGCGCGCGGGGGAGTGAACTCCTCCGGCATTACTCTTATCTAATTCCACCGTTTATGGCGTGTTTTGAAAAAGACAATGAGTTTTGACATGATTTTGATCAAATCATCGTAGTACAAGCAGACGTTTACTCTTGCTCCTGCAGTTCTCTCTTGCTAGAAACGAATCTGAATCCAGAATCCTGGATTGCAAAACAAGGAGTCTATCTTGAGTTCTCGTGTATTTAAGAAGGCAGTTTCGGGTGCCAGCGTCGCCGTGCTGGCAGGCGGAATCGCTCTTTCGGCCGCCATGCCGTCCTCAGCAGCAATTGATGGCATGACCAACAACTACTCAAGCTGGTGGGTCGCCCATGCTCAGGTCTGGATTTTCAACAGCAGCAGTCGGCTTCAGTCTGTGGCACATCTCGGCAACGTTTGGTATTACGGACCACCCTCCTGGTCCGAATCGCGCGCACACGTGGATGGATATAGCTGGACTCACGAGGCCTATCAAATTCGCTGGGCCTAGAGGAGTCACTGCGTAAATGGCACTGAAGAGCCTGAGAATCCAGGTATCGCTCGCATTGGCGGCCTGCGTGATTCCTCTGATGGCGGCCTGCTCGGGTGAATCATCGGAAAATTCTGAGCGCCGGTATATTGCCAAAAACTTTACCGAACTTGTCATCACCGGGTTGAAAGATCCCAAGCTCCAGGAATTCGACAGGGACGTCTTGGAGCGGGCCAAAGTTTCAGGGCGAATTGAACAAGCGGACTATGACGAGGCGTACAGCCGTTTTGAGCGGTGCATGGCGGCATCCGGAAAGCCTGTAAAGCTAACAAAGCTAAGCAACGGACTCTATAAGATCGAGAACCAGCCGTTATCCGACGGGGAATCGATTGAGTCTGCCATGTCGATAGTAGTCAAGTGTCAGGAAGGTACGATTAACGAGATCGGAGAGCTTTTTGGCATTCAGCAAGGGAATCCCGACTTGCTTGCTGATGCTGATGAAGTCGCATACAACTGCTTGGCGGCTAAAGGTATCGTTAATTCGAATTTCTCGAAAGATGACCTGAAGAAGGCCTTCAATGATCCCGGGAACGGCAAAAGGGGCCTAAAGGATAGGCTCCCGTTCGACCCCTACAGTGACGAGGCCCAGGCCTGTTTCGTGGGGGCCAACATGGCTGTTGGCCAAGGAAGGTCATAGTGAGCCGGAATCCCTGCGTCAGTCTCAGACATCGAATCCTTTCGATGCGGACAGTGACCAAGCGTAGGCGTGGTGCGGAGGAACCGAAAAGGCTGTGGGGTTAGCGGAAAAGCCATGAAGAAGGGAGCCTGGCTGCCATATGCCCTTGTCGCCATTTCGAGTGCGGCGTTGACCGCGGTCTGCATCTTGGGGACGACTGCCAACGTTCCGCCGTCGACCCTGAGCGTGGCGCATGAGGCGACAGTTGCCGCCGTCGTAATGAGCGAATACCGGGACGAACGAACAGTGGCTGCCGAGATCGACGCTGCCCAGCCAGTGGAAGCGTCACTCGGCCTTTCCGGTACCGTGACTGCGTCGGCGTGCGTTGCCGGTGGCGGGATTGAATCAGGCCATGTGGTCGCTTCGCTGAGTGGGCGTCCGGTGCTGGGCCTGCATTCGGGGGTGCCTTTCTACCGGGACATTGGACCTGGAACCAAAGGCGATGACGTGGACGCGCTTCGTCAGCAACTCAGGTCCATGGGCTTTGATGTGCAGGACAAGGGCGCATATAGCGCTGACCTGAACACGGCAATCTACAAGATCCAGACGGACTTCGCGTTGAAAAATCGTGACGGAATTCTGCATCAGGACGAGACACTTTGGCTACCTGCGGACAACGTTCGTGTGAAATCCTGCGATGCGCTGCTTGGTTCCCAATACCTTCCAGGTTCCCCGTTTCTCACCATCGTGGGGTCGGTGAGCAGCCTGCGTGTTGTCTTTCCTCCGGACCAGCCGCCGGCCGCGGGTGCCAGGACCGTGACGTTCGGCAATGTGTCTGCACCCGTAACTGCCGACGGAACGGTTTCAGATCCGGCATTGATGGCTGAGGTGTCGCGGAGTCCCGAATTCGCTGAATCGCAATCTGGTAGCGCTCCAAAGCCACTCAGCATCAAGACGGCGCTGAGTTCGCCGTTGGTAGTCGCCAAAGTTCCGGTCGCAGGGGTTTTCGGTGCCCGGAACAGCAGCGCATGTGTCAAGTCACCGGATGGGATCACCTTTCGTATCACAATTGCCGGTTCAAGTGCTGGTTCTGTACTCGCTACCTTTGAGAAGGACGCTCCGAAGGAGATTCTCTTGGGCTCAGGCATCGGGAACAAGGAATGCGCCTAAACGCCCGTGCAGGAGCCGCCAGTGATATTCCGCGGGTGGCGCTGAGGGGCGTAGGGCATGGCTTCGCAATAGACCACTATCTCTTTCGGCATCTGGACATTGAAATCACATCGGACTTGGTCACCGGAATCTGCGGCCCGTCCGGGTCTGGGAAATCGACTCTTCTGTCCGTCATTGCCGGATGGGAGAACCCCAAGGAAGGAACCGTGGAGCGGACAGGGATTTCCTCTGTCCGCTGGGTCTTCCAGAATCCTCTGGGCGTCCCACAACGAACTGCGCTCGAACATGTCGCCTTGCCGTATCTTGCCTCGGGGCTGAGTCTCGATCATAGCGAGGAGTTGGCCCTCCAGCGGCTGATGGAATTCGAACTTCGAGCAAGTGCGCACAAACGATTTTCCCAGCTCTCGGGCGGTGAAGCGCAGCGATTGATGCTCGCACGGGCGGTTGCCGGGGATCCCGACCTCATACTGGTCGATGAACCGACGGCCCAACTTGATCGGGCAACGGCTGCCACTGTCAATGGCGTTCTCGGCAGTCTGGCTCAAAGCGGGGCGGTGGTCATCGTAGCAAGCCACGATCCGGACACCCTTGCCTCGTGTGGAGAGGTTCTGGACTTGTCAACGGTGAGTCGAGAGGATGCTCGCCCATGATGCGCCCGGAAACCGTCTTTCACGAGGCCTGGCGCAATGTTCAAAGTGGCGCGTCCAAAGCCAGTTGGCTTGCCTTGGCACTCATTCTTGCCATCGCCCTGACGTCTTCGACCGAAGTTTTGACGGTCTCGGCACTGGACAGGCAAGCCCGCGACTATTACGCCTCTGGGGCATCTATACGAGTCCTCAAAACCGAGGGCACGGTGGACCCGCAACGATGCGAGGCACTGGCCAAGACCACGGGCGTGCAGTCGGCCGGAGCCTTAAAGGCGGCATCTCCGATCCATATCTCAAGCCTTCCCGGAATCACCACGCCGTCATTCGAAACGACGATCGGGCTCCAAGCCGTCCTTGGCCTGGACACCACTCTGGACCAAGGCGTGCTTATCTCCGAACCGCTCGCCAAGCGTTGGCGGGTTCGCTCCGGAGAATCGGTAGAAACCGACCGGGGTCCAATGAACATCGCGGCAGTCTTTCCCTACTCTGACAGCGATGGTCGCGACAGCCGTCTCGCTAACGCGGTGCTCATTCCGACGTTGGGCGAAGGCTCATTTGATGAATGCTGGGCCGACGTGTGGCCTTCAACTGCGGCGTTTGATTCTCTCCTGCGAGGCTCCCAACTCGCGGTGACCAGAGAAAATGTGGCAATCGTTTCAACGCTTAATCCCACGCTCGGCCTCGTGTTTACGGGTGCTGACGAATACCAAAACCGCCTCACACGGTATGCACCCCTTGCCTCCGGTGCGCTCGGACTCGTCATTTCGTTGCTGGGAGGACGCCGTCGGCGACTTGAGTACGCGTCCTCGCGACATGCCGGCGTGGCAAGGGCTGACCTCACGCTCATCGCACTGGTCGAGTCTGCCATTTGGGCCGGGGTCAGCAGCTCAATCGCCACGGCCCTCGTCCTAGTGATGGCCCGTTTCGCCGCACCTAACGTTGCGGATCCCCTTTACTGCCAGCTCGTCATCATTGGAGCAGCAGGCTTCTTGGGTGCCACAACCGGTGGACTTCTGGCTGCTGCATCCAGCCGTGAATCCCGCCTCTTCACGTACTTCAAAGAACGAAACTAGGCAGCCATACCGTTCACCGCAGCACAACCGCCGCTCGTCGCACCACGGCTGACCATCCGGTAGCTTCCGCCACGCACGGGGAACCTTCATTGCTAGCGTGCCCGTGACGCCCGGCTGTGCCCTAACGGAGCCACGGCAGCAAGAAGGTTCTCAAGGAGGAGACATGAACGCCATCCCGGAACAAGAACTCGAAAGGGAGCTGGACCCCACATTGCCGCCGCCGGCCGTGGATGAGTCCCGGCGGGAAAAGGAAGAGCGGAAGTGGACCCCGGCCAAAATCGCCCTTTGGGTGGCCATTGCCCTGCTCGGCGGGGTGGCTTGGGTAATGCTGGCGCTGGTCCGTGGCGAGACGGTCAACGCCATCTGGTTTGTCTTTGCTGCCGTGTGTACCTACTTGATTGGTTACCGCTTCTATTCCAAGGTCATCGAGCGGTACCTCCTCAAGCCTGATGACCGGCGGGCAACCCCTGCCGAGTACAAGGCTGATGGCAAGGACTATGTCCGCACCGACCGGAACGTCCTGTTCGGCCACCACTTCGCTGCCATTGCCGGTGCAGGTCCGCTGGTTGGTCCGGTCATTGCTGCACAGATGGGGTACCTCCCCGGCACTATCTGGATCATCATCGGCGTCGTACTTGCCGGTGCGGTGCAGGACTATCTGGTGATGTTCTTCTCGATGAGGCGAGGCGGCCGGTCCCTCGGCCAGATGGCCCGTGAGGAACTTGGCGCTATTGGCGGCACAGCCGCCTTGGTCGCCACCCTGCTGATCATGATCATCATCGTGGCCATCCTCGCGCTGGTGGTGGTCAACGCCCTGGGCGAGAGCCCGTGGGGTGTCTTCTCGGTAGGCATGACCATTCCGATCGCGCTCTTCATGGGCGTCTACCTGCGGTACCTGCGGCCGGGCAAGGTCATGGAGGTCTCGATCATCGGCTTTGTGTTGCTGATGGCCGCGATCATCGGCGGCGGTGCCGTGGCCGGAACGGAATGGGGCGCAGCCTTCTTCCACCTGGATAAGGTGACCATCGCCTGGGGCCTCATCATCTACGGCTTCATCGCGGCGATCCTGCCCGTCTGGCTGCTGCTCGCGCCGCGTGACTACCTCTCGACGTTCATGAAAGTCGGCGTCATTGTGATGCTCGCCCTTGCCATCATCGTGGTGCGTCCGGAAATCAACGTTCCGGCCTTCAGCGAGTTCGCCGGCCGAGAGAACGGCCCGGTTTTCTCCGGAGCGTTGTTCCCCTTCCTGTTCGTGACCATCGCGTGCGGTGCCCTGTCCGGATTCCACGCATTGATCTCCTCCGGCACCACTCCGAAGCTCATCGAGAAGGAACGGCAGACCCGTTTCATTGGCTATGGTGGCATGCTCATGGAGTCCTTTGTGGCCATCATGGCGCTGGTGGCGGCCATCTCGATCGACCGTGGCATCTACTTCGCCATGAACGCACCCCTCGCCCTGACCGGCGGCACGGTGGAGTCCGCGGCCCAATGGGTGAACAGCCTGGGCCTGGCCAACGTCAACATCACCCCGGACGTCTTGGCGCAGACCGCCAAGGACGTGGGGGAGGAGAGCATCATTTCCCGTTCGGGCGGCGCTCCCACCCTGGCTGTTGGCCTGGCGCACATCATGCAGCAATTCATCGGCGGCCCCGGCATGATGGCCTTCTGGTACCACTTCGCCATCATGTTCGAGGCACTGTTCATCCTGACTGCGGTCGACGCCGGCACCCGGGTTGCGCGCTTCATGCTGCAGGACTCGATCGGCAACTTCGTTCCCAAGTTCAAGGAAGCCTCGTGGCGGCCGGGGGCCTGGCTGTGTACGGCGATAATGGTTGCTGCGTGGGGAGCCGTGCTGCTCATGGGCGTCACTGACCCGCTGGGCGGCATCAACACACTGTTCCCGCTGTTCGGTATTGCCAACCAGTTGCTCGCTGCCATCGCCTTGGCCGTGTGCATGGCCATTGCTGCGAAGCGGGGGGTGTTCAAGTGGCTCTGGATCGTCGCGGTCCCGCTGGCGTTTGCCGCCGTCGTGACCATCACGGCAAGCTTCTTCAAGATCTTCTCGCCCGTTCCGGCGGTGGGCTACTTTGCCAACAATGCCGCTTTCAGCAAGGCCTTGGCGGACGGAAAGACCTCGTTCGGGACGGCCAAAACGGTTGAGGCCATGGAAGCGGTGGTCCGCAACACCATGATCCAGGGCGTGCTCTCGGTGATCTTCGTCGTCTTGAGCATCATCGTGATCATCACGGCTGTCATTTCCACAGTCCGGGCCTTCCGTGCCGGTGGCGGGCAGGACCACGAGGATCCGGCGGTGCCGTCACGGGTATTCGCGCCGGCCGGACTGATCCCGACGGCGGCGGAGAAGGAACTGCTTGCCGAGTGGGAGTCCCTGCCGGCGGACAAGCGACCCGTGAGTGCAGGGCACCACTAGTGGGAGCCCTGGCAACAGGTTTTCGTGGATTCGCCGGATACATGCGGGGTCTGATGGGGGCCGATGCCTACCAGAAGTATTTGGAGCACTTCACGTCCTCCGGCCACGAAGGTCCCGCCATGACTGAGCGCGACTTTTGGCGGGACCGCATGGACCGGCAGGACAGCAACCCGCAAGGGCGCTGCTGCTGAGGCTACCGGGAGTTTCGCTACGAACGAAGTCCAAAATCCGGTCTTGGCCGCGGGCTTGCGGGAACCACGTGAGAGTATGAAACGCATGAGCGATCTGAACGACATTCAGCCCACGGATGAGGCTTCGGACGACCAACCCGTGGAGGGTACTCCAGTGGAAGGCACAGCCTTGAACGGCGCTGACCAGCGGGCAGCGGAGGCGCCGGACCCGGCCGAGGACAGGCCCAAGGGCACCAACCTTCAGGAGCTCGTGGATGAGCCGGCCAAGGTGATGCGGATCGGAACGATGATCCGGCAGCTTCTTGAGGAAGTGAAGAGCGCACCGCTTGATGACGCTGCACGTGGTCGCCTGGCAGAAATCCATGAACGTTCCATCAAGGAACTGGAAGACGGCCTGGCGCCGGAACTCATTGAAGAGCTGGAGCGCATCAGCTTGCCGTTCCCGGAGGAGAAGGCGCCTTCGGACGCGGAACTTCGCATCGCCCAGGCACAGTTGGTGGGTTGGCTCGAGGGTCTGTTCCACGGCATCCAGGCTGCCATCGCTGCCCAGCAGGCTGCCCGTGACCACGCAGCAGCCCAGCACCAGTTGCGCCAACTTCCGCCCGGAACGGTGATCGCGCCCGGCATTGTGATCGGCGAGAACGGCCAACCCCAGCGGGCCAAGGCGCCGGGCGGGCCCGGCATTGTGTCGCCCGGCCAGTCAGATGACCCCGATCACGGCCCGGGCCAGTACCTCTGAGCCTGGCCGTGGGTTTCTTTGGGGCCGTCCGGCAGGGACGGAAAGACGATCTTGAGCTTGGCAAGGGGCTGTGGCGCCGCGCCCATGACCGCTTCCACCGTGGCTTGGACCGGTATCACCAGGTTCTGGAAGGCGTTGACGACGAGGAGTTGTACAACGAGCTGGTGCAGATCGCCAACGAGCTTGCAGACTTGCTCCCCCGCGTTCGGGTGATCTGCGTAGAGGCGCAAAAACGCGCCCCCAGCGACGGCCTCGACGTGCCAGGTTCCCTTGCCGGCGTCCACCGTGCACTGTCCAAGGCCGGCAATTCGCTGGCCACGACGGCAGAGGCCGCGGCCATGCTGCGGCTGGCCGTTGGTCCTGTCCCGGTGGGCGCGCTGTCCGTACGGCGCCGGGCCGAGTCTGTTTTTGAACAGGTCGCCGACGCCGAGCGCCTCCTTTCGTACTGACTGAAGGCCAATGGACTGAAGACCGCCCGGATAAGTGTGCAGCGTATGCAACTACCAGCGTGCGCGTTTATTCCACTGACGCAATAAGTTAAGCGGATAGCTGATCTGCGTAATATTTGGTGCTTTGAGCAACTTCATGCTGGCAGGATTGCAGACATGACTTCCTCACCAACGCTTACGTTCAACGACGGCAACACCATTCCCCAGCTCGGCTACGGGGTATGGCAGGTTGAAGACGATGTAGCCGAAAAGGTGGTCCGCCAGGCATTCGAGGCCGGCTTCCGCCACATCGACACCGCCAAGATCTACGGCAACGAATCCGGCGTTGGCCGCGCCATTGCCTCCTCCGGCCTCTCCGCGGAGGAAATCTTCATCACCACCAAGCTGTGGAACGCCGACCAGGGCTACGAGGCAACGCTGGAGGCCTTCGAGAAGTCCTTGGACCGCCTCGGCATCGAAACGCTGGACCTGTACCTGATCCACTGGCAGCAGCCCAAGCAGGACAAGTACGTGGACACCTGGAAGGCCCTGATCGAGCTGAAGAAGCGCGGCCGCGTCAAGTCCATCGGTGTCTCCAACTTCACCACCGAAGGCTTGCAGCGCATCATCGATGAGACCGGCGTTGTCCCGGCGATCAACCAGATTGAACTGCACCCCTTCTTCAACCAGTCCGAGCTGCGTGCCTTCAACGCTTCCAAGGGCATCCTCACCCAGGCCTGGTCCCCGCTGGGCCAGGGCGGCGAGCTGTTGGAGAACCCCACTGTGGCTGAGATCGCGGCCAAGCACCAGGCCACGCCCGCCCAGGTGGTCATCGCCTGGCACCTGGCCATCGGCAACGTCGTCATCCCCAAGTCCGTCACGGAATCCCGCATCCAGGAGAACTTCGCGGCCCTGTCCGTGAAGCTGGACGATGCCGACGTCGAGGCCATCAACGGCCTGGATCGCGGCGCCGAAGGCCGCATTGGCCCGGACCCGGCGGTTTCCGACTTCGCCTAGTCCCGGCACACAAGTGCCCCGCGCCCGGTTGGGTGCGGGGCACTCGTCGTTAAGGCAGCGCTCGTTGCTAGAACACCGCTCGTTAGGGCACGACGGCGGGTGGCCGGGTGCCACGGTCAGGCAGCGCTTGCGCCTTCGCCACCTGCGCCGGAGGCAGCCGGCTGTGGTTCCGCGCCCGAGGACGGATGAGCCGCCACGTTCGCGGCATGCTCAGCCAGGATGCCTGTCTGGTGCCGGATCTTCAGGCGGTAGAGAAGGGCCCCACCCACGGTGACGGCAGCCACGAAGATCACTCCGCCCCACTGCAGGTACCACTCGAAAGGCGGCACGGAGTTGTAGATCTCCTGCCGTGGCCAGATCAAGTTGATGGTCATGCCACCGCCCCACAGCACGGCGAGGATGTTCACCGGCAGGCCCCACTTCCCCAGGGAGAAACCGGACTCGGAGCCGGGTGCGTCCGCGATCGGCCACTTCTTCAGGAACCGCTTGCGCAGCAGCGGAACCGTGACCAGGAGGTACGACAGGTAGATCAGCACAATGCTGATGCTGGACAGGATGGTGAAGATGGCCGGCTGCATCACGTTGATGAGCAGCGGAATCACGGCCAGCACGCCGATCACGATAGCTGCCACAGTTGGGGTCCGGCGTACCGGGTCCACCTTGCTGAGCTGGCGGCTGAACGGGAGGTTGTTGTCCCGGGCCATGGCGAACATCATGCGGATCGCGGCGGCATGGACGGCCAGCGTACAGACCACCACGGCGACTACGATGCACACCAGGAACGCTTTGCCGAAGGGTCCGCCGAGGACACTGAGCACAATGTGCTGGAGCCCGCCGTCGGCTGCGCCCACCTTGGGGTCGGTGAGGTCCGGTGCTGCCAGGATGCCAAACAACAGGATCAATCCGCCCAGCAGGAAGGACGCCGTGACCGCCCGGATGATCGCTTTCGGTGCCGTCTTCTTGGGGTCCTTGGTCTCCTCGCCCAAGGAACTGGCGGTGTCGAACCCGTACATGACGTAACCGGAGGCCATGGCACCGATCAGGAAGACGCCGAAAAAGCCCAGGTCATGGCCTTCGCCGAAACCTGCCGTGTCGAAGAAGACTTCCGGACCGCGGACCACATGCCAGCCGAGCGCCAGGATCAGCAGCACCGCGGCAATCAGCTCCACGAAAACGCCGATGCTGTTGATTCGCGTCATGAGCTTGACGCCGAACGCGTTGATCAGCGTGGAGATGGTGATCATGATCGTCGCCAGAACCACACCGTTCATGGCGAAATCAAAGGGTCCGGTGCCGTCGCCCACAAACTGGAAGCCGGACCAAAGTTGGGGCAGGGTGATCTGCAACGCCAATGCTACAGAACCCAAGGCCATGATGGAGGACAACATCAGCAGCCAACCTGCCAGCCAGGACGGGGTCCCGGAAGAAAGCCGCTTGGCCCAGTTGTAGACCGACCCGGCCACCGGATAGCGGCCGGCAAGCTCGGCGAAGCAGAGGGCAACCATGAGTTGGCCTACGAAGACGATGGGCCAGGACCAGGCGTAAGCCGGTCCGGCCATGGAAAAGCCGAAATAGAACAGCTGGAAAACACCGGTAAGGATGGAGATATAGCTGACACCGGCCGCGAAACTGGCGAATTTGCCGATGCTGCGGTCCAGGGTCTGCGTGTAGCCAAATTCGTCCATGCCGCTTGAATCATTACTCTTGATGGGTTCCATGGTGGACTCCTAATCAGGAAAGCAAGATGGGATCGGCCGCCCTGGGGCGCGGCGAATCGAAGTTTTGCTGTGGTGGTTGTGCCCGGCAGGAACAGCCCAGCCGGGCTTGGCGCTTAGGCATACGAAGGCGAGAAATCCTCCTCTTCCCGTTCGAGGGCTGCGCCGTTGGCGTGAAGACGGCCGGACCGGATCAGATCGGCACACCGCTCGCCGACCATCATGACGGTGATGTTGGGGTTGACGGTGACGTGTTCGGGCATGACGGACGCATCGGCGACCCGGAGGCCGGTGACCCCCTTGACCCGCAACTCGGGATCCAAAGGTGACATGTCGTCGTCGTACGCTCCCATACGGACCGTGCCCACCGGGTGGTACACGGTGTTGTGGGTCTTGCGGATGTAATCCCGCAATTCCTCGTCCGTCTGCGCGTCGATGCCGGGCGAGAGCTCCCTGCCAGTCCATTCAGCCATTGCGGGCTGCGCGGCGATCTCCCGGGCCTTGCGGATGCCCGCAACCATCACACGCATGTCGTGGCCTTCGGGGTCCGTGAAGTAGCGCGGGTCCACCATGGGCTTGTCGCGGAAGTCCCTGCTGCGCAGGCGAACCGTGCCGCGGGAACGGGCGTGGGTGACGTTCGGGGTGAGGCTGAAGCCGTTTTCCGTGGTGGGGTAGCCGTGGCGCAGGGTGTTCATGTCGAACGGGACCGAGCCGTAGTGCATCATGAGGTCCGGACGGTCCAGGCCTTCTTCGGTTGGAGTGAAGATGCCGATTTCCCACCACTGGGTGGAGGTCTGCACCATGGGCTGCTTGGCCTCGTATTGCACCAGGCCTTCGGGGTGGTCCTGCAGGTTTTCGCCAACTCCGGGAGAGTCGACCAAGGCCTCGATGCCGTGCTCCGCGAGATGTGCGGCCGGGCCAATGCCGGAAAGCATGAGCAGCTTGGGGGAGTCGATGGCTCCCGTGGAGAGGATCACTTCCTGGCGCGCTGCCAGCCGGTGGGTGCGGCCGAACGCCGAATCAACAACGTCGACGCCGGTGCAACGCTTGTCCGCGTCGAACACCAGTTGGCGGGCCCGCAGGCCGGTCAGCAGAGTGAAGTTGGGGCGCTCGATGATGGGATGGATGTAGGACACCGAACTGGAGGACCGGGTGCCGTCCGAGCGGCGGTTGATTTGGAAGAAGTTGGCTCCGTTGACCACCGTGGTGCCTGTGTTGAACTTCGCCCGGGGAATGCCTGCCTGCTCGCAGGCATCCAGCAGTGCGACTCCGGAAGGATCTGCCGGCGGGACGTTCATCAGGTGCACAGGGCCCGAGTCTCCGTGGTGCGGGGAATCAGGACCGGCGTCCTCGTTCGTTTCCAAGCGCTTGTAGAGCGGCCAAGCGGCTTCTGAGTTCCATCCCGTGGCGCCGTACTTCGATTCCCATTCGTCCAGGTCCTCGCGGGGAGCCCAGAACGCGATACAGGAATTGTGGCTGGAGCAGCCGCCCATGACCTTGGCACGGGCGTGCCGCATGAACGAGTTGCCGTTCTCCTGCGGCTCGATGGGGTAGTCCCAGTCATAACCGGATTCCAGCAGCTCCATCCAGCGGTCCAGCTGGAGGATTTCGGGCAGGTTGCGGTCGTCCGGACCCGCCTCGACGAGGGCCACTGTCACGTCCGGATCCTCGCTCAGCCTCGCGGCCACGGCTGCGCCGGCGGACCCGCCACCGATCACGACGTAGTCGAACGTGCGCTCGCCGAGGTTGTCTATGGTGTCGAAGTGCATCTAGTTCTCCTTGCTGTGGTCAGCGAACCAGCCGGTTACCTGGGGGCTGGTGTTCTGGTAGATGTGCTTGGCTTCCTGGTATTCGGCCAGGCCGGTGGGCCCGAGCTCGCGGCCCACTCCGGATTGGCCGAACCCGCCCCATTCGGCCTGGGGGAGGTAGGGGTGGTAGTCGTTGATCCAAACCGTGCCGTGCCGCAGCCGCTTTGCCACGCGTTGTGCCTTGCCGGCATCCTGCGTCCACACGGCACCGGCCAGTCCGTAGATCGTGTCGTTGGCAGTGGCCACGGCCTCGTCCTCCGTCCGGAACGTCTCCACCGTCACTACTGGCCCGAAGGCCTCGTCGGTGACCACGGACATTCCCCGGGTGACGCGGTCCAGGACGGTGGGCTGGTAGTAGAACCCGGCGTCGTACGTTCCGCCTGCAACCGGCGCGCCGCCGGTCCGCAACCGGGCGCCCTCCTGGAGGCCCCGCTGGACGTAGGCGTGGACCTTGTCCCGGTGGGCCGAGGAGATCAGCGGTCCGGTCTCGGCTTCATCGTCGAACGGGCCGCCCAGGCGGATGCTTCCGGCGCGGCGGACCAGCTCATCGACGAAGCGCTCGGCGATCGATTCCTCCACCACCAGCCGGGCACCCGCCGAGCAGACCTGGCCGGAGTGGACGAAGGCGCCGTTGAGGGCATTGTCGACGGCGGCGTCGAAGTCCGCGTCAGCGAAGACCACGTTGGGGTTCTTGCCACCCAGTTCCAGCGCCACTTTCTTGACGGTCGCGGCCGCCGCCGCGGCGATCCGCTTGCCGGTTTCCAGGCCGCCAGTGAAGGAGACGAGGTCGACGGCGGGATGTTCCGAAAGCGGTGCACCCGCCTGGGCGCCGGGTCCCGTCACGAGGTTCGCGACGCCGTCGGGCAGTCCCAGGTCCTGGAGGAGCTGCATGGCGAGGATGCTGGTGGAAGGTGTGAGCTCCGACGGCTTGAGCACGAAGGTGCATCCGGCTGCCAGTGCCGGGGCGATCTTCCACGCGGCCTGCAGGAGGGGGTAGTTCCACGGGGTGATGAGGCCGCACACGCCCACCGGCTCGTAGTCGATCCGGCTGACGACGTCCGCGTTGCCCGCATCCACCAGCCTGCCCGCCTGCTGGCCGGCGATCCTGCCGAAGTACTCGAAGCAGGCGGCGATGTCATCGATGTCGATCCGGCTCTCGATGATCCGCTTGCCGGTGTCCAGCGATTCGGCGCGGGCGAACTTTTCCCGGTGCTCCCTCAGCCCGGCTGCGACCTTCAGGAGGAAGGCGCCGCGCTCCGGTGCGGGTGTGCCCGGCCAGATACCGGAATCGAAGGCCGCACGTGCCGCCTCGATGGCGCGTTCGGCGTCCTCCCTGCCGCCCTCGGATACGGTGGCGACCAGTTCGCCGTCGGCGGGGTTGCGGATTTCGCGGACGGCGCCGGAAGCAGCCGCCTCCCATGAGCCGTTGATGAAAAGCGTTTTTGGCATGGATCTCCCTAGGTATTGGGCCCTGTGTTCAATTTCCGGGCGGGTGTTTCAGGGGCGGAGTTGAGGTTCCGGCGCGGCGTTTTTGGGTACAGCGCAGCTACGCCTTGTAAGGCGCGGGGCTGGCGGGTGGCGCGGGTGCTGTCCGGTGTGTTGAGTTTTGCGGAGTGGTTCAGCGTTGACGACTTTGCAGAGGATTGGAACTGGGCGGGTGGTTCGCCGGCCCGGAGTAGGTGTGTCCTAAGTCATAAAAGAACACTAAACCACTTTGAACGATCGTTCAAGCGTTTTGAGGCGAGATATATCAATACGCGTGTTTGTGACTCTGTCTCGTTAGGAGACTTGTGGCGAGCTACTTGGCGTCGCGCGCCGGGGCGAAGGCGATTTCCTCCGTGCGGGCGATGCTGCGCTGGATGGCGCCTTTGTCTATTCCCAGCAGGGAGGTCAGCCACATGCCGTTTTGAATGACGACGATCTCAGCGGCGCGGTCCCGGCATTCCTCCCAGGAAAGCTCGGGCTTGGCGTTGTTGATTAGGGTTGCCACGCCGTCGAGGTAGCGGTCGAAGGCGGCAGCGTTGATTTCTGCGTAGCCCTCGTCGGCCTGGGCCAGGGCCCAGAGGTGGAGGCGCAGGGAAAGGTAAGGGGTGGTCAGCAGGTCGGGGCCGGCGACCCGGCGGAGGGCCTGGCGGAGTTGATCGGTGGGATCTGCGTCCGGCTTTGTTGCTACGAGGAGAAGGTCGTCCTCATCCACGCGGCGCAGGGCCGCACGGATGAGGCTCGTTTTGTCGTCGTAGTAGTAGTTCACCAGGCCCAGGGCCACTCCGGCTTCGCGGGACACTGCCCGCATGCTCACTCCGGCGATGCCGTGGCGCGAGAGCAGCTCCATGGCTGCGTCGAGAATGCGGGACTGTTTGTCCAGCTGTTCGCCGTTATTCTGCGCACCGTGGTTCAAGGCATTCTTCCCCATGAGGCCACACTATTGCCTGAGTTGGCTGGGGCGCACTTTGGGTCGACGCGGGTGTCACAGGGTGATGGGAGAAGACCGTCGATCAGGCGTCTGAGTCTGTAAAACTCAAAACAACGGCAATAAACTAAACTCTAAATCTTTGGTCCAGTAGGCTGGTGGGTGTGAAGTCCGGACCCCGCGAAGACCTTACGGTATCGCCTTCAGCAATCAGGCTGTTGCTGCTCCTTCGAGGCAGTGAGCCTGACGGGCTTGGCCGCACGGAACAGGTCACGTACATGCTGGAGACAGCCATCGCTATGGGCATCTTGGGCGAGGGGGAGAGGTTGCCGCGGGAGTCTGTCTTTTCCGCGGAACTTGGCATTTCCTCGATCACTCTCAGGCAGGCGTTGAACACCTTGCGTGTGAAGGGTGTGATCACCACCAGCAGGGGCCGCTCGGGTGGCAGTGTTGTCCAAAAGCCCAAGGAACCGACGGCCGAAGAGATTCGCCAGAGGCTGCGCCAGACCAGCACCGAGGATCTGCGGGACATGTGGGATCACTGCGGCGCCGTAGCTGCTGCCTCGGCGAAACTCGCAGCCCAGCGGGCTGATGAGCAGGACATTGAATATTTGGCCGGGCTCGCGGCCCGGTTCGATCAGAGCACTACTGCTCAGGAGCGGCGCCGGGCTGACACGCGCTTCCACGTGACTCTCGGAGTTGCGGCACAGTCAAGCCGCCTGACTGCGGCGATGCTTCAGATACAGGCCGAGTTGTCGAACTTCTTGTGGATCGAGCAGGACGCTGATTCGGCGGTGGCAGAGGCAACACGTGAACACGCGGGCATTCTCCGTTGCATTGCCGAGCATGACCCGGTGGCGGCAGCTGCGGCCGCGGAACTGCACAGCAACAGCGAGATGGAACGCATCATCAAACAGCACCTTCAGATGCTCATGGTGTCCGAGGAGGATGCATGACCGCCGACTCTTTGAACGAGATCCTGCAGCGCACCGCGCTGGCAGTCGCCACCAGTATCGACAGGGTCTTCAGCGAACTTCAGGTTCTCGAAGCGGAACTGGTCGCCACTGCCGCGGACATGCCGGATGCTCTTGAAAGTACCCAGTTCTCTTTCCTTCAGCCGCTCTTCGAAGAACTGCTGGTCAGGAACAGCCCTCTCATAGAGGGGGGTGGGATCGCGTATGCTCCTGGTTCCCTGGGGGACGCCGAGTACTGGTTGGAGTGGTGGCGTATGCAGCCCAACGGCCAGCCGAAATTCATCGGCCACGACCTGAACCCCGGATCCATCCGCTACTACGACTACGCCACCAGAGACTGGTTCAAAGTCCCGGCCGCAGCAGGGCATCCAATCGCCGTAGGCCCGTACATCGACATGGGAGGAATCGACGTCAATACCGTCACCTTGACCGTGCCGGCCCTGACCAGCCATGGAACCCACGTGCTGGGGTGCGACCTGTCGTTGTCCACGCTGGAAGGAATCTTTTTGCGTGCCGTCCGGGCCCCTGAGCCTCCCTTGGCCCTTGTGGGCCGAAACGGACGCATCATCGCCTCGAATTCACCACGCCTGGTGATCGGCACCCGGGCCGCCGTCGATGAAGCAACGGAAACCGTGCTCGTAGCGCCCCAGAAGTACGACGTTCTTCCGTGGACCCTGCTGGTCATGGACCAGCAACAGTAGCCTCCACACCCCCTAACTTTTCCTGACGAAACCAGGGCTGCCAGCGGGCTGCCGGGTCTCTCTGTGGACCTTGGCGTGTCCGCCTGGCGTCGTGCCCACCTCCAACCTTCACCGGGCTCTGCCGCCGTCGGCGCCCGCCATCTAGTGTTTCCGCAGGTCAGCGGGCTTGTCCAAAAGTTTTTCAAAAAAGTTCGCCTCTAGCTATTGAATTTAAGATGTACTTTATTATCTTTTAAGTGTGACAGTCCCCACAAGGGGTCGTGGTCAAAACCATTAGCTGTTCTGCAACGGAGTCTGAAAACTATGAACGCCACGCTCACCACCACAGCCGTACGCCGCGGCAGTGACGCCGAACTCGTCGCCAGTGACGAGTTCCCGCCGCTGCAGCATTTCATCGACGGTGCTTTCGTCGATGGGGAATCCGGTGCCCGGACACCGGTGGTCAACCCAGCCAACGGGCGTCTGATCTGCGACGTGCCCGAAGGAACTGCCGGGGACGTTGACGTGGCCGTGACCGCCGCACGGCGTGCACAGGGCCCATGGGGTGAGCTGACGCCCGCCGAACGCTCCGCAGTGCTGCTCAGCGTCGCCGAGAGGATGGAAGAGCACGGTGACTTGCTGGCCCGGCTGGAGTCCCTGAACACGGGCAAGCCACTGGCAACGTCCCAGGACGACGTTGCGGGTTCCGTGGACACGTTCCGGTTCATGGCCGGCGCCGGACGCGCACTGACCTCGCTGGCCGCGGGCGATTACGCCGCGGACCACACCTCCGTGATTCTCCGTGAGCCCGCGGGTGTCGTGGGCGTCATCACCCCGTGGAACTACCCGCTGCTGATGGCAGCCTGGAAGATCGCCCCGGTCCTGGCTGCCGGCAACAGCCTGGTCCTCAAGCCCTCCGAGCAGACACCACTGACCACCCTGAAGCTCGCCGAGATCATCGCCGACGTCCTGCCTGCCGGTGTCTTCAACATCGTCACCGGCCTGGGCCCGGGCGTGGGGGAGCGGTTGGCAACCCACCCTGACATTGATCTGGTTGCCCTGACCGGAAGCGTCACCAGCGGCAAGGCCGTCGCCGCAGCAGCCGGTGACACTGTCAAGCGGGTGCACCTGGAACTTGGCGGCAAGGCACCCGTAGTGGTCTTTGCCGACGCCGACTTGGCCGCGGTCGCCGAGTCCCTGCGCACGGCAGCGTTCTACAACTCCGGCCAGGAATGCGGTGCCGCGTGCCGGGTTCTGGTCCACGAATCCGTCGCCGAAGAATTCACCGGCCTGCTGGTCGAGCAAGTCCGCTCCTTCGTCGTTGGCGACCCGACCGCCGGCGGCGACGTCGAGATTGGCCCGCTGGTCTCCGAAGCCCACTTCAACCGCGTCGCAGGTTTCCTGGAACGGGCGAAGAGGGACGGCCTCACCGCAGCCATCGGCGGTGCCCCGCTGGATGGCCCGGGCTTCTTCATCGCCCCCACAGTCCTGACCAACGTCCCCGCCGGGGCCGAGGCAAGCCAGAACGAAATCTTCGGCCCCGTGGTCACCATCGAAACCTTCTCCGACGAGGACGAAGCCATCGAACGGTCCAACGAAACCCCCTACGGCCTCGCCGCCTCGGTCTGGACCCGCGACGCTGCCCGCAGCATCGACGTTCCCCGCAAGCTGCACTTTGGCACAGTCTGGGTCAACTCCCACCTGGTCCTTGCCAACGAAGTGCCCTGGGGCGGATTCAAAGGCTCCGGCTACGGCCGTGACCTGTCCATCTACGCCCTGGAGGACTTCTCCCGTACCAAGCACGTGATGATCAACCACGCCCGCTAAGGACACCCCCCCAACCATCACGGGCACCACCAAAGCTCCCAGGTGACACCGCAACAAAAATTCCCGGGCGGCAAAGCCGCCGCCCCGGACCAACTGAAGGAAAGCATTCACATGCCTCAGCAGCTCTACCCCCTTCCCCCTATCACCCACGACACGGAAACCCCTTGGACCAACTGGGGCGGCAACCAGTCCTGCACCCCGGCCTTCACCGTCCGCCCGAAGACTGAGCAGGAAGTCCTCGACACGGTCCGCTTCGCCATCAAGGAAGGTCTGCCCGTGCGCGCCGTCGGCGCCGGACACTCCTTCACCCCGCTCGTCCAGACCGGCGGCATTCTGATGGACCTCCGGCTCCTCGCCGGCCTGACCGGAACGGACACCAGCACCAGCCGGGTTCGTATGTACGGTGGAAGCCGCATCAGCGATGTCGGTGCCCCGATGTGGGACAAGGGCTTGTCCCTGACCAATCAGGGCGACATCGACAAGCAGGCCATCGCCGGCGCAATCGCTACCGGAACGCACGGCTCCGGCATCGAGCTCGGAAGCTTCTCCTCGGCCCTGCGCTGGGCCAAGATCGTCAACGGCCACGGCGAAATCATCGAAGTCGGCGAAGACCAGCTCCGCGAGCTTAAGGCAGCGCAGGTCGCCCTGGGCACCTTGGGCATCATGGTCGAGGTCGAACTGCAGGCTTCCCCGGCCTACCACATCGAAGAAGAGATCACCTACCCGATGTGGGATGAAGTGGAGCGTGGCTGGGAAGAGAACATCCGCAACAACCGCCACTACTCCTTCATCTGGTGCCAGGACAACGGCTCGGCAGAGATGTACGAACTGCCCACCCCCGCGGGTGAATCCATGATCAACCGCACCTACACCAAGAAGTACCGGGCCGCGACCCTCAACGAACCCCACGAACTCTCCTACGTCGAGGGCGCCCGTAAGGACCGCGCGTACAACATCTACGCCGGCGGCTACATGATCCCGTTCCACGAGTTGGAGTATTACGTCCCGGCCGAGCAGGGCCTCGAAGCGGTCAAGGCCGTCCAGAACCTGCTCCACACCACGCACAAGGACCAGAAGTACCCGCTGGAAGTCCGCTGGGTGAAGGGCGACGAGGGCTACATCTCCCCGTTCTACAAGCGCGACACCACCGTGCTGTCGGTTTCCGGCGCACCGGGCACCAACTACTGGCCGTACCTGCGCGATCTTGATGCCCTTCTGGAGGACTTCGATGCCCGCCCGCACTGGGGCAAGATCCACTTCATGACGCGCGAACGCATGCAGCGGGTCTTCCCCGAATACGACACCTTCGTCCAGGTCCGCAAGGAATTCGACCCCAACGGTGTCTTCCTCAACGACCACACCCGCGCCCTCGTCGGCTAACCGGTCAAGGAAAACTCACATGTCCAAACACCAAGACACGAGTGGACTCGACGAATTCGGGTACACCCAAACCCTTGACCGCAGCATCGGTAAGTTCGCCAGCTTCGCCGCAGGCGTCAGCTATATCTCCATCCTCACGGGTGTCTTCCAGCTCTTCTACTTCGGCTTCGGCACCGCCGGCCCGGCCTACGCCTGGTCCTGGCCGATGGTCTTCGTCGGGCAGCTCATGGTCGCCCTGTGCTTCGCGGAACTGGCCGGCCGGTACCCGGTCGCCGGGTCCGTGTACAACTGGGCCAAGCGCCTGTCCTCGGCCACATCCTCGTGGATGGCCGGCTGGCTGCTGCTGATCTCCTCCATCGTCACCGTTGGCGCAGTTGCCCTGGCCCTGCAGATCACCCTCCCGCAGATCTGGTCCGGTTTCCAGATCATCGGCGATGGCACCGGACCGTTCGACTTCGCCGTCAACGGCGTGCTGCTGGCCTCACTGCTGATCACCTTCACCACTTTGGTGAATGCCTTCGGCGTGAAGCTGACCGCACGCATCAACAGCACCGGAGTTTTCGTCGAACTCATCGCGGCCGTGCTCCTCGTCGCAGCCCTTGCTTTCCACATCATCAACGGACCCGAGGTTCTCTTCGATGTCCAAAGCTTCGGCGAAGGCCAACCTCTCGGCTTCTTCGGGGCCTTCCTGATCGCCTCAATGGCCTCCGGCTACGTCATGTACGGCTTCGACACCGCAAGCTCACTCGGTGAAGAAACCAAGGACCCCAAGCGCACCGCGCCCAAAGCCATCATCAGGGCCGTCACCGCGTCCTTCGTCCTCGGCGGGGCTCTGCTCTTCCTCGGCATCCTCGCCGCACCGGACCTCTCAGACCCGAAGCTCGGTGAGGCAGACGGCGGCCTGCAGTACATCATCCTTTCCGTGCTCGGCGGACCCTTCGGCAAGGCCTTCCTGATCTGCATCGTCGTGGCGATCATCGTGTGCACCCTGGCCATCCAGGCGGCAGCGATCCGCATGATGTTCGCCATGGCCCGGGACAACAACCTGCCCTTCAGCAAGCAGCTCTCCAGGGTCCATCCGGTCCGGAAAACCCCGACGGTCGCGTCCATCACGACCGGTGTGCTAGCCATCATCCCGCTGATCGTCAACATCTCCCAGCCGGCGATCTTCACGATCCTCTCCAGCATCGGTATCGTCCTGATCTACATGGCCTACCTGCTGGTTACCACGCCCATGCTCCGCAACCGGTTCCTGAAGAAATGGCCGATCCAAGACGGCGCCGAAACAGGTTTCAAACTCGGCAAGTGGGGCTTCATCGTCAACCTCATCGCGGTTCTCTGGGGAGCGGCCATGACGATCAACCTCATCTGGCCACGACAGGAAATCTACAACTCCGTACCGCCGTTCGAGTGGTACCTGCAATGGGGCGGCGTCCTCTTCGTCGGATTCGTCATCATGGCCGGTCTCATGCTCTACAGGCTGAGGATCCGCCACCGCACTGGAGTTCTGGCCGAGCACTCCGCGGCCCTCCATGGTTTCGCCGACGCCGGGGAAGAAGGCCAGTCCCAATCGGTCAAAGCCGCGCACTGACAAACTGAACCCAGAAGTGCGGTGCCGCACACAGCGGCGCCGCACTTTCCAACGCTGGCACCTCCGCGAAAGGATCCTCGTATGAACACCGCCACCCTCTCCGGCAAGCGCCTGGCCTCCCTCGTCCAGCAGCGTGCCCAGGACCAGGCCCGGCTGGCCCAACACGAAGGCATCCACGCCACCCTTGCCGTGGTGGTGGCCACCGACGACGAGTCCACCCACTGGTACGTGCGTTCCATCGAACGGGCGGCGGACAGGGCAGGCATCGATTGCCGGATCGTGGACCTTGGACCCGATGCGACGGAACAGGTCCTCGCGAGCGTCCTGAAGGACCTCAGCTCCGAACCCTCGGTGCACGGCATCATCCTGCAGACGCCCCTGCCAACCGGCGTTGCGGCTGACAGCCTGGTGGGGCTGATCGCTCCGGAAAAGGACATCGACGGCGCCAATCCCCTGAGCCTGGGCCGCCTGGCTGTGGGGCGGCCGGCTTTCGCTCCGGCCACGGCCCGCGCGGTGGTGGAGCTTCTTGAGCACTTTGAGGTGCCGGTAGCGGGCCGCAACGTGACCGTCGTCGGGCGTTCCGCTGTGGTGGGCAAGCCGTTGGCCCTGCTGCTGCTGGAACGGGACGCAACCGTTACTGTCTGCCATTCCAAGTCAGGTCCCCTGGAGACGTACACCCGGCCGGCCGACGTCGTGGTTGTCGCCGCGGGCCGCACCGGCCTCCTGACGGGCGCGCACGTCACCGAAAAGACCGTAGTGATCGACGTCGGCACCAACGTCCTGCCCGACGGCACCCTGGTGGGGGACGTCGACGAGGCGAGCGTCACCGGCGTAGCGGCGGCCTTGACGCCGGTACCCGGCGGCGTCGGATCCGTCACGACGGCGTTGCTGCTGCTCCACACCGTCGAGGCGGCACGGGCACAATCCTTACCCTTCGCATCAAAGCTGACGGTCATGGCCTGATCAGGCAACGAGTTCCGGGCCCACACGGGAACCGCCCCGCTCAACCGCAACCCTGAACCCGTTCCAACCTCGCGGAGAACCGAAAGGACGCCAGCAATGGTAGTCACCACGCAAAGCACCGGCTTGCTCATCAATGACTGGACCTCTTTGGACGGATCCGACGCCGAAATAGTCCGCGAAGGAAAGAACGTTGTCCGGGGAATCATTGACGGGGTCGCGGAAGACGGCTCCATCATCTGGGTCCGGGACAACATCGGCTACCGCAGGCTTTACGAACGATGCGAGCACTATGAGGTATGGGTATCTCGTGGACACGCCGCGCTAAATTTCCAAATCGCGAAAACCGGTGCCTGACCGCTGACGGTCCTTAAGGCTTACTCCACAAGCTTGCCCACGGTCGAGACTTCCTTCATCAAGGCAGAGATCTCGTCAGGGATGGCCGGTATCTCTTCGCGGACCACGCCCAAGGTAGGTGACCAGACGAGGTTGACCTGCAGTTGCGCATCCATCCCGGGGTAGTCGCTGCGGTTGTGGCAGCCTCGGGTTTCGCGGCGTTCGACGGCGGATTCCAGGGTTGCGCGTGCGGCCAACGCCGAGGCTTTCAGATCGAAGGCGTGGGCCAGGTCCTGGTAACCGGCGAGGTCCGGGTGGACGCCGATGTTTTGCATGCGTTCTTCGATGGCGTTGAGTTTCGCGAGGCCGGTCATCAGTCCGTCTTCGTCCCGGACGACGCCGGCGTGTTCGGTCATCATGTTGCGGATGGCCCGCTGCAGTGCCCGCACGTTCTCGGTGCCATCGGCGGCGAGCAGATCGTCGATCTCCGCCCGGGCTTGGGCCAGGGCTTCGGCCGAGCGGGGCTGGGACGTCAGGGACGCAGAGTAGCCGGCGGCTGCTTGTGCGACGATCCGGCCGAAAACGAGCAGTTCGATGAGGGAATTGCCGCCGAGCCGGTTCGCGCCGTGGAGCCCGCTTGATGCTTCCCCGATGGCGTACAGGCCGGCCACGTCCGTGCTGTGGTCCTCCGGGCGAACCCAGACACCGCCCATCGAGTAGTGGGCGGTCGGCGCAATCTCGATCGGAGTCGTCGTGATGTCGAGCATCTGGACTTCCAGCATGGTCTGGTAGACCCGCGGCAGGCGGTCCATGATGGTTTCGCGGGGGAGGTGGGAGACGTCGAGCCAGACTCCGCCGTTGGGGGTGCCGCGGCCTTCCTTGATTTCGGTGTAGGCGGCCAGGGCCACCCGGTCGCGGGTGGACAGCTCCATGCGTTCCGGGTCGTAGCGTTCCATGAAGCGTTCGCCCAGGTTATTGCGCAGGATCCCTCCTTCGCCGCGGGCAGCTTCGGAGATCAGGGTGCCCGCGGCGTTTTCGGGTTCGATGATGCCGGAGGGGTGGAACTGCACGAGTTCCGCGTCGCGCAACCTTGCTCCCGCATCGACGGCCAGGCGGAACGAGTCTCCCGTGTTTTCATCGCGTCGAGATGAGGTGCGGCGCCAGATGCGGTTGTGACCTCCGGCGGCCAGGACCACCGCGTCGGCGTGGATGAGGTAGCGGGTGCCGCTGTTGAGGTCGAAGCCGTAGGCGCCGAAGACTTGGTTGTCTTTCACAAGCAGGCGGGTGATGTAAACCTCGTCCAGAATGGGGATCTCCAGTTGCTGGGCCCGGGCAACCAAGCTGCGTTGGATCTCCAGCCCGGTGTAGTCCCCGGCGAAGGCCGTGCGTCGGAAGGTGTGGGCGCCGAAGAAGCGTTGGGAAATGCGTCCGTCGCCTTCGCGGGCGAAGGCCATTCCGTAGCGTTCCAGGTCCTCGATGCCTTGGGCGGCTCCTCGGGCAACGATCTCTACCGTGTGGGGGTTGGCGAGGTAGTAGCTTTCCTTGATGGTGTCTGCTGCGTGTTGCTGCCAGCTGTCGTCTTCATCCATGGTGCCGAGCGCTGCGTTGATGCCGCCGGCGGCAAGGGACGTGTGCGCGTCGGTGCGCTGGCGCTTGCCGACGGCCAGCACGTCGACGCCCATTTCGGCCAGTTCAATGGAAGCGCGGAGGCCTGATCCGCCCGTTCCAATAACCAGGACGGTGGTGGAGATCTGCTTTTCAGTGGGTGAAGTGTTCATAAATTCATGCTAAAAACCCACTCGATGATCAGTCCAATGCATTGTTTGGCTCAACTTGATGCATATAGGCTATGGAGGTGAATCTTGAACAGCTCCGGAGCTTCGTGACGGTACACCAGATGGGGCACTTCACCCGGGCCGCCGCGCATCTGCATCTGGCCCAGCCATCACTGAGCCGGCAAATCTCCACCCTTGAGTCCGACCTCGGAGCGGCCCTTTTCCATCGTGTCAGGGGCAACGTCACCTTGACCGCGGCGGGGGAAGCGCTCTTGCCCTTGGCCACCCGGATGCTGGCAGATGCCGACACCGTTCGATTTGAAATGCAGGAGTTGGCCGGGCTCAGGCGCGGGAGGGTGCGCATCGGTGGTACCCCGACGTTGTGCATCAGCCTGGTTGCCGAAGTCCTGACCTCCTTCCATTCCGCCTATCCGGGCATCGAGTTGCACCTGTCCGAGGGTGGCTCGCTGGGCCTGCTGGAGGAGCTGGCCAATGGTGCGCTTGACCTTGCCCTCGTCACCACGTCGGAGGACTCGCCATCCCCGGCGCCCAGCCTGGGAATGCTTCCGATCCTGAGTGAGGAACTGGTGGTCATCTCTTCGGCCAGGAGCGATTTCCTGGAGGGGTTCGAAACACTCACGCTCACCGAATTGGCCGAACTGCCGCAGATCACCTTCCAGGAAAACTATGAACTGCGGGCAACCACCACACAGGCCTTCCGCGCTGCGGGCCTGACTCCCAGGATTGTCCTTGAGGGCGCCGAGATGGACGCGGTACTGCGCTGCGTGGAACGCGGACTGGGTGTGGCCGTGGTCCCGGCCATGGTGATGGTGGACAGGCCGGGCCTGCACTCGGTGCGGCTCACGGCCCCGCGCTTCACTCGTTCCATCAGCCTGGCGCACCGAAACGACGTACCGCTCACCCGCGCCGCCCAGGCCATGCAGGACCTGATCATTGAGACGGCCAACGACCTGTCCTCAACCAGCGCAGCGACGGCAGGCCTGCTCTCAGCGACACCGGCTCGCAAGCGGTGACCCTCATGCCAAGATAGGTCCATGGTCCCGACACCCCTGCCTGACCGTGCCGTACCGAACCTTCCGTCCGCGGACTTCGACGTGACCGAAACCTTCTACGGTGGGTTCGGCTTCGAACGGGTTTTCCGCGATGAGGGCTGGCTGATCCTGACGCGGGGCGGCGTGCAGTTGGAGTTCTTTCCCGCCCCGGAACTTGACCCGTTCAGCAGCAACTTCATGTGCTCCGTTCGGGTTGCCGACGTCGATGAGCTCTACGACGCCATACAGCGTTCAGGTGTGCCGGTGAGGGCCACTGGTATGCCCAGGCTGCACTCCGTAAGGATGCAGCCGTGGGGCCTTCGCGCAGGCTACCTGGTGGATCCAGACGGCACCCAGCTGGCGCTGATCGAGCAGTCGCTTTGAGCAGAAGCCGACGACGGCGGCGCTGGCGTTGGGCGCGCAGGCGGCAGTCCGTCGTCGTTCGCCTGGTTCGGCCTAGATCCGCTGGCCTGACCGCGCCGGCAGCGCGAGCAGTGCGTTCAGGCTGCGTCGAGCAACCGCCCAACAAAACCTTCACCCCACCCTCACCCGCTGTTCACAACGGCTCGAAAGGGTGGACGGCATGACTGACCTTTCACGCCGCACCCTCGTCAAGTCCTCGCTCGCTGGCCTCACCCTCGCCGGACTCGTCACTGCCGGAACCCCAGCGAATGCCGCCCCGAAGGCCGTCCCCTTGGTCCGCAAGCGACTCACCCTCCCCACGGGGATCGCCACCGGCGATGTCACCACCGATTCCGCCGTCCTGTGGTCCCGCGCCTCCGGGCCGGGTCGCCTCACCGCCACCCTCCGGGCCATCGACGACGCAGGAGAAATCCTTCGCGGCCGCTACGGCTTCAGCCGAACCATCCGTGGCCCCTTGGCCACTGAAGCCAGCGACTTCACCGCGAAGATCCACGCCAAGGGACTTCCCGCCGGAACCCGCTTCAAGCTGGAGCTGAACTTCGAGGACGAGAGCGGCCCGGGGGAGGCACTTCAGGGCACCTTCCGCACGGCGCCGGGCACGAACAAAGCCAACGACGGCGGCACGCAAGACGCGCGCGGTGGCGGCAGGCCGGCGTCGTACTCGCAGTCCTTCGTCTGGACCGGCGATACCGCCGGGCAGGGCTGGGGCATCAACCCGGACATCGGCGGCATGCGCGGCTACCAAGCCATGCACCAGACCCGCCCTGACTTCTTCATCCACTCCGGCGACACCATCTACGCCGACGGCCCCATCGCCGATACCGTCACCGAGAAGGACGGCCAGGTGTGGCGGAACATGGTTACTGAAGAAGTCTCCAAAGTGGCCGAGACCCTGAAGGAATACCGCGGCCGCCACCGCTACAACTCCCTGGACACGAACATGCGTGCACTGTTCGCTGATGTGCCAGTGATCGCCCAGTGGGACGACCACGAGACCACCAACAACTGGTACCCCGGCGAAATCCTGGACGACCCCCGCTATACCGAACGCAACGTGAACGTCCTCGCTGCGCGCGGCCGGCAGGCGTGGCAGGAGAACATGCCGATCGCGGACTCGGCTGCACTCTGGCGCCCGGGAACATACGACGCCGGCCAGTACCAGCCCGCGCGCATCTACCGGAAGATTTCGCGCGGCCCGCAGTTGGACATCTTCTGCCTGGACATGCGGACGTTCAAGTCGCCGAACACTGACGGCAAGGAGCCCTACTCCACCAACATCCTGGGCCAGGAGCAGGTGGACTGGCTGATCAAGGAAGTCCGGCAGTCGAAGGCGACCTGGAAGGTGATCGCCGCCGACCTTCCCCTAGGAATCGTTGTCCCGGACGGTGCCGTGAACCAGGAGAGCCTGTCCAACCGGGACAACGGTGCGCCGCTTGGCCGCGAGCTGGAGATCGCTGGGGTGTTGAGCGCGTTCAAGAAGTACGGCATCAAAAACACGGTGTGGCTGACGGCGGACGTGCACTATTGCGCAGCACACCACTACTCTCCGGAACGCGCGTCCTTCACGGACTTCGATCCGTTCTGGGAGTTCGTCGCCGGGCCCATCAACGCGGGTTCCTTCGGGCCGAACGATATGGATGGGACGTTCGGGCCGGAAGTAGTGTTCTCCAAGGCCGGGCGTTTCCCGGGTGAGTCACCCCGCGACGGCGAGAACCAATACTTCGGGCACGTCGAACTGGGTTCCGACAACACCTTCAACGTGAGCCTGCGGAACGCCAACGGTGCGGTCATTTTCTCGAAGACGCTGAACCCGGAGCGCTGACACTTCCCAGGCTGGGATGACACCCCTAGTGGACGCCGATCTGGTTGCGGACGCCGCGCATTTGCGAGGGGGTCATCTGGTAGGCGCGTTTGAACCAGTGGATGAGGTGTGAGCTGTCGGTGAAGCCGCACTCATGTGCTATCTGGGTGACTGAGCGGCTGCTGTTGAGGAGCATCCAGTGTGCCGCTTTGATGCGAATCTGCCTCCAGTACTGGGCGGGCGGGGTTCGCAGGTGCTGTTTGAACAGCCGTGTCAGCTCGCGTTCCGTGACGCCGACCGCTTTGGCGATGCCTGCCACGTTGCCGGTTTCGTACAAGCGCTGGCGCATCAGCCCGACGGCGTTGACCACCCGTTCGTCCGGGCATTTGAGGCCGATATCGCGATCCTCTTTCAGGACCTGCATTTCGTCGAAGCCTCGGTCTGCCATCAAATAGTGCAGGGTCTTGTTGGAACGGACGCTGCCGCAGTGCTCTGTGACGAGCTGCATGGCCAGGTTGATGGAGGCCAGGCCGCCCGGGCAGGTGATGAAACCGCCGTCGCGTACTACCGGCTGGTCGGTGACCGGGATGACTTGGGGCCGCGCCTGCTGCAATGCCTCCACCATGGAAAAGTGGACGGCGCAACGGAGTCCATCGAGCAGGCCAAGGCGGGCCAGGACGAATTGGCCGGTGCACAGGCCAATGACCGGAACACCGGCAGCGATGGCCGCTTCGACGAAATCAAGCAGGGCCTGCGGAACGGGTGTTGTGCCGTGCTGGATGCCACCGTGGACCACGACGTAGTCGTAGTCGCGGGGATCGCCGAAAAGCCGCGTCGGCGTCACAGGGAATCCGCAACTGGAGAGAATCGGTTGCTCGTCGTGGGACAGCAGGTCCCAGGCGCAGTAGAGCTGCCGGCTGTAGTCCCGTTCATCGGCTGATAGGCGCAGGAACTCGACAAAGCAGGACAGGGACAACAGGGTGAAGTCCGGTGTCGGGGCGATGCCTATCCGCAACGGTGTGTCGACTTGAAGGGTCGGCTTGGTCAAGCCCGGGTGGTCTACGAGTGCCTCCATCGACGCCATCTCCAGTTCCTGCCGATATCTACTATTACCGGTCTCAAATCTACAATTCCGGCCCGCAGATCATCAATACAGTGGTTCTCGTAAACAGCGTCGGGACGCGTTTTTTCTATCCAGGAGTTTGCTTTCATGAAGATCACCAGCATCGCTATCCACCAGGTCGACCTCCCGCTCAAGGAAGGTTCCTATAGCTGGTCCACGCAGAGCTTTGCGGCGTTCGACAGTACGGTGCTGATCATCGAGACCGACAGTGGCCTGACCGGCGTCGGCGAAATTTGTCCCTTGGGGCCGTCCTATCTTCCGGCCTACGCAGAAGGAGCAAGGACCGGCCTGGCGCAGCTGGCCCATGGGCTCATCGGCGAGGATCCCCTGCAGATCGGCTGGATCAATCAGCGCATGGACGACCTTCTCAAGGGGCATCCCTACGTCAAGTCCGCCATCGACATGGCCTGTTGGGATTTGCTGGGTAAAGCAACCGAACAGCCCGTTTACAACCTGCTGGGCGGCATGCTCCAGGAAAAGGTCACCCTGTTCAAAGTGATCAGCAGGCAGGATCCCGCTGCCATGGCGAACAAACTGGCCGACTACCAGGACCAGGGATTCCGCCAGTTCCAGATGAAGGTGGGCGCCGATGCCAGCGACGATATTGACCGTATCTTCGCAGTGTCAGAGAAGCTGGCTGCGGGCAATGTCCTCGCAGCTGACGCCAACACCGGCTGGAAGCAGCACGAAGCGATCCGGGTGGTCAAAGCCGTCCGCAACGTCGACATCTACATCGAGCAACCTTGCCTCACGTACGAAGAGTGCCTGGCAGTTCGCAGGCACAGCGACCACGCGTTCATCCTTGACGAATGCGTCGATGACCTGCGGGTACTGATCCGCGGTTACCAGGACAGTGCCATGGACGCCATCAACCTGAAGATCAGCCGGGTTGGCGGCATCACCAAGGCCCGCCAGTTCCGCGACCTCTGCGCCAGCCTCGGAATCACCATGACCATCGAAGACACATGGGGCGGCGAAATCGCCACCGCCGCGATCGCCCACCTGGCCCACTCCACGCCCCAGGGATTCCACTTCCAGTCATCCGCCTTCCACGAATACCACAGCCTGGCGATCGCCGAAGGCGGACCCGTCATCGAAGACGGCTACATGGTCGCCTCCTCCGCGCCAGGCTTGGGAGTCACACCGAATATGGACGTTCTGGGCAAACCCCTGGCCGTTATCCGCTGACCGCACCCGGAACTTCCAAGGCTTTCGCATCGCCAATCTGAAAACCAGTCTCCGGCATCACGACGGGGATCAATGTAAAGGAACAACCATGTCCCAAAAAACCCGCACCGTGGTGCGAGCACTCGCCGCCGGCACTGTCGGCGGCCTCCTCGCCCTCTCACTCAGCGCATGTGGTGGCAACGACGCCGCCAGCGGCTCAAGAGACTGCACCCCGGCGCACAAGGACCTCACAACGGTCACCAGCGGTGAACTCACAGTCGCCAGCTACGATTACGCACCTGCCACGATTCTCGACGGCGACAAGGTTACCGGCATGGAAGGCGATCTGATCAACGAAATCGCCGCCATGGAGTGCCTCAAGGTAACTGTCAGCACCTCGGGCGGAGCCGGCGCCGTCATTCCTTCTGTGCAGTCCAAGCGCGTTGACCTTGGTTCCGGCAACTGGCTCCGCACCAAAGTCCGCGAAAAGATCGTTTACATGAGCACGCCCCTTTGGCTGAACAACGAGGCGGTGATCTCCACGAAGGGCATCACGAGCGATCAACTCGAAGGCAAGAAGATCGGATCGGTTGCAGGCAACCTCTATAACGACAGCCTGCAGAAGTGGCTCGGCGACAACTTCAAGATCTACCAGGACGACGAATCCATCTACGGCGACCTCAAAGCAGGCCGCATCGACGCGCTCCTTGCATCCGAAACGTCCGCCAAGGGACGCTTCCAGAAGGCACCCATCGAGGGCGCCACGGTGATCCCGGTGAAGCCAAACGCCAACGTGCCGGAGTTCTCAGCGGTAGGCCAGGTCATGCTCCCGTCGAGCCTCGAGAACGAAGCCTTGGGCAAGGCGCTGGACGCGGATATCGAGAAGCTCCGCGAAAACGGCACCATCAAGAAGATCCTCGAAAAGTACGGAATCGACCCCTCCGTCGGAGAACCCGGCGCAGCCACAGAACTCTAATGCACATAATTTCAGCCGAACAGATTCAAGAAGTACTGGACTGGGAAGGGGTACTCGGGGCCCTGAACCAGGCCCACCTCGGCCCTCGACCGCTCGGGGGCAGCTATTTCCTCGGCGACGCCGATGACGGACTGTTCAGCCGCGGCGTGATCCTGCCCGGCACTGGCGCGGGATTCAAGCTGGTTTCCATCCATCCGGCAAATGCCAACGCCACACCGCCGCTGCCCAGCGAGCATGCAGCCTTCGTGGTGATCGACCCGACCACCAAGGCCATCGCCGCCGTGCTCGACGGCCCGCCCATCACGGCCTGCAAGACCGCCGCGGACTCGGCCCTGGCTGCACGACGACTCAGCCGCGAGGACAGCAGCGTGCTCCTGGTGCTCGGCGCGGGACCGGTAGCCAGGGCTTTAACGGATGTGTACTTGCACATCCGGCCGTCCATCCGTCAGGTTCTGCTGTGGAACCGCTCACCGCAGAAACTGGACGGGGCACAGGCAGACCTGCAGGGCAGGGGCGTTGATGTTTCCATCGTGGACGATCTGGATGAGGCCGTAAAACGCGCCGACATCATCAGTTCCGCTACCAGTTCGTCCGCGCCCCTCATCCACGGACGCCACGTCAGCCCCGGAACCCATGTGGACCTGGTGGGAGGCTTCCGCGCCGACATGCAGGAAGCCGACACCGAACTTCTGGGCAAAGCGCGGATCTTCGTTGACGACCACCAGTCGGCCTCGGCTGCTGGGGACATCCTCATTCCCTTGGAGGAAGGTGTGATCAATCCGGGTTCAATCGAGGGTGACCTCTTCGATCTGACCCAGTGGCCGGCCTTCGAACGAGGACGGGATGAGGTCACCGTGTACAAGAATGCCGGCGGCGCACACCTGGACCTGGTGGTCAGCCAGTATGTGTTGGGACGCCTGGCGCAGCCCTAGCGCCGGATCATCTCCAGCACGGAGTCACGCACACGCCCCATGGTCTGGGCGTCCTTGGCTTCGACGTTGAGCCGCAGCAGTTCTTCCGTGTTGGATGCGCGGACGTTGAACCACCAGTCTCCTGATTCCGCCGTCACGGTCAGGCCATCCAAATCATTGAGGTGGACGCCGTCCATGTCTGCATACGAACTGTGAATGTCCGCGATGGACCTGGCCGCGTCCGCCACAGCCGAGTTGATTTCGCCGCTTGAGGAATACAGTTCGTACTTTTGCGCCAAGCTGGAGAGTGGTCCGGGCTGCTCGCCGAGAGCGGCGAGGACGTGCATTGCGGCGAGCATGCCGGTATCCGCGTTGTAGAAGTCGCGGAAGTAGTAGTGGGCGGAATGTTCGCCACCGAACACAGCGTTCTCTTCGGCCATGCGGGCCTTGATGAACGAGTGGCCAACCCGTGTTCGGACGGAACGGCCACCGGCGGCCTGGATGAACTCCGGAACCGACTCGGACGTAATCAAGTTGTGGATCACGGCCGGCTCTGCCTCCCCGGCCGCCTGTGCCCTGGCGATCTCACGTACCGCGATCATGGAGGTGATGGCGGATGGCGTGACCGGTTGTCCCATCTCGTCGACGACGAAGCAGCGGTCCGCATCGCCGTCGAACGCCAACCCAAGGTCGGCGCCGTGCGCGACCACGGCAGCCTGCAGGTCGCGGAGGTTTTCCGGTTCCAAAGGGTTGGCGGGATGGTTCGGGAAGGTGCCGTCCAACTGGAAGTAAAGGGGAACAATCGTCAGCGGCTGGGCCTCCAGGTGCTGGCTGCCAAGCACCGCCGGAACGGTCATCCCGGCCATGCCGTTTCCGGCGTCGACCACTACCTTGAGTGGGCGGATGCCGGAAAGATCCACGAGGGACCTCAGCTTGCGCGCGTAGTCGCCAAGTACGTCCAGTGCAGCCACGGTCCCTCGTGAGCCGGCTGCAGGAATTCCTTCAGCGAGGTAGCGCTGGGCGAGGTCCCGGATGTTGAACAGCCCTGAATCGGAGGAAACGGGGACGGCTCCGGCCTTGGCCATTTTGATCCCGTTGTACTGTGCCGGGTTGTGGCTGGCCGTAAAGATGGCGCCGGCCGCGTTGAGGGATCCGCAGGCAAAGTAGAGCTCATCGGTCGAAATAGGGCCGAGGTCAAACACCTGCGCGCCCCGGGAAGCCGCGCCTTCCGAGAATGCCGAGACAAACTCCGGGGATGACGGACGCATGTCACCGCCGCAGAGCACGGTCTTCCCGGCAAGGCCCAGGACGTCGACGAAGGCGGCACCGATGGCTTCGGCAACCTGGCCGGTCAAGGAGACGCCGACGATGCCCCGGACGTCGTAGGCCTTGAATGACGAAGAAAGATCCATGATTCAGCGAGCGCCGAAGTCGGTATCCGTGTACGAGCCGGCGCGCCGCTCAGGGGCTCCGCTGCACCGGCAGTTGGTGTTGATCTCAAGTCGGACTCCGTTCGGGTCAACCGTGACGGACACGGGTTCCCCGTTGGAGGTGGAAACACGCAGCGTGCCTTCTTTGGGGGAGACGTCAAACATGGTGGTCCTTTTCTTAGTGAGTTATTGGTCTAACCGATGGCGTCCAGGACGCCCCGGACTATCGTTGCGGCCGCACCGAGGTAGGCCAGCACGATCAGCAGGATCTGCGCGGCGCGCGCCGATACCCGCTTGGAGGCGAGGTCGCCCAGGATGAGTCCCACCAAGCAGGCGACGGCGACTGCCACCCACATGGCTGCCGGCAGGACGGGAAACGAATCCGGTGCCGTGACCGCCTTGGAGATCAGCGACAAGGAGCCGATGGTGAAAAAGTAGGGCTGCATGGTGGCTGCGAACGATTTGTGCTGCCACCTGGTTGCGATGGAGTACATGCTGACGGCTGGTCCGCCCACCCCTGCCGCGGTATTCATGAAACCGCTGAGCCCTCCGGCGGTGAAGAGGTACCGGCGACGTTTGGGCAGCGTCGCGGATTTCATGAACAGCAGGACTGTCAGTCCGACGGCGAGGATGACGCCGATCGAGATCTCCAGGACCGGGGGCGGCATGAACCGGATGAGGATGGCCGCGGGGACAATCCCCAGGAGGGCTGATGCGGCCAGTGCCAGGTACCGTTTCCAGTCGATATCCCTGACTACCCGGAAGATGATGGCCCCGGCCGTCACGGCTCCGCACACGTTGACCAGCACTACGCCTTCCACTGGGCCCAGCAGCAGGACCAGGAAGGGAGCCGCCACGAGGGCGAATCCCATCCCGGTCACCCGCTGCATCCCGGCGCCCATCACGACGGCGCCCAGCACCAGCCCGGTGGTTAGCATCTAGGCTTTCCAGGCAACGTACTGGACCTCCTCGAATTCCTCGAGGCCCAGGCTGGATCCTTCCCGGCCCAGGCCGGACTGCTTTGCCCCGCCCATGGGTGCGAAGGCCACCGACGGAAGGGGATCGTTGACGCCGACGATGCCGGCTTCCAGCTGCTCGGGAATGTCCCAGCCGCGCTTGGGGCTGTTGGTCCAGACGTAGGCTGCGAGGCCCATTTCCGTGGCATTCGCCTTGCGGATCGCTTCCTCTTCCGAAGCGAAAGTTACGACGCCGGCTGCCGGGCCAAAGACTTCTTCGTTCACCAGAAGCGCGTCGTCCGGAACGTCCACGAGGAGCGTGGGTGCCATGAAGGATCCTTCGCGAGGAACCTCGGTGCGCTTGGTGATCCGTTGGGCGCCGCGGTTGAGGGCATCGTCCACCAGGGCCTGGACAGCTGCCACCCGTTCGGCGTCGATCACTGGACCAAGGTCCGGTACCGATGTGTCGCCGTCGGGAACGCCGTGCCCAATCGTCATCGCATCAAACCGCGCGGCCAGCTTCCGGGCGAATTCGTCCGCGATGCTGTCCTGGACCAGGAAGCGGTTCGCTGCAACACAGGACTGGCCGGTGTTGCGGAGCCTGCCAAGCACTGCGCCGTCGACGGCGGCATCGAGATCGGCGTCTTCGAAAACGATGAAGGGTGCATTGCCACCCAGTTCCAGCAGCGGCCGCACCACCCGTTCGGAGGCGGAGGCCATGATCTGCCGGCCGACACCGGTGGAACCTGTGAAGCTGACCGCCCGAACGGCGGGGTGCTTGAGCAGGGCCGCGGTTATCTCCCGGGATGGTCCATGGACCAGATTCACGACGCCGGCGGGGAACCCTGCGTCGTGCAGGATCTCGAACAGCCCGGTTGCGGCCAGGGGTGCCTTCTCGGACACGCGGCCCACCACGGTACAGCCCGCGGCGAGCATGGCGGCGAGTTTCCGGGCCTGGATGGACACCGGGAAGTTCCACGGTGTGAGGCTCAGGGCGACGCCGATCGGCTTGCGGGAGCTGAGGTGGTGGCGTCCCCGGAGCTCAGGTGGGCTGATTGTCCCAGTGGTTCGCCGGGCTTCCTCCGCGAACCACCGGAGGTATTCCACTGAGAAGTCCACTTCTCCCTGTGCTTCGGGAAGTCGTTTGCCGGCTTCCAGTGCCAGGGTTTGGGCCAGTTCGTCGCGGCGTTCGGCCAAGAGACCGGCAGCGTTGTGGAGCAGGTCGGCCCGGGTTCGGGCGGTGGTCCGGAACCAACTGCCGAACGCTTCGGCTGCGGCATCGGCGGCTTGGGTGGCGTGGTCCGCGCTGCCCCAGGCAACTTCGCCTACCGTGGAACCGTTTCCGGGATCCGTGACGTCTTTGGAGGTTCCGGCCGAATGCCAGGTTCCGTTGATCAGGTGTTGTGCAGATTTCAGGTTCATGCGTTGTGCCTTTCCGCTGGGTGGCGTGGTTATCCCTTGCTGGCGCCGGCAGTGATGCCTGCCACGAAGTAGCGCTGCAGGAAGATGTAGGCCACCACCACCGGCAGGGAAGCCAGGATGACTCCGGCGAACAGCAGCGGGTAGTTGGTCTGGAATTCGCCCTGGAAGCTCAGCAAGGCCAAGGGCAGCGTGCGGTTTCCGGGGGATTGGATGAACAAGAGGGGATACAGCAGTTCGTTCCAATGGATGACGAAAAGGAAGATTGCTGCGGCCGCGATTGATGGTGCGGACAGCGGCAGTGCGATCGAGGCGTAGGTCTTCCACGGCCCGGTTCCGTCGATGGAGGAGGCTTCGTAGAGTTCCTTGGGCAACGTCCGCATGAAGCCGCCAAGAATGAACACGGCGATGGGCAGTGTCGAGACCACGTTGGCCACGATCAGTCCCGCGAGGTTGTCCAGCAGTCCCAGACGTCCGAAAAGTACGTAGAGCGGGACCATGTTGGCTTGGGCGGGAATGGCCATGCCCAGCACCAGGAAGCCGAAGATGGCCCAGGACACGAAGCCCCTGAGCCGCGACACGGCGTAACCGGCCAGGCTGGCAATAAAGAGCGTGACTGGTACGGAGATGGCGGTGACGACGACGCTGTTCCAGAAGGAGGAACCCAGATCCTGGCCACCGATCACCTCGGCGTAGTTGGCGGGGGAGAGGGACTGCGGCAGGTTGAACGGACCCTCGAACAGTTCTTGCGTGGATTTGAAGCTTCCGAAACCAACAACGGTCAGCGGAATGATGATGATGATCGCGTAGATACCGAGGATGGCGCGGCGGCTGATTGAAGCGAGCATGCTGTTATTCCCCCTTCGGGGTCAGCCGGAGCAACCGGCGCTGCAGCCAGGTGACCAGGGCGATCATCGCCATGAAGATGATCGACTGTGCGGCGGCGTAGCCGAACTCCGAGTTGGCAAAAGTGCTGTAGATGCGGGTGGAGAGGATGTCCAAGGAACTCTTGGGTGGGTTGCCTGCGATACCAAGGATCAGGTCGAAAGCCTTGAACGACTGCACAGTGGTGTAGGCCACCACAATGGACGTTGCCGGGGCCACGAAAGGCCACGTGATGGACTTGAACTGCTGCCATTTGTTGGCACCGTCCATTTCCGCTGCTTCGTAGAGTTCGCGCGGTATGGACTGCAGCCCGGCGATGTACACCACCATCATTTGTCCGGCGTGGAACCAGACCTGGGTCACGGCCACCCAGTAGAGCGCCTGGTTGTTATCTCCGAGGTAGGACCCCTGGAGTCCTTCAAGTCCCACCGCACCCAGGGCCGAGTTGGCCAGGCCGAAGTTGGGATCGTAGATGAACTTCCAAATGAAGGCCACCGACACGGAGGACAGGATGGTGGGGAAGAAGAACAAGGCGCGGAGCAGGATGCTGCCGCGGGAGTTCTTGGTGAGGAGCAGTCCGAGCAGGAGCGAGAATGCGGTTTGGGCTATGACCACCAGCAACACGAACTTCAGGTTGTTGGTCAGCGCGTTGGTGAACAACGAGTCCTTGGTGAACGCCCGGATGAAGTTGTCCACGCCCACGTAGTTGAACGCTGCCGAGAAGCCGTTCCAGTCGGTGACGGCATACTGGAACGCCTGAAGGGTAGGCATCACCAGGAAGAAGGCGATGACCGCGACGGCGGGGAGCGGGAAAAGGTACAGCGCAGGATTTACGCGCGTAGGGGACCGGCGCTTCTTCGTGGCAGTTTCCGCGCTGCTGTCCGGTGCCTTTCGCTTCGCAGCCATTCCGGTGTGGGTGCTCATAACCGTTCGTCCACAATCTTCTGGGCAGCTTCGGCCGCCTGTTCAGGGCTGGTACCGGAGATGACCGCCGTCGCGCTTGCCTCCACGGCGTTGCGGATGTCCAGGTTCAGGAACTGGAAGCGGGCGGCCAGCGCCGTTTTCTTGTCCAGCCACGGGCTCAGCCGCTTGAGGTCCGCGTTGGTGTAGTCGACGTCCTTGACCGAGACGTGCTGGGCTGTCTGGTTGGCGTAGTACCCGGCGTTTTCCGGTTCGGACAGGAAATCGATCCAGGCTGCCGCTGCGGCCTGGTGCTTGCTGGCCGAGTTGACGCCGAGGATGAACGTGGCGTTGTAGACACCCTCATACTTGGCGTTGCCGTCGGTTGAAGTATTGGGGAAAACCAACTCGATCGGGAACTTCGCGCCCAGGTTCCGGACCGCCGCGAGGTGGTAGGAACCCGTGGCCAGCATGGCGGCCTTGCCTTGGGAGAACAGGTTCTGTGCCGGCTCCACCGCGGTGCCCGTGGCGTTGGACTGCAGGAACGGCGCCAGATCCTTGTACTGGTTCAACATCCTGATGAACCAGTCGTCAGTGCACTTGAGCTTGCCCTGCTCGATTTGTGCACACATGTCGTCCACTGGGGCGTTGTTGGCGATCATGCAGTTGAAGAGCTGGCCACCGTTTCCCACATCGCCGCCGGGCCACGAGATGGGCGTGACACCGGAAGACGCCAGCTTCTCGCACATGGCCAGGAAGGCGTCCCAGTCCTTCGGTGCCAGCTCGGCGCCGGCTTTGTCGAAGAGGTCGGTGTTGGCCATCGGCATAGGGAACACCACTTGGTAGGGCAGGCCAAGTTGACTGTCGCCGGACTGCCCGGCTGTGAGCAGGCCCTTCTGGTAGTTGCCAACGGCCTTGCTGTTCTTCAGCTCGGTGTAGATTCCGGCCTCACCGAAGTTCTTGAACTGTGCACCCCGGAAGGTCGCAAACGCGTCGCCGATGGCCGCGCCCCGGACCTTCTGCAAACCCTGGGCGTTGTAGTCGTTGGAGGTCGAGATGTCCTGGACAACCTCCGCGCCGCTGTTCTTTGCAACGAAGCGCTTGATGAGCTCGTCAAACACTGCCTTGTCTTCGCCACGCCAGTGGGCGAAGGACACCTTGCCAGTGATGTCACCGGTGGCCGGAGCAACCGGCCCGGTGGCGCCACCAGGGGCTGTGGAACCGCCGGGTCCTGCGCATGCCGCCGCAGTGGCACCGAGACCCAGGGCGCCGAGAACGGCCATGGCCTGCCTGCGTGAAATCTGACTCACAATATTCTCCTCATTGAGTGTTGCTGTGCCTGGTTGGAATGGGGCGTTGTTTGGAAAGGGGCGTTGTTTGGAATGGGGCGCCTTCACGGCCGCCGGGGCGGATCAGGCGGTGGTGCGTTGTGCCGCCACCACCTCGTCCACTACTGCGCAGAGCCGCTGCAGCCGACGGACAGCATCCGTGGACAGGGACTCTTCTACGTCGGTGGAGCCGATGCAGGACGCCCAAACGGCCCGTCCGGACAGGAAGCCGCTGGCCCCTTCCAGGCACGCCCACCGGACGGCGTCGGGAAAGACGTCCTCCGGGACTCCGGACGAAAGGACCACCCATGGGCCGTCGATGGCTTTGGTCAGTTCGGCGCACGCTGCCCGGACCTCTGCTTCAGGGGCCTGGCCCTTGAACGGGACCTCGGCCTTGTAAAGGTCGGCGCCCAGGCTGCCGAGTTCCTTGGCTGCGGCCAGGATGCCGGCATTCCAATCGAAGTCGCCGCCGGCCAGGGGCTTACGGGAGACGGGTTCGATGATGCTGATGAGCCCGGCGGACTTGCAGCTCTCTACGAACTCGCGGACCATTGCCACGCGGCCTTCGGCGGGTTCGTCCGGACGGTAGAGCACCAGGAGCTTGAGGGCCTTGGCTCCCAGCGCCGCGTACTTGGCGGGATCCACCAGCTTGTCGATGGTCACCTCGCCCACCAGCTCGCCGTGGGCAGACTCGAAGTGGTCTGCGGAGGCGATGAGCCCGCAGCCGGGCGCGACGACGTTCGCTTCAATGGCCTGGTCCAGTGCGAACTGGCGGTCAATGAGGACGCCGGATGCATACGGAGTGAGGATCCGGGCCGCCGCGAGCTTGAAGTCACGGAGGTCCTCGTCGGTGACGGGCTGGTCGGTGTGCTCGGCGAACATGCTCCGCATGGCTTCGCGCTGATCGACTGCGAGCATCGCGAACGCACCTGAAGGCCGCTGGAGGGGAGAAAGGTCGGTGGTGGTCATGGGCTGCTTCTTTCAGCTAGGCAGTGGGATTGATGGTCAAAACGGGGGTGATGGCCTGGCGGGGAATCATGGAGCGTCCGTCCAGACCCGCGCAGGACGCCGATGCCGTGCGGCTTGCGAAGGCGGCGGCGTCAGCCAGGGGGAGCCCGGCTGCTACGGCGGCGAGGATGGCGCCGTGGTAGACATCGCCGGCGCCGAGCGTCGAGACGATCTCGGCTGGTGTTGCGGGTACATGGAAGGGAACGCCGTTCCGTTCCACGCCCCAGGCACCCTCGGAACCTGCCGTCGCCACCACCGCGGACGCACCGCCGTCGAGCGCTTTTTGCACCAGGGCCTCCGGGGACAGGTGGTCGCCGAACTCTGCCCGCAGGCGCTCGATCGTGGGCACATACAGCGCCACGCCATCCGGGCTGAAGGAAGGGATGGGGTTCCCCGCGTCCACGCTGATCCGCAGGCCCTGCAGATCCGCGACGGCATTCCAGCCCAGGTGGTCCACATGGACCCAGGCGGCACTGCGCACCAGCTCATGGAAACGGCTGCCTGCGGGAAAGCGGACGGGAGGCACAGGCCGGGTGACGATCGCCCGGCTTTCGGTTGACCTGCTGACCACGATCACGCTGGCGCCCGTCTTCACCGCGGGGTTGCGGATGACGGCCGAGGTGTCGACGCCCTCAGCTTCGAGGCCGCTGATGATCCGGTCGCCTTCCTCGTCTTCACCTACGACGCCGGCAAAGGCCACCTTTGCGCCGGCACGGGCTGCCGCGACTGCCGCGGTGGCGGCCGGTCCGCCGCCCGCCGTCGCAAAATCTGTGGCCACAGTTCGGCTGTCGGCACCGGGGTATTCCTGCACCAGGGCGATGGAGTCCAAAGTGGCACACCCGACGAAGAGCAGGGTTCCGGATGACGGTTGGGGCACGATCCACCTCGTTGTAGTTGGGCTGGTTTGAAAAAATATACACACGCTATGTGTGAAAAACAACACATTCTGTATAGTGATGTTTGGGATGCAACGTCGATCCCCCATTCAACGCAGAGAAACGGAGCAGCTCATGGCATTGCCCTCTGAGGAAACAGCCCAGACCATTCGCTACGGACTCATCGGCGCCGGCCACATGGCCCGCGAACATGTGCGAAACCTTGCTTTGATCCCAGGAAGCCGCATCACAGCGGTCTCCGATCCCACGCCCTCCTCCCTCGAGGAGACCTCTCGCGAAATTGGCTATGAGGTGAAGACGTTCTCCTCGCACCAGGACCTGCTGGCATCCGGGCTGGTGGACGCCCTCGTGATCGCGAGCCCGAACGATACGCATTTGGGAATCCTGAAGGACATCTTCGCCAGCGGCACCAACCTGCCGGTCCTGGTGGAGAAGCCGGTGTGCACCAGTGCGGAGCAGGCCGACGAACTGGAAGCGCTGGCCGCTTCGTACCCCTCCCCAGTATGGGTTGCCATGGAGTACCGCTACATGCCGCCGGTGCAGGAAATCATCCAGGCCGCGCATGGTGGCAAGCTCGGCAACATCCACATGCTCTCGATCGTCGAACACCGCTTCCCGTTCCTGCACAAGGTGGACGCCTGGAACCGGTTCGCCGAGCGCACCGGCGGCACCCTGGTGGAAAAGTGCTGCCACTTCTTCGACCTGATGCGCCTGATCCTGCAGGACGAGCCCACCCGCGTCTACGCCAGTGGCGGGCACGACGTCAACCACCTGGACGAGTCCTACGACGGCCGCACACCGGACATGGTGGACAACGCCTACGTGATCGTCGATTTCAAGGGCGGCCGCCGGGCCATGCTCGAACTGTCCATGTTCGCCGAGGGGTCCAAGTTCCAGGAACGCATCTCGATCGTGGGGGACGCAGCCAAGATCGAGACCCTCATCCCGGTGGCAGCGAACCACTGGATCGAAGGCGACGAAACTGAAGCAACCGTCGAGTTCAGTCCGCGCTCGCCGCTGGGTCCGGAAAAGCATGACGTTCCAGTGGACGAGGCAGTCCTTGCCGCAGGGGCGCACCACGGCTCCACCTACTACGAGCACCTCGGTTACCGGAAGGCCATACTGGGTGAGGGACCTGTGGATGTGACAGTGGCGGATGGCCTTCAATCAGTCAGGATGGGCCTTGCAGCCGAGCAGTCCATTGTGGAAGGACGCGCCATTGAACTCCAGGCACCGATGGTTGGCGCCCGGAAGTAAGTAGGATTGTGTTGGAATTGCAACACAATGCGACACCTTAGGTGGTCCAAGGGCATGACAGGAAAGGGGAAGCCATGAGCATCGCACGGGAAGAGGCGCCGCTGACGCCGCGTCAGCGCACCATTCTGGACGAGCTCGGCCGGCGGGGATTCCTTTCCACGGCGGACCTGGCCGGGACTTTCGACGTCTCGGACATGACAGTCCGCCGCGACACCCGGGCGCTGTCCAAGCTGGGACTGGTCAAGGTGGTCCATGGTGGGGTAAGTGCGGTTGAAGGACATGGACAAAACGCTGACTTCGCGGCACGTGCCCGTGAGGATGCCGATGCGAAGCAACGTGTTGCCAAGGCCTGCGTGGACATGGTGGCCGAACGTGACGCCATCATCCTTGATGCAGGAACCACGACGTACCAGATCGCCCAGGAACTGCCGGCGTCCTTCATGGGCACGATCATCACCCATTCGGCGCCAGCCATTCAGCGGTGCCTGCAACTGACGTCCGCGCGGACCATTTGCCTGGGCGGCGAACTCTTGCTGGACAGCCAGGCGTTCAACGGTCCCATGACGGTCAGTGCCGCCCAGGGCCTGCGCGCCAAGACCGCCTTCATCGGAGTCAGCGGGATCCACGATGAAGCGTTCTACATTGAACGTGATGTTGAACGGGCCACGAAGCTTGCCCTCATGGCATCGGCCGAGCAGGTGGTAGTGGTCGCTACCCACCAGAAAATGCTGCGGTATGCGCTGGCCAAACTGGCGGTGTTTGATGCGGTCGATGTTCTGGTAACGGACGCGCCGCCGCCACGGGAGATTGAGGCCGCATTGAAGGCGGCCGACGTGAAACTCATCGTGGCGGCCTGACCGCATTACTGCGGTCCTGCCTGCCGGAGCGGCAGGCTCCTGACCAGCCTTGGCGATTGACCGGCGTCGGGCATCCTGGCGTCCGGATTGACGACGGCGGAACCCGCCGTTGCACGGCGCGTCGTCAACCTTGGCGCAGCCTTGAAATGTAAATGTCTGAATTCAAACTCTCTCTGGTGGAATTCCATCAGCAGGAGTTAAGATCACACCAGGCCCCTTTGGCGGCCCCACAATCATTGAGGAGAAGCACATGACGTGGCTGAACAGCGCCGCTCACGCACGTTGGCTCGAAGCAGAAACGGACCGGCTCATCAACTTCGCGGCCGGTTCAAAGGTCGCCACAGGATTCGGTTGGCTCGACAACTACGGCAAGGTAATGGCCGACAAACCAACCCATCTTTGGATTACTGCCCGCATGGTCCACAGTTTTTCCGTCGCCGCGTTGATGGGCCGCCCGGGTGCCGGGTCCCTTGTGGACCACGGCATAGCCGCGCTCAATGGCGTCTTCCGGGACAGCGAGTTTGGCGGCTGGTACGCGGAGGTGGATGAGAACGGACCCGTGAACGACGCCAAGTCCGGGTACCAGCACTCGTTCGTCCTCCTGGCTGCGGCCAGTGCCGTCGCGGCCGGACGGCCCGGTGCCCGGGAGTTGCTCGACGAAGCCCTCCATATAGCCGACTCCAAATTCTGGGACCACCAAGCCAACATGTGCTTCGACTCCTGGAACCGCGACTTCACGGAAACCGAGGCCTACCGTGGCGGAAACGCAAGCATGCACTCCGTGGAGGCCTACCTCATTGTTGCTGACGTGACGGGCGAGAACCGCTGGATCGAACGCGCCCTCCACATCGCCGAGGTGCTCATCCATCAGTTCGCCCGGAACAACAACTACCGGGTCTTCGAGCACTTCGACCCGGAATGGAACCCGATCCCCGAATACAACACGGACGACCGCGCAAGCCAATTCCGTGCTTACGGCGGAACGCCTGGTCACTGGGTGGAATGGGCGCGCTTGCTCCTGCACCTCCGTGCCGGCCTTGAGGCCCGGGGCCTGGAGGCGCCGCCCTGGCTGACGGAGGACGCCCGGGGCCTGTTCGCCGCCGCCATCCGCGATGCCTGGCAGCCGGATGGCCATCCCGGATTCGTGTACTCCGTGGACTGGGAGGGGAAGCCCGTTGTCACGTCCCGCATCCGTTGGGTGCCGGTGGAAGCGATCGGCGGTGCGGCCGCGCTGTACATGGCCACTGGAGACCAGAGCTACGCAGACTGGTACGAGCGGATCTGGGACCATGCACGCGACTGGTTCATCGACTACGAGCATGGCTCCTGGAAGCAGGAACTGGACGAGCAAGGCAACGTGGCTTCCACTGTGTGGTCGGGCAAGGCAGACATCTACCACTTGTGGCACTGCCTTGTTGTTCCCCGGCTCCCACTGGCGCCTGGCCTGGCTCCGGCCCTCGCGGCCGGGTTGCTGGACTCGCGCCTCCACTAAGCTGCTGCGTCAACCCCGGGCACTTGACATCATTACGGGGAAGGCGGACCGGGGGATCATTTTGACTTTCCCCTGCTATGGGACGACCTGCGCGGTAGGGCCGGGGTGCCAGGACTTGCCTGTCGCCCCGGCTGGGTCGGCCCCGGCTGTGTGGGCTCCCTATATTCTGTCCGTGGGCCCGTGACAGCAACCCTGGGCTCCACCGAACCGAAGGGAGCGCCCACGGTGTTGTTTGACGCATTGGAGCGGCAGATCGTGGCCGCCCTCCAGATCGACCCGCGCTGCCCGTGGCGCAAGATGGCCGCGGTGCTGGGGGAAGCCGAGCGCACGGTTGCACGCCGGGGCTCCCAGCTCCTGGAGTCGGGAGCGGTCGCGGTGGTGGGCGTCCGGCCCAAACCGGCGGCGGTGCTCTTCGAGATGCGGTGCATTCCCGGAACGGTGCGGACGGCCGCGAAAGCACTGGCCCAGCGAAAAGACATCACGTTCGTCTACACCACAACAGGCACCGGTGACTGCGTGGCAGAGATCATGACGGACCCCAAGCACATGGCTGACGTGCTCTCGGACGAACTCCCTTCCACCATCGGCCTGAGGGATTCAACGAGCTACCCGGTCCTGCGATACTTCCGGACCATCCGGGGGTGGCGGCCGGAAATCCTCAGTGCGGACCGGGCCGAGGCACTGCGGTCACACCTCACTGTGGACTCGGGCATCCTGGAGGCCCAGAAGGAACTGAGCCGCCAGGACAACGAGATTGTGGAAGCCTTGTGCGCCGATGGCCGGATGAGCTTTGAAGCGCTGGGCCGTCGGGTGGGCGTCTCGGAAGCGACCGCCCGCCGCCGCAGCGAATGGCTCCTGGCCAACAACCAGGTCCATTTGCGGGTGGTGATCGAACCGGCAGCTTTCGGCCTCGCCGTTGAAGCCTTGCTGTGGATCCGGGCGGCGCCACAGCACGTTGAACAACTGGGCAAGAGCCTCGCCGAACTCCCCATGGTCCGATACGCCGCAGCAATCGCCGGCGACTACCAAGTGATCGCCGACGTCACCGTGGGGGATATGTCGGCCCTTTACCGTTTCATCACAGCTTCGGAGTGGGCACAGTACGCATCCGGCGTGGACGTCTCCATCCTGCTCGACGCCCAGAAACGCGGTGGCCGCTTTATGCGGGCACCGTCGTAAGGGCCGGCAGCCCGGTTGCGATAACAGGCGCGACGGCGGCGTACCCCGTCTGCTGCTCGAAGGCATGCCCCCAGCGGAGCAACTGCATGTCCGTGTAATGGTTGCTGGCCAGTTGGAGGCCGATCGGCAACCCGCCCCGGCTGAATCCCGCGGGCACGCTGAGCACCGGAAGGCCCGTGGCAGAAAGCACGCAGGCCGAACGCATCCAGTCGAGGTACGTTTCGGAGGCAACGTCGGCAACCGAGGCCGGGTACCGCAGGGTCGCGTCGAACGGGAGCACCTGGGCGCAAGGACTCGCGAAGAGGTCGTAGCGGCCGAAGAATGACTGGACTCCGGCTTCAAGCCGGGTCCGGGCAGCAGCAGTTTCAATCAGGTCCCGGGCAGTCAGGGCGAGTCCCTTGTTCACGTTCCAGTGCACTTCGGGCTTGATGACATCGCCCGCACGTTCCACAAGGGGCCCCAGCCCTGCAGCGAAATCCATGGCCCTCGTGTTGCCGAACACCAGGTCCGCTTCGCTGAAGTCCGGGGTGGCTTCCTCCACAATGGCGCCAAGCTCCTCGAACACCGCAAGCTGCCGTTCCAGGTGTTCCACGATCTCGGGCTCAACGGGGATGCCGATCCCGAAATCCCGCGACCAGCCGATCCGCACGCCGCGCATGTCCGTCTCCAGCGACGCGCGGAACACTTCCGGTTTCAGCCCTGCAGGGTGGGGGACGCGCCGGTCGGGTCCGGCGGTGACGGACATGAACAGGGCGATGTCCTCCACGGTCCGTGCCATCGGCCCCGTCCGTCCCAGCCAGGCGTAAGCGTTGACGTCGGACGGCATGGGGATCACCGCCGTCGACGGCCTGAAACCCACCACGTTGCAAAAAGACGCCGGGATGCGGAGCGAACCGCCCATGTCACTGCCGTCTCCGATGCTTTGGACGCGGGCGGCGACGACGGCGGCAACCCCGCCGCTGCTTCCGCCGGCGCTCAACGTGGGCGCGTAGGGATTGGTGGTGGTTCCGAAGAGGTCGTTGAAGGTGTGTGATCCTGCGCCGAATTCCGGGACATTGGACTTGCCGGTGCTGACTACGCCGGCCGCCTTGAGCCGCGCAATGATGAGGTCGTCGGCGTCGGGCACAAAGTCGCGCAAGGCGAGGGAGCCCTGGGTGGTGCGCATCCCGGCGGTGTTGTTGGTGTCCTTGTGCGTCATGGGCAAGCCGTGCAGCGGCGGCAGCTCGGCTCCGGACGCGGTCAGTTGGTCGGCTTGATGCGCCAAAGCCTGCGCGCCTTCGGGGTCCAGCGTTACCACGGCGTTGATGGTCGGATTCACCTCTGCGATGCGCTGGAGGTGATTGTCCAGGGCCTCCCGGGCCGAGATTTCCTTCGTGCGGATCGCCGCGGTGAGTTCGACGGCGGACAGCTCGCCAATGGTGTCGGACATGGTGCTCCTTTGCTGGATGGTCGCTGCCTGAAAGTGTGCCGAGTCACACCGAGCCATTGGAAGTCCCGCATGATGCCAAGGCCTTGTTTGACCGTTTCGGCCAACTAGATGGCTGATTCCGTCAGCTATTGTTTGTGATCCGGCTCATAGCGGAAGGTGTTCCTAACCCGTTGGCCGATCTGGTCGACGGGCCTGGATTTGCCCCCTCAGCAGGAAACAGCCGCAACGATGTGGTTGGGATGTGGACTGCGCGGGGCCCGCAACCGGAGGTTTCCATGCACCAACCCCTGGCATTTCAACCGCTCGCATCCAACAGCCCCACCGACATCCTGGCCATCGCCAACAATCCCGTTCTCTGGATCTGCGTGGCCGGCGTTTTCGGTGTCATCATCATCCAATCCCTCATCTTCATGAAGGCAGCCCGCCGCGCGGCGCCCTCCGTCGAGATGAGCACGCAGGACATCAAGACCTCGTTCCGTTCCGGTGCCGTTTCCGCGATCGGACCTTCCTTGGCCGTCTCGCTTGTGGCCATCGCACTCCTTGGCCTCTTCGGGGCTCCCGCGGTGTTGTCCCGTATCGGCCTCATCGGTTCCGCTGCCTACGACGTCTCCGCTGCAGGCATCGCAGCAGGTTCCATGGGAGCCAAGCTTGGCGATGCCAGCTACACCCAAAGCGTCTTCGCCGTTGCCTTCTTCGCCATGAGCATCGGTGGTGCCATGTGGATGCTTGCAACCCTCATCCTCACCCCGGTGCTCCGCAAGGGCGACGCCAAGATCCGGGCCGTCAACCCTGCAGCAATGGCCATTGTTCCCGCCGCGGCCCTGATCGGCGCATTCTCCTGCCTGGGCCTGACGGAACTTCCCAAGTCCGGCATCCACGTCCTTTCCTTCATCGTTTCGGCCGCGGTCATGGGCATCTGCCTGCTGTTGGCCAAGAGGCTCGGCAAGAGCTGGCTCCGGGAATGGGGCCTCGGTTTCTCCATCGTCATCGGCCTGGGTGCGGCGTTCCTCGCCGCCGGCGCCTGAGCCCGCAAGCACTGAGCACCTTTGAGTGAAGGGAACACCCTCATGACTTCCACAACTTCTGCCGCCATCACCCCCACCACCGGCACGGCCATGGCCGAGTTCAACCGGACAACCTCCCGCTGGGGCCAAATCACCATGATCGCGGGTTTGCTGATCTCCGTGGCCGGACCGCTGTACCTCGTGTTCGCGAGTGGACTGGACATTGGACCCGCGCAACTCTGGATCGCCTTCGCCGCCGTTGCCGCGACGTTCGGCATCATCTGGATCGTCGAACCCTTGACGTACTACCCGATCCTCGGCCCTGCCGCCATGTACCAAGCCTTCATGATCGGCAACATCTCCAACAAGCTCCTCCCAGCCGCCCTCATCGCCCAAACCAACATCGGCGCCAAGCCGGGCAGCAAGCGCGCCGAACTTGCCGCCGTCGTGGCCATCTGCGGAGCCGCCGTGGTGCACCTGGTCTCCCTCGCGATCTTCGTGGGATTGCTGGGCAGCTGGCTGATCAGCGTTATTCCGCCATCGGTACTGACCGTTACGCGCTTGTATGTCCTGCCCACCGTTCTCGGCGCAGTGCTGGTTCAGGCAATCGTCTCCATGAAGCAGCCCCGGACCACGGTCTTCGCGCTCTTGGTCTCCGCCGTCGTCGTGTTCGTGGTCCTGCCGCTGCTGCCGTCCCTCGCGATGGTGTCCACCGCCATTGCCGTGCTCGGCACCATCCTGCTGGCCTGGTTCTTCCGCGGAAAGCAGGTGGCGGCCGCGAAGCCCATCCACATCGAGTAACCCCAGTTGCACGGCAAGCCCACAGAACGCACCAGTAGGAAGATCACCATGACGCAAACCGCCACCGCCTTGGAACTCGACAGCGAACAGACCACCAAGCTCCACGCCCTGTACCGGCGCCTGCACGCCCACCCCGAACTGTCCATGCAGGAGCATGCCACGGCAGCCCTCATCGAGGAGCAATTGAATGGCTTAGGCATTGAGCATTTCCGTTGCGGCGGCACGGGAGTGGTGGGCATCCTTCGGAACGGCGAAGGGCCGGTGGTTGCCTTCCGGGCTGACACTGACGGCTTGCCCATCGAGGAAGCCACCGGCCTGGAGTATGCCAGCACGGACAAGGGCACGCTGGACGGAACGGAGGTTCCCGTGATGCACGGTTGCGGCCATGACACCCACGTGGCGAGCCTGCTGGGAGCCGCCGAAATCCTCGCCGGAAACCGGGACGCGTGGGCCGGGACCTTGGTGCTGATCTTCCAACCCGGTGAAGAGACTGCGGCAGGTGCGCTGGCCATGCTCGACGACGGGCTGTGGGACAAGGCTCCACGGCCGGAGGTGGTGTTCGGGCAGCACGTCATGCCCCGCCTGGTGGGTACCGTGTCCATCTCCAGCGGACCGGTGGCAGCCATGGCGGATTCGCTCAGGGTTACTGTCCACGGCCAGCAATCCCACGGTTCGCAGCCGCAGGACTCCATCGATCCCATCGTCATGGCCGCGCACATGGTCACGCGGCTGCAGACCATCGTGTCCCGTGAGCTGGACCCGCGGAAGTCCGCCGTCGTGACCGTTGGGACTTTCCACGCCGGACTCAAGGAGAACATCATCCCGGCCTCGGCCGAGTTCACGCTCAACATCCGTACCTTCGACGAGGACGTTCGTGGCCAGGTCCTCGGCGCCGTCCGCCGCATCATCGAGGCCGAAGCCGCCGCGTCCGGGGCTCCAACCCCGGAGATCGAGGAGCTGTACCGCTTTCCGCAGTGCTACAACCACCCCGACGCCGTTCCTTCCGTTCTTGAGGCACTGCGCGGTGCACTCGGGGCTGAGTCCGTGGAGGTCACCCCGCCGATGATGGGGAGCGAGGACTTCGGGCACCTGGGTACGGCCATCGGCGTGCCGTCCGTGTTCTGGATGTTCGGTGGCACGCCGGCGTCCGCCTTTGAAGGCCCCGGAGCGGTACCCGTGAACCATTCGCCCTTCTTCGCCCCCGAGCTGGAAGGTTCGCTCGCCGGCGGAGTATCGGCCGCCGTCGCCGTCCTCCTGTCCCGCCTGGGCAACTGAGCTTGCTTCGGCAACTGACCTTCGAGGAATGTCCATGACTTCAGTACTCACCGAAACAAAATCTGTCCTTCGGGATACCGGCGGTCCGCTCTCCGGCCGCCTCGTGGTGGACCTGAGCCGAGCGCTCGCCGGCCCCCACGCCGCCATGATGATGGGCGACCTCGGTGCCAGGGTCATCAAGATCGAGAACCCGGGCACCGGGGACGACACCCGGGGTTGGGGTCCGCCCTTTGTTGGTCCCGAGGATGATCCGCAGGCCACCTATTTCCTGTCCTGCAACCGCAACAAGGAATCCCTGGCCTTGGACCTCAAGAGCGACGACGGCCGGACCGTCCTGCGGCAGTTGCTGGAACGTGCCGACGTGGTGGTGGAAAACTTCCGTCCCGGCGTCCTGGAACGGCTCGGCTTCAGTACCGACGCCATGCACGCCATCAACCCCCGCTTGGTGATCCTCTCCATCACAGGTTTCGGCCACGATGGCCCGGAGTCCCACCGCAGCGGCTACGACCAGATCCTGCAGGGCGAAGCCGGGCTCATGTCGCTTACGGGTTCCGGCCCCGATGACCCACAGCGCGTCGGAGTTCCCATCGCCGATCTCCTGTCCGGAATGTACGGCGCCTACGGAGTGGTCGCGGCCCTGCTTGAACGCGAAAGGACCGGCCAGGGGCAAGTGGTGCGGACGTCCTTGCTGGCGTCCCTCGTCGGGGTGCACGCGTTCCAGGGGACCAAGGTCACCGTTGCGGGGGAGTCGCCCGAAGCGCAGGGCAACCACCATCCCTCGATCGCGCCGTACGGGCTCTTCCGTTGCCGGAACGGGAGCGTCCAAATCAGTGTGGGGAGCGAAAAGCTGTGGGCTGCCTTCACACACGCCTTTGGCCTTGATCCTGCCGCGGACGGCTTGGCCAGCAACGCGGACAGGGTTCGGAACCGAGCCCGCGTCATTGATGTGGTGGAAGCAGCGTTCGCTGGGTACGACGCTGAGCCGCTCCTCGCGAAGCTCGCCGACGCCGGCATTCCCGCCGGCAAAGTCCGTTCCCTGAAGGAAGTGTACGAGTGGCCGCAGCTCGTTTCGCAGGGGTTGTTGGTAGACGTGGAACACCCGCTCCTGGGCTCCGTCACCTTGCCCGGGCCGCCGCTGCGCTTCTTCGACAACGCCTCCGGTGCCGAGTCCACCCGCCGGTCCCACACGGCACCCCCGCTGCTCAACGAGCACAGCGACGGCATCCGTGAGTGGCTGTCCACAGGGGAGGAGAACTGAATGACCGCCATGGCCACCCGCCGCCGCCTCGGCGCCCGGGAACTGCTTGAGGAAACGCTCGACGCCGGTACTTTCGTTTCGTGGGATGCCCCGGTTCGTGGGGTGGTTGGCTCTGACTCCGCTGGCGCCGCCTACGCCGCAGACCTGTTTGCCGCGCAGGAAAAGTCCGGCAGCGACGAGTCGGTGCTCACCGGCGAGGGCCGGCTACGGAACCACCGCGTCGCCGTCGTCGTCTCCGATTTCGCTTTCCTGGCCGGCTCCATTGGCCGGGATGCGGCACAGAGGCTGGTCGCCGCCGTCGAACGTGCAACCCAACTGGGCCTGCCGCTCGTGGCCATGCCCGCGTCCGGTGGAACCCGCATGCAGGAAGGGACCGCAGCATTCCTGGCCATGGTGGAAATCGTGGCAGCGGTCCAAGCACATCGTGCTGCCGGGTTGCCCTATCTGGTGTACCTGCGGCACCCAACCACCGGCGGTGTCATGGCATCGTGGGGTTCCTTGGGGCACGTTACCGCTGCCGAACCGGGTGCCCTGCTGGGGTTCCTTGGCCCAAGGGTCTATTCAGCCCTCCACGGAGCGGAGTTCCCGGGCGGCGTGCAGACGGCCGAGAACCTCTTCGATCACGGACTGGTGGATGCAGTGATACCTCCCGAAGGGCTGGGCGCGTACTTCGGCCGGGTGCTGGACCTGCTGGTGGCCCCCGGCGTGGCTGAGGTTGCTGGGACGTCCGCTGCCGGCGTTGGTGCGGCCGCCGCGCGCCATCCCGCCGCGCAGGACCCCGCCGGGCCACTTCACCCCGCAGCGCAGCCTGCAGCGTGGGACTCCGTGCAACAGTCGCGAAACCCTCAGCGGCCTTCCACCGAGGCCCTCCTTCGAGAGGCAGGAAGCGTGGTGCTCCTGCGCGGCGCCGGCGACGGTGCCAAGGAGAACGGGATGCTCGTTGCCTTGGCCCGCTTCAGGGATAAACCATGCGTCGTGGTGGGGCATGCTTCCGGGAAAGCCCTGGGCCCCGCATCACTGCGGGACGCCCGCCGGGGGATGCGGCTGGCGTCCGAGCTCGGGCTTCCCCTGGTGACCATCATCGACACCCCGGGCGCCGCACTGTCCAAGGAAGCCGAAGAAGGTGGGCTTGCCGCCGAGATCGCACGCTCCCTGTACGACCTTCTCGGCCTGTCCACACCCACACTGTCCGTGCTCCTGGGGCAAGGGACGGGCGGGGGAGCGTTGGCGCTCCTGCCCGCAGACCGGACTATCGCCGCGCAACACGCGTGGCTGGCCCCCTTGCCGCCCGAGGGTGCATCGGCCATCGTCCACCGGACTACGTCCCACGCACCCGCGCTCGCAGAAAGCCAAGGCATCACGGCCGCGGCGCTCGCGGGAAGGGGAGTGGTGGACGTTGTGGTGGCGGAACAGCCTGATGCCGCTGCCGAGCCCGTGGAGTTCTGCCGGCGCCTCGGTGACGTGATCGCCGTCGAACTCCACGCGCTGGCCGCTTCGGGAGCGCTGGGCGGTCTGGGAGTCCCGGCCGCTTCGGGGTCCGCACGGCTGCAGGCCCGCCGTGCAAGGTATCGCGCCCTGGTGTCCTAGAGCCGCGGGTGGCTAGTGGCTGCCCGGGGTTTCGCCGTCTTCGAAGATCCTCGAGGCAGGGCCCACGATCAGGGCGTCGGGTGTGCCCACCAGTTCGATGTCCTTGCCGGTGTAATCGAAGCGGTTGAGGACGTGACGCATCGCTTCGAGGCGTGCACGCTTCTTGTCGTTGCTCTTCACCACTGTCCACGGCGCCCAGTCCGTGTCCGTTTCCAGGAACATGGCTTCCTTCGCGGCGGTGTACGAACCCCACTTGTCCAGCGACGCCAGGTCCATGGGGGAAAGCTTCCACTGCCGGACAGGGTCCACTTGCCGGATGGTGAACCGCGTCAGCTGCTCGGTGCGGGACACCGAGAACCAGAACTTGATCACGTCAATGCCATCGTCGACCAGGAGCTTCTCGAAAATGGGCGCTTGGTGGAGGAAGTTCTCGTATTGCTCCTCGGTGCAGAAGGACATCACGCGCTCCACGCCGGCCCGGTTGTACCAGGACCGGTCGAACATCACCATCTCGCCGGCAGCGGGCAGGTGCGAGACATAACGCTGGAAGTACCACTGGCTCTGTTCGCGTTCGCTGGGCTTTTCCAGCGCAACTACGCGGGCTCCGCGTGGATTGAGGTGCTCGGTGAAACGCTTGATGGTTCCGCCCTTGCCTGCGGCGTCGCGGCCCTCGAAAACCATCACAACCCTGCGGCCTGTGGACTTGACCCACTTCTGCAGCTTCAGGAGTTCGATCTGGAGCAGCCGCTTTTCCGACTCGTACGTTTCCCGGTCCATGCGGGCCGCGTAGGGGTAGCCCTCACGCCAGGTATCCACCAGCTCGCCGTCAGGGCCGAGCAGTACTGGATCGTCGTCGTCATCGTCCAGGACCGAGAAGCCGTGGAGGTCGGAGCCAAGAGCAGTCATGGCCAGAACGTAGCGCCGGGAAGTTAACGGATCGTGAATGCAGGGAATACCGCGGCCGGAAGCTTTCAACGCCTCCGGCCGCGGTGATCCGTGCGTCCTTAGGCGCTCGTCACGTCCTGGACCTCTCCCACGAGTTCTTCGATGATGTCCTCGAGGAACAGCATGCCAGTGGTGGCTCCTTCGGCGCTGAAGACGCGTGCTACGTGGGCGCCGCTCCGGCGCATGGACGCCAGCGCATCTTCGAGTTCGCTGCCAACATAGACGGAGGCCAGGCGACGGATGCGTTTCTCCGGCACTGGACTGCTGAACTTCTCCGGCGCGGTCAGGTCCATGACGTCCTTGAGGTGGAGATAGCCGGACGGCTGTCCATCCGTGTCCGTCAGGATGTACCGGGAGTAGCCGTGCTCAGCAACAGTCCGCTGGATGTCCGCCGGCGATGACGTGGCCGGTAGAAGCACCATCTCGGCGATCGGAACCTCCACGTCGGCCACGGTCTTTGCAGTGAACTCGAAGGCGGCAGTCAGTGTTCCACTCGTGTCGTTGAGGGTTCCTACCCGCGTGGATTGCTCCACAATGGTGGCCACCTCGTCCAAGGTGTAGGCGCTGGTTGCCTCGTCCTTGGGTTCCACGCGGAACAACCGAAGGATGGCGTTTGCGATCCCGTTCAGAGTCCAGATCACGGGCTTGAACACCTTGGCCACCAGGACGAGCGGAGGCGCCAGGATCAGGGCCGCCCTGGTGGGAACAGAGAACGAAATGTTCTTGGGGACCATTTCGCCCACCACAACGTGCAGGAAGGTCACCAGCAGGAGCGCGACGGCAAAGGCGATGATGCTGATAGCCTCGGCCGGCAGGGACGTGAGCCCCAACGGAATTTCCAGCAGGTGGTGGATGGCCGGTTCGGACACGTTGAGGATCACCAGCGAACATACCGTGATGCCCAGCTGGCTCGTCGCCAGCATCAGGGTGGCATGTTCCATGGCCCACAGCGTGGTCTTGGCGGCCTTGCTGCCTGCCTCGGCCTTGGGTTCGATCTGGGAACGCCGGGCGGAGATCACGGCAAACTCGGCGCCGACGAAGAACCCATTCACCACCAGCAGGATCACCAGCCAGATGATTCCGGGAAGATACTCACTCATGGCCAAGCTCCTCGGAAATCTTGTCGATGATCCGGTCGTGGGTGGTGGTTGTCTCCGCATCGGGATCCGGTGTGAAGCGGATACGTCCCAACTGCGGGCCGGCTACCCGTTCCACACGCAGCACGCCATCGGCGATGGCAACTTCGTCACCGAGCTCCGGAACGCGGTCCAGCTGGTCGGACATGAAGCCAGCCACAGTGTCGTACTCCTCGCCTTCGGGCACCACAATGCCGGTCCGGTCCAGCAACTCGTCCGGCCGCAGGGAGGCGTCGAAGGTCACCGAACGGCCGCTGCGGACCACCCCGGCCCTGGCACGGTCGTGTTCGTCCTCGAGTTCGCCCACGATTTCCTCCACGAGGTCCTCAAGGGTGACGATCCCTGCCGTTCCGCCGTGCTCGTCGGAGACAATGGCCACTTGCAGGCCCTGCTTGCGGAGGAGGACCAGAAGAGCATCCACGTCCTTGGACTCCGGAACGTACAACGGCTCGGTCATGAGGGAAGTAGCGGCAACGGATCCGCGTTCTTCCAGCGGCACCGCGAAGGCCTGCTTGACGTGGAGGACTCCCTGAACGTCGTCACGGTCGCGGCCGATCACCGGGAACCGCGAGAACCCGGTGGCGGATGCCAGCTCCACGATTTCGGCGGCCGTGTGATCGGAATCCACGGCTACCATGCGGATGCGAGGCGTCATCACGTCTCCGGCCGTGTGCTCCGAAAAGCGCAGGGTCCGGTTCAGCAACTCGGCATGGTCGCGGTCCAGGACGCCTTCCAACGCCGAGCGCCGCACCAATGAGGTCAGTTCCTCCGCGGACCGGGCACCAGAAAGTTCCTCCTTGGGCTCAATGCCGAAGGAACGGATGATGCGGTTGGCTGTGTTGTTGAAGAGCAGGATCGCCGGTTTGAACACCGTGGTGAAGAGGGCCTGGAAGGGTACCACTACCTTTGCGGTGGCCAGCGGCAAGGCCAGGGCGAAGTTCTTGGGAACCAGTTCTCCGATCACCATGGAGAAGATGGTGGCCAGGAAGATACCTGCCACCGCACCGACGCCGGGAATGAAGGCCGCGGGCAGTCCGACCGATTGCAGCGGGCCGCGGAGCATGCTGCTGATGGCTGGTTCAAAGGTGTAGCCGGTGAGCAGGGTGGTGAGGGTGATGCCGAGCTGGGCACCGGAGAGGTGCGTCGACGTGATTTTCAGGGCGTTGATGGTCGGCCCCAGCCGCTTTTCACCGCGGGCTTGGCGGGCTTCGAGTTCAGTGCGGTCCAGATTGACCAGCGCAAACTCGGAAGCGACAAAGAATCCTGTGCCGACAGTGAGGACAAGGCCTATGCCGAGCATGATCCATTCATACATTCGGGCGCCCCTCTCCCGTGAGGACCGGCAGTCCGGTCAGGGGGCAGAGGGGCCTGGGCATATGTGAAGGAGGGTCATCCATAGTGGGCCAAGTCTACGGGGTGGCCGCCCAAGTCCGGATCTTTGTGCGCCGCAGGCTGAAGCGGGAACCGGCAGGGGGCCTCGGACGTTGACGAACGGACGCCCCTAACCTGGAAACAGAGAACCCCCGGAAATCCGCAGATTTCCAGGGGTTCAACCGAGCTTCCTATCAGAATCGAACTGATGACCTTTTCATTACGAGTGAAACGCTCTACCGACTGAGCTAAGGAAGCACCGCGCCCATCTACCGGTTTCCCGGCCGATCACGCAAGACATAACTGTAATAGAGGCACGCCGCCCGGGTCAAAACGGCGGCGGCGGCGGCCGTTGCGGGGATGTTCACCCGCGCGTCGGGCCGGGTTCAGGCCACCTTTCCCCTGCCGCCGGAAGCTGGGGAATCAACTGTTGCCGGGGTCGTCCGGCACGCAATACTCGCCGAGGGAGCCGCGCAATGACTGGGGACGCATTGACCAGGGATACCAACCACACGCCCAACAGGTTGCGGCTCGCGGTGGTGGACATGGTGGGAACCACCATCACGGACGACGGCCGGACCGAGCGGGCCATGTCCCTGGCGTTGGCCGAACACGGTGTGGAGCCCGGGAGCGCCCGCTTTGAGAGCATGCTCGGCTATGCGCGGGACACCATGGGCTTCTCCAAGCGAACGGTCTTCAGCCATCTTTTCGACGACACCGTGGTTGCCGAAAGCGCCAACAAGACGTTCGAGCTGGTGTACGACGAATTGATCGACGACGGCGGCGTCCGCGCCATTCCGGGGGCGGAGGACGCCATCCATTGGATGCGGGAATCAGGAATGCAGGTGTGCCTCGCAACAGGCTTTGGCCGGCACACCCAGAACATGGTCCTGGAGTCCCTGGGCTGGATGGGCCTGGCAGACCTCAGCCTTTGCCCGGCCGACGCCGGCCGTGGACGTCCCTACCCGGACATGATCCTGACCGCTGTGCTTGCCTTGGACTTGGACGACGTCCGGGAAGTGGCGGTGATTGGCGACACGAGTTCGGACATGCTGTCCGGCGTACGCGCCGGGGCCTCGCTCATGGCCGGCGTGTTGACCGGTTCGCACTCGGAAGCGACCCTCCGGGCAGCCGGAGCCACCGAAGTGGTCGACTCCATCAAGCAGTTGCCGCTGCTGCTGGAGAAGCACGAGGCCCGGCACTTCTAGCGCCGGGCGGCCAAAGCTAGCACTTCAGGCCGTCCTGCGGCTGCTTTCCGTCGATGAAGTAATCGTCAACTGCGTTGCTGACGCACGAGTTGGAGCGGCCGTAGGCGGTGTGCCCTTCGCCTTCCCACGTAATAAGGGAGGCGTTCTCCAGCTGCTTCCGGAGCGACTGGGCCCATCCCAGCGGAGTAGCAGGGTCTCCCGTGGTGCCGATGACGACGATCGGCGCCGAGCCTGTGTAATCCACCGCTCCTGGAGTTCGCGTGGCCTTGTACGGCCAGTCCTTGCAGCTCACGCCGCCGTAGGCAAAGAACTCACCGAAGGTGGGGGATTCCTGCTTCAGGCGGACTTCCTCGGCCCGCATCCCTGCGGTGTCGGTAACCATGGGGTAGTCCAGGCAGTTGATGGCCGTGAAGGCAAAGTTCGAGTTGGAGCTGTAGGTGCCGTTCTGCTCCCGGTCTGCGCCGAGGTCGGCAATCCGCAGCATCTGCGAGACGTCTCCTGAGAAGGCGCTGGCCAGGGCCTGGGTCAGGGCGGGCCAGCTTTGGTCATCGTAGAGCGGCAGGATGAGCCCGTTGACGAACTCGTTGCCCGTCACGAGTCGCCCGTCCTTGGCTGTCTGGGGATTGTCGTCCACAGCCTGGATGAGGTCGCGGATCTCCTGGACACCGTTGTCCACGTTTCCGCTGAGCGGGCAGTCCTTTTGGTTCAGGCAGTCGGAAACATAGGAACGGATGGCCTTCTCGAAGGCTACTGCTTGCCCTGAGGTGAGGTCCTCGTTGCTGAGCGACGGATCCACGGCCCCGTCCAGCACCAGGCGTCCGACATTGTCCGGGAACAGGGCTGCGTATGTAGAGCCGAGGAAGGTTCCGTAGGAGTAGCCGAGGTAGTTGAGCTTGGCATCGTTGACCACGGCTCGGAGGACATCGAGGTCCTTGGCGGCGCTGACGGTGTCGATATGTTCCAGCACTGGCCCGGTCTGCTGCACACACTGTTGGATCACGGACTTGTTGAAGGCCAGGGCAGCAGCAAGTCCCTCGTCAGTGTTCTCCTTGAAGATCTTTTCCCGTGCGGCATCCCGCTCAGCGTCCGAGGACATGCAGGTGACAGGAGCTGAACGCTTGACGCCGCGGGGGTCGAAGCCCACCATGTCGTAGTTGGAGCGCAGCTTTTGGGTGAAGTGGGTCTTGCCGCCGTCCCTGACGAAGTCCACCCCGGAACCGCCGGGTCCGCCAGGGTTGACCAGGATGGTGCCCTTCTTGTTTCCGCTGCTGGAGAGCTTGATCGCCGAGAGTTCGATGTCCCCGCCGGAAGGGTTCCCGTAGTCAAGCGGGACTTTGACGGTGGCGCATTGGAAGCCGCTCTCGCAGCTACTCCACTCCACTTCCTGCGAGTAGTACTTTTCCAGTCCCTTCGGTGCCGACGCGGCGATGGAAGGATCAACCGTACTCGTGGATGGCTTCGCCGTGGGAGTAGGCATGAACGGAAGCGAGCACGCACTGAGGACCAGCAATGAAACGAGCGTGAGGCAGAGCGCTGCGAGCCCCCGGCGGCGGCGTGCGGACTTCATGGATTCTCCTATTGCTGGATCAGGCTCGTCGCCATGGACTCCACTGCCAAGAGCGGTGCCACGTTGGTAGTGGTGATGCGGACCCGTGCTTTGTTGATGGCGTCCATCCGGGCAAGGGTGGTCTCCGGCGTCGATTGGCGCGCGTATTCTTCAAGATCGCCCTTGAGTTCAACGTTGACCAACTCCACTGCGTTCCCGAGCTGGATGATCAATACGTCCCTGTAAAAGGACAGCAGGTCAGTCAGCGTCCTGTCCAACGAGTCGGTAATGGACCGCTTGGCGCGCCGCTTCTGGTCGTCCTCCAGTTGTTTGACCTGGCTGCGCATGGACGGCGGGAGGGTTCCGGATTCCGGAGCGCCAAGGCTGGCCAGCAGGGCAACCTTCTCCGCGGCATCCCGTTCGTCATTGGAACTGTTGGCCTCGTCGGTGGCGATCTTGACCAGTTTCTCGGCCATCATCACCGCTGCCGTGACGCCGCGCAGGCCCAGCGGGATCCGGACAGTTTCCAGCCTGCGTTCCCTGGCGTCGGCATCGCGGGCCAAGCGGCGTGCGATTCCAATGTGGCTTTGTGCTGCGCGTGCGGCGCGTTCAGCCAACTGCGGGTCGATGCCATCGCGGCGAACCAGAAGGTCTGCGACGTCGGACGCCGGCGGCAGGCGTAGGGTAACCGGCCGGCAGCGGGACCGGATGGTGACCAGCACGTCCGCGGGGGAGGGCGCGCACAGCATCCAGATGGTCCGCGGCGTTGGTTCCTCGATGGCCTTGAGCAGGACGTTGGTTGTCCGTTCGGCCATTCGGTCCGCGTCCTCCACTACGATGATCCGCCAGCGGCCCGTGGACGGCCTGTCTCCGGCCTTGGAAACGAGTTCCCGGGCCTCATCGATGGTGATGGTGACTTTCTCGGTTCGCACGAACGTCACGTCGGAGTGCGTTTCCCCAAGGATCGTGTGGCAGGAGGGGCATTGTCCGCAGCCGCGAAGGGTCACGTCGTCCTGTTCGCAGTTCAACGCAGCGGCGAAGGCCTTGGCCGCATTGGAGCGTCCAGAGCCGGGCGGCCCGGTGAAGAGCCAGGCGTGGGTGAGTCCCGCTTCGCCTTGCGCGGCCTGTTTCAGCTGCGCAACAACCGGAGCCTGCCCCTGGAGGTCGTCCCAAACGCTCACTGGGGAACCCGCCCACCAAGCAACGCCTCAACCCGTTCCAGGATCCGGGAAGCCAACGTCTCAATATCCAAGGCTGCGGGCAACACGAGATAACTGGACGGCGACGCGGCGGCGAGGTCCAGGAAGGCATGGCGGATGGCCGAGTGGAAGTCGTCCGGCTCTGACTCCAGGCGGTCTTCTGCTGTTTCGCCGGCGGTGCGGCGCTGGCGCCCGTCTGAAGGGTCGACGTCGAGCAGTACCGTCAGGTCCGGCTGCAGGCTTTCGGTGGCCCACTCGTTGAGGGAGCGGACCTGCTCTGCGCCGAGGCCCCGGCCCGCGCCCTGGTAGGCGACGGAGGAGTCGATGTAGCGGTCCGTAATGACCACCGTGCCCGCTGCCAGTGCGGGGCGGATCACCTGGTTGGCGTGGGCCGCGCGGGCAGCGGCGAACATCAGTGCCTCAGTGCGGGCGTCGATCGTGCCATGGCCGTGCTCAAGGACCAGGGAGCGCAGTTTTTCGCCGATGGGAGTTCCGCCGGGTTCGCGGGTTCGAAGGACGGTCAACCCCCGGGATTCAAGGGCGTCGAAGAGCCGTGCGGCCTGGGTGGATTTGCCCGCTCCGTCCCCGCCTTCGAAGGCAATGAACAGGCCAGGACTCTGAATACTCACCTGCCTAGCCTACCGAGCAGGTGCAAACGTAACGGCTTTCATCCACACCCGTGCCCCCGATTACGCTGAAGCCATGAGCCTTTCCGAAGAGCACGCCGCAGCTTTGTCCCCGGAAACCCTTGTGGTGGCTGCGGGCCGTCCCGAGCGCAAGCACGATGAGCCGGTCAATCCCCCCATTGTCTTGTCCTCCACATACTTCGGAACGGGTCCACTAGGCGACGGCGACCGCGGCTACGGCCGCTACGCCAACCCAACGTGGGATCCGTTTGAGGAGGCCTTGGCCAAGCTCGAAGGCGCAAAGCTTCCCGGACTGCTCTACGGGTCGGGACTGGCCGCCGTGAGTTCGGTGCTTTCCCTGGTTCCTGCCGGAGGTGTGGTGGTCATGCCATCGCACAGCTACTCGGGATCGCTGGTGATGGCCTCCGAGCTCGCGGACAAGGGCTTCATCGAACTGCGCACCGTGGACATCGCGGACACGGACGCGGTCAAGGCCCTCATCAGCCCCGAAAACGGCAAGCCCGCAGACCTGCTGTGGCTCGAGAGCCCCACCAACCCCATGCTGGGTATCGCCGATGTCCGTGCCCTGACTGAAGCCGCGCACGCTGCCGGGGCGATCGTCGTCACGGACAATACGTTCTCCACGCCTTTGGTGCAGCAGCCGCTCGCCCTGGGGTCCGACGTCGTTCTTCACTCGGTGACCAAGTACCTGGCCGGCCACTCGGACGTGGTCCTCGGCGCCTTGGTGACCTCCAATCCGGATCTGCGCGCCGCGCTGCTGCATCACCGGATCATCCACGGCGGCATCGCGGGTCCCTTCGAAGCCTGGCTGGCCCTCCGCGGGCTGCGGACGCTGGCCTTGCGGATCGAGCGTTCGCAGGCGTCCGCCGCTGTCCTCGCCGGGCGCCTCAGCACCCACCCGAGGGTGGAAGCCATCCGCTACCCGGGCCTGGCAAAGGATCCCGGCCACGAGCGTGCCAAGGAGCAGATGAAGGGCTTCGGCTCCATCCTCTGTATCCAGATTGCCGGCGACGACTCCCGCAGCGGCGCCGACGCCGCCGACCAACTGGTCCGCGCGTTGCAGCTTTGGCTCCCCGCTACGTCCTTGGGCGGCGTCGAGTCACTCATTGAACGCCGACGCCGGCACACGGCTGAGCCGCTCAGCGTCCCGGAGAACCTGGTCCGGTTGAGCGTGGGCATTGAGAACGTCGAGGACCTTTGGTCCGACCTCGAGCAAGCGCTGAAGTCGCTGGACAGCTAGGCTAAAGGGCGTGGACGGAAAATTCTTGATCGCCATTGTCACCAACGCGGTCTACTTCATCTTGGGACTGGTGGCCCTGGGCTTGGAAATCTGGGCGTTCGTTGATTGCCTGCGCCACCGGCCGGCACTGTTCGTGGCTGCCTCCAAGCGCACCAAGACGTTCTGGGCGGCCCTCACCGGCGTCGCCTTCGCCATCGGCGCACTGACCGTACTCAGCGGCGGCAGCGGCCTGGGCCTCTTCGGTATCGCGGCAGTCACGGCATCCTGTGTGTATCTCGCCGATGTCCGCCCCGCAGTTCGCGAGGCCGGCAGCGGCGGCAACCGCAACGTGGGCCCGTACGGCCCCTGGTAAACACTCTCTGGTAGGCCAGGGTCAGAGCGGCGCCACGGCGTCCCACGCCACGGTCACTTCACCCAGCCGCCACCGCGACGCTCCATCCTGAAGCGGCCATCCGGCGTCGAGCAGTGAACGGCACATGGCGGTCCACCGCTGCCGGTTCCCGAACGATGCCAGCGGCGCGGCCTCCTGCCAGGCGCGGTCCATGGCCTGCAAGAACGTGTGCACCGGCTCTCCCGGGACGTTTTGGTGGATCAGGGCCTTGGGCAGACGCTCGGCCACCTCGGACGGCAACTCGAAACTGCCGAAGCGCACGGACAGGCTCAGGCTCAAAGGCCGTTCGGAGTCCAACGCCACCCACGTGACCCTCCGGCCGATTTCGTCGCATGTACCATCGATGAACAGGCCGCCCGGAGCAAGCCGGGACTGGACCAGTCCCCAGATTGCCGGCACGTCGGCCTCCTCATACTGGCGCAGCACGTTGAAGGCCCGCACCAGGACGGGATTGCCTGGCACGGGAACCTCGAAGCCACCGACGTGGAAACTCAGCCCGGGGCGTTCCAGCGCTTTCGCGGACCGGACCCGGTCAGGCTCGATTTCGATCCCGCAGACCCGTACATCCGCCCGCACGGCTTGCAGCCGTTCAAAAAGTTCGACGGCGGTGGCCGGCGAGGCGCCGTAGCCCAGGTCCACCACCAAAGGCTCGACGGCGGCGCGCAGCCGCCACGCCTGCGGCCCGGCAAGCCACCTGTCCAAGCGGCGCATCCGGTTGGGATTCGTGGTGCCGCGGGTGATGTTGCCAACCGGCTTTCCGCCCCTGTTGCGGGGAGAGCCCACGCGTTCAGCCTTTTGCACCACGGCCCCCACTTTATCGCCTGCCATGCTCCGCACCCGTTGCCGCGCTTCGCTGCCCTGAGGTGCCGCACCCGTTGCCGCCTTTCGCTGCCCTGGGGTGCCGCACCCTTTGCCGCCACACGCACCCCGGACCACGGGTGCGCGTGGCGCGAACGGGTGCGGCAGATGCGCGAGTGGGTGCGCGTGGCGCGAACGGGTGCGCGGGGCGTAACGCCCGGCAGCGCACGGGGCTGCTCGGCTAGGATAAAAACCATGACTTACAAGCTCATTCTGCTGCGCCACGGCCACAGCGACTGGAACGCCAAGAACCTGTTCACCGGCTGGGTGGACGTCGACCTGAACGATCAAGGCCGCACCGAAGCAGTACGCGGTGGAGAGCTCCTGGTTGAGAACGACATTCTCCCGGACGTGCTCTACACCTCGCTCCTTAAGCGTGCCATCAACACCGCAAACATGGCCCTGGACAAGGCCAACCTCGGCTGGATCCCGGTCAAGCGCGACTGGCGCCTCAACGAGCGCCACTACGGCGCCCTGCAGGGCAAGGACAAGGCCCAGACGCTGGCCGAGTTCGGCGAAGAACAGTTCATGGAATGGCGCCGCAGCTACGACACCCCGCCGCCGCCCCTTTCGGATGACAGCGAATTCTCGCAGGCCCACGACCCCCGGTACACCGGCCTGGGCGACGCACTGCCGCGCACGGAATGCCTCAAGGACGTCCTGGTCCGCCTGCTTCCTTACTGGGAATCTGACATCAAGGAAGACCTCAAGGCCGGCAAGACCGTCCTGGTCACCGCACACGGCAACTCCCTGCGCGCCCTGGTCAAGCACCTTGACGGCATCAGCGACGACGCCATCGCCTCCCTCAACATCCCCACCGGCATCCCGCTGGTGTACGAACTGGACGAGGACTTCAAGCCGGTCAACCCGGGCGGCACCTATCTGGATCCCGAAGCCGCGGCAGAGGCCATCCTCGCCGTAGCCAACCAGGGCAAGAAGTAAAGCTTCGCCAATCACGACGGCGGCCGGTCACCTGGGGTGACCGGCCGCCGTCGTCGTTCAGCGGTAAAGGCTAGAAGCCCTCAGGCTGCCATTCGCCCGTCACCAGGTAGGTGACCTTGCGGGCCACGGAAACACCGTGGTCGGCGAAGCGCTCGAAGTAGCGGCTGGCCAGGGCAACGTCCACCGTGGTGGAGGCGGATTCGTTCCAGTCCGGTGCGGCGATGGCCTTGAAGACGCTGAGGTGGAGGTCGTCCACGGCGAGGTTGATCTTCAGGATGTCGCGGGCAACTTCCAGGTCGCGGGTTTCGAGGAGCTCGATGACCTTGGCGACGATCTCGATGTCGTGCTGGGCCATGGCCTTGAAGGTCTGGGTCAGCGGGGACGGAATGACGGTGGCGGGGTAGCGGAGGCGCGCCAGCTGGGCCACGTGGCGGGCGAGGTCGCCCATGCGCTCCAGCGAGGCGCTCATGCGGAGCGAACCGACAATCATGCGGAGGTCGCTGGCCACCGGACCCTGGAGTGCCAGGATGTCGATGGCACGCTCGTCCAGGCTGTTCTGGAGGAAGTCGATGCGGGCATCGGCTGCGATGACGTCCTGGGCAAGATCGACGTCTGCCCCTTCAAAGGCAGTGGTGGCCTTGGTGATTGCTTCGTGAACGAGTTTGGAGATCTCGATGAGGTCGTCGCCCACCTGGGTGAGCTCCGCCTGAAAAACCTTGCGCACTAAGGCGTCCTTTCCTTGGAAATCCTGTGCCCGTGGTGGCGGCTGGATTTCAAAACCATGGTTAGTCCAACAAGTAACACTGGCAGTCGGCCATGAACTGTTGCGCACCTTTAGGTGAACGTTAGTTGAACCGTCCGCGTTTGGCGCAGGATCCATGCTTTGCCGTGTTTTCACAGCATAAGCTGGACAGGTGGATCCGTTGCTTATAGGTGTCATTGCAGGCCTGGTTGGCCTGTCTTTGGGCGTCTTCGGCATGCTCGCATTCAGGATCAGTGAACGGCAGCGCAGGATTGTTGACCTGGATGTCACCGAACCGCTGCTTCCCGAGGGAGCGGCCGAGGTGCTCTCTGTGGTAGGCCGCGCTTTCGTCGTGGTGGACGCAATCGACGGCGTGGTCCGGGCCAGTCCCGCGGCGTACGCGTACGGCCTTGTCCGCGGGCACACGGTGGTCCACAAGCAACTCCTGGACATGACCGCCAAGGTCCGCCGCGATGGCGTGATCCTGGAGGACCAGTACGAACTTCCGCGGGGTCCCCTGGGCAAGGGAGCGATCGTGGTCCAGGTCCGGGCAGCGATGCTCGGCCAGGAATACATCGTGCTGCTCGCCGACGACCGCACGGAAATCACCCGCACCGAAGAGATCCGCAACGACTTCGTGGCCAACGTCTCCCACGAACTGAAGACCCCCGTGGGCGCCATTTCGCTCCTGGCCGAGGCTTTGGAGGCCTCCCCGGATGACGAAGACGCCGTACGCCGCTTTGCCAAGCGCATGCACAAGGAATCGGGCCGCCTCGCCGCCCTGGTGCAGGACATCATCGAACTGTCCCGCCTGCAAGGCGCCAACGTGGCACAGCAAGGCCACGCCGTGGACATTAACGCCGTGATCACCGAGGCCGTTGACCGCTCCCAGCTGCCCGCCGAGAGCAAGAACATCCAGATGGTGGTGGGCGGCCACTCCGAATCGTTGGTCTTCGGCGACCGCGACCTCCTGGTGACAGCGCTCCGCAACCTGATCGACAACGCCATCCGGTATTCCCCGGAGAACACCCGCGTGGGCGTGGGTGTCCGGACGAGGGAAGGCGTGGTTGCCATCTCCGTCACGGACCAGGGCGAAGGCCTCACCCCGGAGGACCAGGAACGCGTTTTCGAGCGCTTTTACCGGGTGGACGCTGCGCGCTCCAGGCACACGGGCGGTACCGGCTTGGGCTTGAGCATCGTCAAGCACGTAGTGTCCAACCATGGCGGCGAGGTGACCGTTTGGTCCCAGCCGGGCCAGGGCTCCACCTTCACCATCCGCCTGCCGGAGATGGAAGGCCAGGACGACGACGCCCTGCCGCCTTCCGCTGCCACCGCGGACGCCTCTCCCGGACTGCCGGTGGCCGCAGCTGCCGCCGTCGAACCCCAAAGCGCGACCCAACAAGCTCGCGCACGTCAACAAGCGGGCGCCACAGGCGCCCAAGAGCAAGGAGCCAGCGCTTGAGCCGGATTTTGATTGTGGAGGACGAGGAGTCCTTCAGCGACCCCCTGTCCTACCTTCTGGGCAAAGAGGGTTTTGACGTTGAAGTGGTGGATAACGGCAGCGACGCCCTGGTGGAGTTCGACCGCAACGGTGCCGACCTGGTGCTGCTGGACCTCCAGCTCCCGGGGACGCCGGGCACCGAAGTGTGCCGCCAGCTGCGCCAGCGCTCCAGCGTCCCGGTGATCATGCTGACCGCCAAGGATTCGGAGATCGACAAGGTGGTGGGCCTCGAGCTCGGTGCCGACGACTACGTGACCAAGCCCTACTCTTCCCGCGAGCTCGTGGCACGCGTGCGGGCAGTGCTGCGCCGGCAGGGAGAGCCGGAAGAGCTGATCACTTCAACCGTCCAGGCCGGCCCGGTCCGCATGGACATTGAACGCCACGTGGTCAGCGTCAACGGCGAGCAGGTCTCGCTGCCGCTCAAGGAGTTCGAGCTCCTTGAAATGCTGCTGCGCAACTCCGGCCGCGTGCTGACGCGTGGGCAGCTGATCGACCGCGTGTGGGGTTCCGACTACGTGGGTGACACCAAGACCCTGGACGTCCACGTCAAGCGCCTGCGCAGCAAGATCGAGCCGGACCCGTCCGCGCCGCGGTACCTGGTTACGGTCCGCGGCCTGGGCTACAAGTTCGAGCCGTAACAGACCCCGATAGAACAAAGGAAGGGTTCCGCTGAAAAGCGGAACCCTTCCTTTGTTATGTGGCTTGTGACCCTTAGTGGCCGGCTGCTGCGGATTCGGTGGAAGTAGCAGTCGGAGTGGCCGTGGACGTTGCCGAGCCAGTGGGGCTTGCCGACCCGCTGGGGGTGGGCAGGTACTTCTGGTACTCGGGAAGCGTGCCGTCGACTACGGGAACGTTGATGGTGCTGGAGTCGGAACCGCTGCGGATGGTCACTGGAGTCAGGCCGCCGGGCTGGGTGCCTGCGGAGCTGAGGATGGCGGCGTCAGCCTGGTCGTTCAGGTAGGTTTCGGAACCTGCCTTGACCGGAATCTCGGTCTGCGAGCCGTTGGCGCCGCTGATGGTCAGCGTGGCGTCGGAGGTGCCTTGGTTGAACACGGCGCCGATAACGCGGCCCGGCTGGTTCTCGCCGTTGGCGACGATCAGGATGTTGCGGAGCTGCAGCTTGCCGAGGTCAGCCTTGACCCCGTCCGATGCCGAGTACTGGTGCGACGTCTGCTGGGCGTTGACGAAGCCGCAACCGGTTACGGACAGAACGCCGACGCCGATCGCAGCGGCCGCCATAGCCAGCTTGCCGCGCTGGACAGTGTTCATCGCAGGAAAGCGCACGACACCTACTCCTCAAGAGTCATTGGAAAGTTTTCAGCCATAGCCTATCGGCAAACAGCCCGAAACGAGGATTCGGGAGGGCATTGTGGCGAGCTGCGACCGGCCGGACCTGAGGCTCACTTTGATTGACTAATGCATCTTTCAGGGTTTTCGTCAAGGGGTGGTTTGTGACCCTTTGAGGCCTCTTTCCCTTTATTTGCGCGGGTGCAGGGGCCGTCCGGTGCCAGTCGTATGCCTTAATCGTGATAGACTAGTCTGCGGGAAAGGGGAAAGTCCACATGGTTTTTGAGGTCGGCGAGACAGTAGTTTACCCTCACCACGGTGCAGCGAAAATTGAGGAAATCAAGATGCGCACCATCAAGGGCGAAGAGAAGATGTATCTCAAGCTCAAGGTGGCTCAGGGTGATCTGACCATTGAAGTTCCAGCAGAGAACGTTGACCTTGTTGGGGTCCGGGACGTAGTGGGCAAGGACGGTTTGGAGCACGTATTTGACGTTCTCCGCGCCGAGTTCACGGAAGAGCCCACCAACTGGTCGCGTCGTTACAAGGCAAACCTGGAGAAGCTTGCTTCGGGCGATGTCATCAAGGTGGCAGAGGTCGTTCGCGATCTTTGGCGCCGTGATCACGATCGCGGCCTTTCCGCAGGTGAGAAGCGCATGCTGGCCAAGGCGCGGCAGATTCTGATTTCAGAACTGGCCCTGGCTGAAAAGACAGACGAAGAGAAAGCAGCAAGCGTTCTCGACGAGGTCTTGGCTTCCTAAGAATTGATGCCCGGTGGTGCGAAAGCGCCGCCGGGTTTCTTTTTGCCACGAAGTACCCTTGTGATCATGACTCAACCTTCGAAGCGCTCGGTCACAGCCGTCATTGTTGTTGCGGCAGGTTCAGGGGAGCGCCTGGGCTACGGCATGCCCAAGGCCCTGGTGCCCTTGGGCGGTGAAGCCATCCTGATGCACGCCTTGCGTGGTGTGGTGGCTTCGGATGTTGCCCGGCAGATCTGCATTGCCGTGCCCAAGGGAGACACAGAACTCCGGGAATTGATTGCGGAATTCACGGTGGAGCTGGTTGACGGTGGCCCCGAAGTCACAGTCGTCGACGGCGGTTCCACCCGCGCGGATTCCGTCCGGGCCGCCCTGGCTGCGTTGGAGGACGGCACTGAATGTGTCCTGGTCCACGACGCCGCCCGTGCGCTCACTCCGGAACGGGTCTTCCAGCGGGTGGCCGACGCCCTCGCCTCCGGTGCCAAGGCAGTCATCCCGGCCATGCCCGTGGTGGACACCATCAAGACAGTCTCGGTCACGGACGATGGAGATGCCAGGATCGCGCCCGAAATTGTGACCGGAACAGCACCGCGCGAACAACTCAGGGCCGTGCAGACTCCCCAGGGTTTTGAGTTGGCAACGCTGCGGCGCGCCCACGATGCCGCCGGTCTCTTTGACGACAAGCAGTCCGCCGCCGTCACCGACGACGCCATGCTGGTAGAACTCCTGGGTGTCCCGGTGCATGCCGTCCGTGGCGCCAGTCAGTCGCTGAAGATCACTACGCCGCTGGACCTGATCATCGCTGAAGGCCTGTTGGAAGGTCCCTTGGGCATGCGTTGGGTGGAAGGCTGATGGCGCCCGTTCTTCCCCGTACCGGCATCGGTGTCGATGTGCACGCTTTCGCGCCCGCCGATGATCCGCAACCGCTGTGGCTTGGTGGCCTCTTTTGGGAAGGTGAACAAGGACTTTCCGGCCATTCCGACGGCGATTGCGTGGCCCACGCGGCGGCGGACGCACTCTTTTCTGCCTGCGGAATCGGTGATCTCGGCACGCACTTCGGCACGGATCGCCCCGAGTTCAAAGGCGCCTCCGGTGTGACCCTCCTCGGCGAGGCCGCCAGGATTGTTCGCGCGGCCGGCTTCGAAATCGGCAACGTCGCAGTGCAGTTCGTCGCAAACCGGCCCAAGTTCGGCCCCCGCCGCGAGGAATCCCAGCGGGTGCTGAGCGAGGCCGCGGGTGCCCCGGTCAGCGTCACAGCCACCACCAGCGACGGGCTCGGTTTCACGGGCCGTGGCGAAGGAATCTCCGCCGTGGCCACTGCCCTCGTGTATGCCGTCCCGGCCCCAACGAAAGCTCCGAGGAATGACTAAGCCGAGTTCCGCCGTCGTACGCCTTTCGGCCGTGACCGGCGCCCTGGCGGCTGCGCTCCTCCTGGGCGGGTGCGGCGGCACGCCCACCATGGACGTCAAGGCCAGCTGCGAGTTCCTGAACAACGATGCTTTCAAGCCGGACGGCAACCAGCAGCAGCAATCGAAGCAGTTGGCGGCGCATTATCACGAGATTGCGGAGAAGCTCGCGCCGGAGGTTGGCAACCCGATCAAGGAGATGGCCGCCATCATGGACAAAGCCGCGGCTTCCTCGCTCGGCGCGGCCACGCAGGAACAACAGCAGCAACTGACAGTCCAGTTCAACAAGGTAGGCGAGTACTGCAAGTAGGCGGTTCATGGTTCGTCATCGGCTAATCTGGAGCGGTGACCCTGCGCTTTTATGACACCGCCTCCGCCGAAGTCCGCGACTTCGTTCCCCTCGAACCCGGCAAGGCCAGCGTGTACTACTGTGGGGCCACGGTCCAAGGCATGCCGCACGTGGGGCATGTCCGTTCCGCGATCGCCTTCGACCAGCTGACCCGCTGGCTGGAGTTCCGCGGACACAAAGTCACCGTGGTGCGCAACGTCACGGATATCGATGACAAGATCCTGGTGAAGTCGGCCCAGTCGTTCGAGCCGGACTGGTTCTCCGAACCCAGCGCCCGCATGGACGAGGAATGGTGGGCCCTTGCCTACCGCTACGAGCAGGAATTCGAGAAGGCCTACGAAACGCTCGGCGTGCAGCGGCCCACTTACGAGCCCCGCGCCACCGGCCACATCCCGGAAATGCACGCGCTGATCCAGCGCCTCATCGACCGTGGGCACGCGTACCCGGCGCTGGACGATTCGGGCGACGTCTATTTCGACGTGCGCTCGTGGAGCAAGTACGGCTCGCTGACCCGCCAGAACATCGATGACATGCAGGGAGCCCCCGACGCCGACCCCCGCGGCAAGCGCGATCCCCGCGACTTCGCGCTGTGGAAGGGTTACAAGGAAGGTGAGCCCGCCACCGCCAAGTGGGATTCGCCGTGGGGCGCCGGACGGCCCGGGTGGCACCTTGAGTGCTCCGCGATGGTTACCAAGTACCTGGGAAGCCGCTTCGACATCCATGGTGGGGGACTGGACCTCCGCTTCCCGCACCATGAGAACGAGATGGCCCAGTCGCAGGCCGCCGGGGACGAGTTCGCGAATTTCTGGATGCACAACGGCATGGTCACCTACGAGGGTGAAAAGATGTCCAAGTCCATCGGGAACACCGTGAGCCCGGCCGAGATGCTGGAACTCGCTTCACCGCGCGTCGTCCGCTACTACCTGGGACAAGCCCATTACCGCTCCGTGTTGGACTACCGACCCACGTCGCTGCAGGAAGCCGCTGCCGCCGTCGAACGCATTGACGGCTTCGTCACCAAGGCAGCAGCCAAGGTCACTCACGATATGGGCGGGCCGACGGCGTATGCGGCGGCGCCGATGGCCCACATGCCTTCCGCCTTCATTGCTGCCATGGATGACGACCTGAACGTTCCGCAGGCACTCGGCGTGCTGCACGAAACCGTCCGGGCGGGCAATACCGCACTGGCGGCCGGTGACCTTGAGGCCGCCAAAGCCGCTTTGTACAGCGTGAATGCCATGACCGGCGTCCTTGGCCTGGACGCCGTCAAGCGTCCCGAGGCAGTGCAAGGCCGCGAACATGCAGCGCTCGACGTGTTGGTGGAGGCTCAACTCGCTGCCCGAGCCGCAGCACGGGCCGCCAAGGACTGGGCGGCGTCCGACGCAATCCGCGACACGCTCGCCGCGGCGGGCATCGTGGTCGAAGATGGTGCGGACGGGGCCACCTGGAGCCTCAAACGCGACTGACAAGAGGGCTCGTCCGCCGAATTGCACTGGGTCAGTAGACTTGATTCCAGACTCATTACAACATCAAGGATGGAATCCCATGGCCAACAACGGTAACCGGTCGGTCAAGAAGAAGAAGGGCCCCACCATCGGAACCGGTGGCCACGGCCGCAAGGCGCTCGAAGGCAGAGGGCCCACGCCCAAGGCGGAGGACCGCGTCTACCACAAGGCATACAAGAACAAGCAGCTTGCGGAGCGTTCGGCTGCCAAGCGTGGTGCCGCACCCCGCGGTGCCGGCCCCCGCCGGAGCACGGGTCCCAAGGGCCGTGCCACCGAGGAACTCGTCACCGGCCGCAACTCGGTGGTCGAAGCCCTGCGCGCCGGCATCCCTGCGAAGGCGCTGCACGTAGCCATCCGGATTGAAATGGATGACCGCGTCAAGGAATCGCTCAAGCTCGCAGCCGAACGCGGCATCCCGCTGCTCGAAGCAGGCAAGCCCGAGCTGGACCGCATGACCGAGGACGCCGTCCACCAGGGCCTCGTACTGCAGATCCCGCCGTACGAGTACGGGGATGCCTACGAACTTGCCGAGGAAACCATTACCAAGTGGAAGAAGGGGCACATCGCCAACGCCCCGCTCTTCGTGGCCCTCGACGGCATCACCGACCCCCGCAACCTCGGTGCGATCATCCGCTCCGTTTCAGCGTTCAGCGGCCACGGCGTGATTGTTCCGGAGCGCCGTTCGGTAGGCGTTACTGCCGCGGCGTGGAAGACCAGTGCCGGCGCAGCTGTGCGCGTTCCCGTGGCACGTGCTTCCAACCTGAACAATGCCCTCAAGCAGTTCAAGAACATGGGCATCTACGTGCTCGGCCTCGATGGCGACGGCGACGTATCGCTGCCGGACCTCACGGTTGCCACCGAACCGGTGTGCATCGTGGTTGGCTCCGAGGGCAAGGGCCTCAGCCGACTGGTCCGCGAGAACTGCGACCAGATCGTCTCGATTCCGATCGACTCGGCCATGGAGTCGCTCAATGCGTCCATGGCCGTCGGAATCTCGCTGTACGAAGTATCGCGCCAGCGCGCCTCGTAATCCTCACCCAGGCACCACAAGCGCCATCCTCCGCGTGCTGCTCCCCACCGTCCCCCTAGCCTCGCAAGCTCGGCCAAGGAACCCTGACGGTGTGGGCCCACTTCGTCGCTTTGACGCACGCTTCCGGTGGCCCTTGCGGCGCCTTTCGGGCATCGCTCTCTCACCGTTGGGCGCTTTTTTCGGTTCCCTCTCTCACCGTTGGGCGCTTTTCGGAGATCGCTCTCGCACCGTCTCTTTGGTGGGGGCGGTTCGGTGGGAGAGGGTTCGGCCCAGGGGGCGGTTCGGTGGGAGAGGGTTCGGCCCGGGGGGGGTTCGGTGAGAGAGCGTTCGGCCCAGGGGGCGGTTCGGTGAGAGAGCGTTGAAAGCGGGGCGCTAGAAGTCGCGGCGGTTGGCCAGGACCGGGAGCTTTTGCCGGGCCTCGTCAACCACTGCGGGGTCGAGGTCTGCGAAGAGCATGCCCGGCTCGCCTTCCAGCGCTTCCAGCACCTGGCCGAACGGTGATACGACGGCGGAGTACCCAACGCCCGTAGGCGCGGAACCTTTCGTTTCGATCCCCTGGGTGGCCGGGTCGCCTTGGCCGCAGGCCAGGACGAACGTGGTGGTGTCCACGGCCCGTGCCCTGGCCAGGAGCTGCCATTGCTCGGCCTTCCCCGGTCCTGATCCCCAGGAAGCGGAAACAATGTTGACCAGGGCGCCGCGTTGGGCGTTGGCCGTGAACAAGGCCGGAAAACGGACGTCATAGCACGTGGCCAAGCCAAAGGTGAGGCCACCGGCGTCGAACGTCACGGGGTCCTTACCCGCCTCAACGGTGTCCGACTCCGCGAAGCCGAACGCATCGAAAAGGTGGATCTTGTCGTAGCTGGCTTCCACGCCCGGACCGGTGGCCAGCAAGGTGTTCCGAACGCGGGGCTTACCGGCATCCGAGTCGGTGCCGGGCGTAAACATGCCGGCCACGATTACCAACCCGAGTTCGGCAGCGATTTCGCGGACGCTGGTGGCCCATGGACCGTCGAGCGGCTCGGCGATATCCAGCAGGGAATTCCCAAACGCACGCATCATGGCCTCGGGGAAGACCACCAGCTGGGCACCGCCGTCCTTGGCCCGGCGGGCGTACTCCGCCAGGAGCCGCAGGTTGTCGGCAACATCCCGTCCGGTAATGACTTGGGCCAGTGCCACACGCACCATTCGAAACCTCCAGTTCTCTTCGTTTTCAGTATGGCAAGCCGGTCAAGGGAAACACCGTGTGTGTCGTCACATGGACCCCCAAAGAGGCACATACTTGGCGTGGAACTAAACTTGCAAGCAATGGTTATGCCTATTTTGGACACAGCAGCCACGCTGGACGCGTCGCGTCCCACGCCCCTCGGACTGAGCACCCCGCAGCCCGGAGGTTTGGGCGCGGCCGGCGACACCCATGTCAACGTCGCGGTCTTTGCGCCGGACCTGGAGCGCGTGGAGATTGCCTATCAGGCGCCCGGCGATGGCTGGCGCGTGCACACCCTCCCCAACATCGAGGACGGCATCCACTTCGGCCTGGTGAGCGGCATGCCTCCGGGAACGCGGTACGGTTTCCGCGCGGCGCCGTCGGAGGGCGGACTGCCGCTGTCCGTCCCGTCACTGGATTTCGACGACGACGGCGAGCAGTCGCTCCTGCTCGACCCCTATGGCCGCGCCGTGGACCAGCGCGGTGAGTTCCTGACCAGCGTCCACATGGCCGCTGGTTTCGATTGGGGAGACGACGCCGCCCCGCGCACTCCGATGCGGACTTCGGTGATCTACGAAGCCCACGTCCGCGGCCAGACCATGCTGCACCCTGAGATTCCGGAACACCTCAGGGGAACCTACGCGGGCATGGCGCACCCGGTGATGATCCAGCACCTGACCGAGCTCGGCATCACCGCCGTCCAGTTGCTGCCCATCCACTTCCACTTGGATGAGGCACACCTGCAGGACCTGGGCCTCACCAATTATTGGGGCTACAACAGTGCTGCGTTCTTTGCCCCGCATGCGGATTATGCCACCGAGGCAGCCCGGAACGCCGGCCCGCACGCAGTGCAGGACGAGCTCAAGGGCATGGTCAAGCTGCTCCATGCCGCCGGCATAGAGGTCATCCTGGACGTTGTGTACAACCACACGGCCGAGGCTGGACCCGACGGACCGGTCATCAGCTTCCGTGGCTTGGCGGAGAAGCGCTACTACCGCCACGATGCCCACGGACGGTACCTGGACACCACCGGTTGCGGAAACACCATGGACTTCAGCGATCCCGTGGTGGTGCAGCTGGCCTTGGACTCCCTCCGCTACTGGGTGGACGAATTCCATGTGGACGGCTTCCGGTTCGACCTCGCAGTCACGCTTTGCCGCGACGCGGGCAACCAGTTCGATCCCAAGCACCCGTTCCTCCAAGCGATAGCCGAAGACCCTGTGCTTTCCGAAGTGAAGCTGATCGCTGAGCCCTGGGACGTTGGCTATGGCGGCTGGCAGACGGGCCGCTTCCCACAGGGCTGGTCCGACTGGAACGATCACTTCCGCGACGGAGTCCGGCAGTTCTGGTTGTCCGACCGCGCAGCGATCGAGGCCGGCGGACAAGGAAGCTCGGTGGCTGCGCTGGCCGAAATCATGGCCGGCTCTGCGGGCTTCTTTGCCCCGTCCGGCAGGTCACGGTTGGCGTCGGTAAACTTTGTCACCGCGCACGATGGCTTCACCCTCACTGACCTGGTGAGCTACGACCGCAAGCACAACGAGGCCAACGGCGAGCAAAACCGTGACGGGCACGGCGACAACCGCAGCTACAACCACGGCTTCGAGGGCCGCAGCGAGAATGAGTCGATCGTCGCCGCCCGGGCCCTGTCGATCCGCAACCTCATGGCTACGCTGTTGCTGTCCATCGGCGTACCCATGATCACCGCAGGCGATGAACTGGGCCGTACCCAGCAGGGCAACAACAACGCCTACTGCCAGGACAACCCCACTGCCTGGCTCGACTGGAGCCGCACCCACGAGGCAAACGCGATGTTCCAAACCACCCGTGAACTGGTCCGGCTCCGGCGGTGGTTCCTTCGGCAGCAGCCTGAAAGTTTTCCCGGCAAGGCCAACGACGCCAGCTTGCAATGGTTTGACGACAAGGGCAAACGGATGACCCCTGCCCGGTGGAACGATCCCAACGTCCGTTCGGTCCAACTCCTCATGGGAAACGAGAACAGCACGGTCCGTGGGTTGATCGCGGTGAACGGGAGCAACCAGGACCTCAAGATGGTGCTGCCGGAGATCCTCAGCGAAACCGGGATCGGCAAGCGCATGTTCGAACTCCGTTTCACCACCTCTGTGCTGCACGATCACCGCAAGGGTGCGCTGGTGGCGTCCGGCGAGCGGGATATCCTGCAAGCCAACACCATCAATATCTACCGCACCTGAGCGGCCGAACGGCATCAAAGGGAGTCCTCCACATGAAGCGGAGCAAGCTGGCTGCATTCGCAGCCTTGGTGATTGCCGCCGTCGTGCTGGTGGTTGCCATGGTGAGCGGACAGCAAGCTACGGCACCCGGCAGCGCCTCAAGTACGACGTCGGCGCCTCCTGCCGCCGTTAGCGCACCGGAGAATCCTTCCGGACTCCCTGCGATCAACGCGTCACAGTTGCCCAAGGAAGCGCGGCAGACGCTCGTGCTGATAGCCAAGGGCGGGCCGTACCCCTATGACCGGGATGGCGTGAACTTCGGCAACTTCGAAGGGCTCCTCCCCAGGAAGGCCAGCGGTTTCTATCAGGAGTACACGGTTGTGACGCCCGGGGAGTCGGACCGCGGCGCCCGCCGGATCATCGCGGGCAAGGACGGGGCGAAATACTACACCCCGGACCACTACGAATCGTTCAAGTTCATCGTCGAGGACAAGTAGGAGCCCATGAAGATCTACTCAGCAGACACCTGGACGCTCGAGGAACTGCAGGAGCAAGTCTCTGACGCCGGTCGCAGGACCATCCTGGTCCCGCCTGCCGCAAACAAGCAGGCGGTCCTTGAGGTCTTCGGCCAGGTCCTTGATTTCCCCGAGTACTACGGCGTGAACCTGGATGCCTTGAACGATTCGCTGCACGACTTCGCCGACTCGCTCTCGGACGACGACGGTACCCCCGTGACCATGATCTGGCAGGTCCCCGCCGCCTACCGCACGGACCGCTCCTTCGCCGTGGTCTGCGAAATCCTCCAGGACGCCGAGCGCTACGCAGGCCGCGACCTCGCAGTCATCGCAGTCTTCCAGCATTAACGTCGCTGGCCCGCTGTTCCGTCGTTGCGCAACAACGGTACAGCGGGCCAGAAACGTGTTTACTAGGCGTTCGCGATCAACCCAAGTTCAGCCTTTGATGCCAGCGCTGAGTGCTTCGGGAATACGCGGACCGTGTAGCCGAAGGAACCCGAGCGGTTGATGACCAGCGAGCCGTGGAAAAGGTGCCGCCCGTTGCCGAGGTCTTCCTTGGCGTCCAGTTCGGCAACCACCACGTCGTCGAGTTCGTCGCTTTCCTCGGCGCGGCCGAAGGCTACCTCCACGGAGACATCCTCCGGTGCCAGGTCGTTGAGGGCCACGTAGGCGTTGACCTGCAGGCTGTCACCAACCTGGGGCTCCTCGGACAAACCGACCGAGTCCACGTGTTCCACCACCACTCCGGGCCAGGCGCCGCGCACCTTGGACGTCCAGGCGGCGAGTTCCTTGGCTTCCTTGTGCGAGTCGGCGCTGGCGCGGCGTCCGGAAACGGCGGCGGGGCAGTAGAGCAGGTTCACGTAGTCGTGGAGCATGCGTTCCGCGGACACGGCCGGGCCCAGGTGTGCCAGGGTGTGCTTGATCATGGAGACCCAGTGCGTGGGGACCTTCTCCGTGCTGGATTCGGACGGACCCGCGGCTCCGGCACCCTGGGAGACGGTGGTGCCGTAGAAGCGCGGTGCCACCTGGTTTTCGAGCAGTTCGTAAAGCGCGGCTGCCTCGATGTCGTCGCGTTCGTCGGCGGATGCCCCGTTGTTGGCGGTGGGGATGGCCCAGCCGTTTTCGCCGTCGTACATTTCGTCCCACCAGCCGTCCAGGACGGATAGGTTGAGCGAGCCGTTGATGGCGGCCTTCATGCCGGAGGTGCCGCAAGCCTCGAGCGGGCGCAGCGGGTTGTTGAGCCAGACGTCGCAACCGGGGAACAGTGTGCGGGCCATGGCAATGTCGTAGTTGGGCAGGAACACGATCCGGTGGCGTACCTCGGGGTCGTCGGTGAAGCGGACCAGGTCCTGGATCATCTTCTTGCCGGCGTCGTCCGCAGGGTGGGACTTACCGGCGATGACCAGCTGGATGGGATGCTTCGGGTCCAGCAGCAGGGCTTTCAGGCGGGCGGGGTCGCGCAGCATCAGGGTGAGCCGCTTGTAGGTGGGGACGCGGCGGGCGAAGCCGATGGTCAGCACGTCCGGGTCCAGCACCTTCTCGGTCCAGCCAAGCTCGGCGTCAGCGGCGCCGCGTTTCTTCCACGAGGCGCGCAGGCGGCGACGCACGTCCTCGATGAGCTGGACACGCAGTTCGCGGCGGAGCGCCCACACGTCCTCGTCGCTGACGTTGTAGGCCAGGTCCCAGCGGCCCAGGGCTTCGGCTTCGGCACCGAACTGGTGACGGGCCAGGGAGGAGATCCGCGGGTCTACCCAGGTGGGAACATGGACGCCGTTGGTCACTGAGGTGATGGGCACCTCGGAGTGGTCGAATCCCGGCCACAGGCCGGAGAACATTTCGCGTGAGACGACGCCGTGGAGCTTGGCCACGCCGTTTGCGCGCTGCGCCAGGCGCAACCCCATCACCGCCATGTTGAAGACGGAAGGGTTGCCGCCGTCGTAATTCTCGCGGCCCAGCTCCAGGATCCGGTCCACGGGCACATCGGGCGCAAGCCCGGCGTCGAAGAAGTGCTTGATCTGCACTGCCTCGAAGCGGTCAATGCCGGCGGGAACGGGAGTGTGCGTGGTGAACACGGTGGAGGCACGGCCTGCGGCCAGGGCTTCTTCCCACGTGAGCGGATCGTTGGCGTCCGCCATGGCTTCCTGGATGCGTTCGATCCCGAGGAAACCTGCGTGGCCTTCGTTGGTGTGGAAGACTTCCGGCGCCGGGGTGCCGGTCAGTTCCTGGTACACGCGCAGCGCCTTCACGCCGCCCATGCCGAGCAGCAGTTCCTGCTGGAGCCGGTGGTCGCCGCCGCCACCATACAGGCGGTCGGTGATGCCGCGGGCGGCTTCGTCGTTGGAGGGCACGTTGGAGTCGAGCAGCAGCAGCGGAACGCGTCCGACGTCGGCACGCCACACGTGCGCGTGGAGTTCCCGGCCGTTGGGCAGCGGGAGGGAAATCTGGACCGGCTTGCCGGGTACGCCCTCCTTGGCGGGGTGGCGGAGCAGTGTGAGGGGCAGGCCATCCGGGTCGAGGACGGGATAGGTTTCCTGCTGCCAGGCGTCGCGGGAGAGCGACTGCTTGAAGTAGCCGGCCTGGTAGAGAAGGCCGACGCCGATGAGGGGCACGCCGAGGTCCGATGCGGCCTTGAGGTGGTCGCCGGCGAGGATGCCGAGGCCGCCGGAGTACTGGGGGAGTACCTCGGTGATGCCGAATTCCGGTGAGAAGTAGGCGATGCGGCTGGGTGCATCGTCGCCCAGGCCCTGGTACCAACGCGGTTCGCTGAGGTAGCGGTCCAGGTCGGCTGCGGCTTCCTGCACGCGGTTTACAACGTCGCCGTTGTTGGCCAGCTCCTGCAGTTGCTCGCGGCTGATCGATCCAAGCAGCGCGATGGGGTCGTGCTGGGCTGCCTCCCAAAGAGCCGGGTTGAGGCTCTCAAAAAGCTCCCTGGTGGGCCGGTGCCAGGACCAGCGCAGATTGGTAGCCAAACGGGCCAAAGGCCGGATGGACTCAGGGAGGACGGTACGGACTGTAAACCTTCGAATTGCCTTCACGAGCGCCACACTAACCGACTCACATGGCAGCCGGAACCGGTTTGGGTTTCTTTTAGGTAAAAGACATCTTGCGTCAAGAAGAAAGGTCGTGTGCTTAGCATTCTGTGATTTTTGTCGCTAACGTCGTGCTTGTGACGAATATCCAACGAACCAGTACCGCTCTGAAATCCAAGACCAAAACGGACATCACGGACGGACTTCGTTTCGGCCGGTTCCCCATCACGGCGGTCCAGCCAGTGGTTGAGGGTGGCCGCTTCCCGGCCAAGGCCCTCCCCGGCGAGGACATCCAGGTGGCCGCCACCGTGTTCCGCGAAGGACACGACCAACTGGGCGTCTCGGCAGTTCTCCTGGATCCCCGCGGCAAAGAGCGCCAGAGGATTCGTCTTGAACCGTCCCAGCAGGAACGGTGGAAGGGCCGTGACCGCTGGGAAGGCCTGCTGACGCCCACGGCGGCGGGGCCCTGGACCTTCGTCATCGAAGCCTGGCACGACCGCTACGGTACGTGGCACCATAACGCCGAAGTGAAGGTGGCCGCGGGAATCGACGTTGAGTTGATGCTCGCCGAAGGTGCCGTGCTCCTGGCTGAAGCGGCAGATGACGACGCCGGCCGCAGCGCCGCGGACAGGCGCACCTTCCGCGCAGCTTCCGTGGCACTGGCCGACACCACAAAATCTGCCGAGGAGCGCCTTGGTGCCGGTTTCAGCGCAGAGGTGCTGGCCGCCGTCGGGCGTGTCCCGATCCGTGAGCTGGTAACGGTCTCCGAGCGGTTCCCGCTGAAGGTTGAACGGGACCTCGCCGGCCGTGCCGCTTGGTATGAGTTCTTTCCGCGCTCCGAAGGCGCCGTCCTGGACCACGCCACAGGGGTGTGGACGTCAGGCAACTTCCGCACTGCAGCCAAGCGCCTGGACGCCGTTGCGGAGATGGGTTTCGATGTCATCTACATGCCTCCGATCCACCCGATCGGATTCCAGCACCGCAAGGGCCGCAACAACACGCTGACCCCGGGACCGCAGGATCCCGGCTCGCCGTGGGCTATCGGTTCCAAGGACGGTGGCCACGACGCCATCCACCCGGAGCTGGGAACCTTTGAGGACTTTGACGCTTTCGTGGCCCGGGCCAATGACCTCGGCCTGGAAGTGGCCATGGACCTTGCTCTGCAGGCCGCTCCGGACCACCCCTGGGTCACTTCCAACCCGGAGTGGTTCACCACCCGCGTGGACGGCACCATCGCTTATGCGGAAAACCCGCCCAAGAAGTACCAGGATATTTACCCGCTGAATTTCGATAACGATCCTGCGGGAATTTCCAAGGAAATCCTGCGGATCGTGCAGCTGTGGATCAGCCACGGCGTGAAGGTTTTCCGCGTGGATAATCCGCACACCAAGCCGGTGTGGTTCTGGGAATGGCTGATCGGGAAGATCAACAAGAAGAACCCCGAGGTGGTTTTCCTAGCCGAGGCCTTCACCCGCCCCGCCATGATGCATGCGCTGGGCCGCGCGGGCTTCCAGCAGTCCTACACCTACTTCACGTGGCGCAACACCAAGACCGAACTGGAGGAGTACTTCCACGAAGTCAGCCACGAAAGCGCCGCGTTCTTCCGGCCGAACTTCTTCGTGAACACGCCGGACATCCTCACCGAGTATCTGCAATTCGGTGGTCCTGCGGCCTTCAAGGTCCGCGCCGCGCTCGCTTCGACGGCCAGTCCGCTCTGGGGCGTGTACGCAGGCTACGAGCTGTATGAGCACGTGGCCCGGCCGGGCGCCGAGGAGTACATCGACAACGAGAAGTTCGAGTACAAGGCCAGGGATTGGGACGGCGCTGCCGAGTCGGGACGCACCTTGGCCCCGTACATCACGCGCCTTAACACCATCCGCAAGGACCACCCGGCACTGGGCGACCTGCAGAACCTGACCCTGCACCGGAGTACGGATGATGCCACGATCGTGTACTCCAAGCACAAGACCCTCCCGGACGGCACCAAGGACACGCTGATCATCGTGGTCAACGTGGATCCGCACAGCGCCCGCGAGAGCACAGTGTCCCTGGATCTTGCAGCGTTGCACCTGGACCCCGCGGACCTGGATGAGAATGGCCGCTACTGGGTTGACGACCTCATCAGCGGCCAGAGCTGGGCGTGGGGCGAGCACAACTACGTCCGCCTGGACGCCCACGTTGAGCCGGCACACGTACTCAGCATCCGGAGGCAGCCTTAAGTGAGTTTCTCTCCGCAAAACCCGAGCCAGTACTTCACCCCGAAGAACACCTTCGAGCTGAACGCTCCCGGTCTCCAGCACGATCCCCACTGGTACCGCAAGGCTGTGTTCTACGAAGTACTGGTCCGGGCCTTTGCGGATGCCAACGGCGACGGTTCGGGAGACTTCCAAGGCCTGATCGACAAGCTGGATTACCTCCAGTGGTTGGGCGTTGACTGCCTCTGGCTGCCGCCGTTTTTCCATTCGCCCTTGCGTGATGGCGGCTACGACATTGCCGATTACACCTCTGTCCTGGACGAGTTCGGCACCATCAGCGACTTCAAGCGGCTCGTGGCAGAAGCCCACGCGCGGGGCGTCCGGGTGATCATCGACCTCCCGCTGAACCACACCTCGGACCAGCACCCCTGGTTCCAGGAATCCCGTAAGGACCCCACCGGACCCTACGGTGATTTCTATGTCTGGAGCGATACGGACGAGAAGTACCAGGATGCGCGCATCATCTTCGTGGACACCGAGGAATCCAACTGGACCTTCGATCCCATTCGGCGCCAGTTCTTCTGGCACCGCTTCTTCAGCCACCAACCAGACCTGAACTTCGAGAACCCCGCCGTGGTGGAGGCCTTGCACGACGTCATCCGGTTCTGGCTGGACCAGGGCATCGACGGGTTCCGGGCTGACGCCGTGCCGTACCTGTTCGAGGAAGACGGCACCAACTGCGAAAACCTCCCCAAGACCCACGAGTTCCTCCAAGGGCTGCGCAGGATGGTGGACGCGAGCTATCCGGGCAGGGTGATCATCGCCGAAGCGAACCAGCCGCCGCACGAGGTAGTGGAATACTTCGGGACCGAGGATGCTCCGGAGTGCCACATGGCCTTCCACTTTCCGATCATGCCCCGCCTGTACTACGCGCTGAGGGACCAGAAGGCTGCGCCGATCATCGAAACGCTGCGCGAAACACCGGACATCCCCCGGGGTGCCCAGTGGGGAACGTTCCTGCGCAACCACGACGAGCTGACCCTGGAGATGGTGCCTGCGGACGAACGGGCCGCGATGCTCGGCTGGTACGCGCCCGACCCCCGCATGCGGGCCAACATCGGCATCCGACGGCGGCTGGCACCACTGCTGGACAACTCACGCTCCGAAATCGAACTCATCAACGCCTTGCTGTTGTCCCTTCCCGGGAGCCCCTTCCTGTACTACGGGGACGAGATCGGAATGGGGGACAACATCTGGCTGGACGACCGCGATGCCGTGCGCACTCCGATGCAATGGAATCCGGACCGCAACGCAGGATTCTCCAGTGCGGATCCGGGCAAGCTCTTCCTCCCGGTGATCCAGTCGCTTGTGTACAACTTCGGGATGGCGAACGTGGAGGCGCAGGCCGCGCACTCCGGTTCGCTGCTCCGGTGGACCCGGCAAATACTCAGCGTCCGCAAGAACCACCCCGCCTTCGGCTTGGGCAATTTCCGCCACATCGAGGCCGACCACGAGGTGGTTCTTGCGTACGTCCGGGAACTTCCGCCGGGCAATGCCGAAGGCGAAACCGCAGAAACCATCCTGTGCGTCTTCAATCTTTCACAACATCCAGTGGCCGCTTCCCTGGACCTGCCTGAGTTTGTGGGCAGGGGATTCCGGGACATTTTCGGCGGCCAGCCCTTCCCCGCCGTGGGCGATAACGGCCAACTCAGTGTCATGTTGGGAAGCCACAACTTCTACTGGTTGCGGCTGCGCTCTGCGTCTTCCAACCCATCGTCGCCCTTTACGCAGGCGATTCCCGTGGTGTCGACCAAAGGATGAGATGAGCAAGGGAACACTTAACCCCGCCGTTGAAAGCCTTCTCCGGAACTGGCTGCCCACCAAACGCTGGTTCCCGGTGAAGAATCCCGACTTTGCGCTGGAGCGCGTGGGAGGCTTCCACCTTCCGGCCCCGGGAGGGAAGCCAGCCTCGGAGGTCCTGCTGCTCGGGGTGACGTACAGGACGGCCGACGGCGGTCCCCGGACCGACGTGGTGCAGGTCCCGCTGAGCTTCCGCAGCCAGCCCTTGATCGAGGCGCCTACGGCCCTGCTTGGCGAGGTAACGGACCCGGAGCACGGCCTGCAGCTGGTCTACGATGCCGTCTTCGATGGCGCCTTCATTGAGTCGTGGCTTGAACTGATGCGCGAAGGCGGCGCGGCAGGGGAGGGCACTGTCCGCGGTCACCTCACGCAGGGACGGGTTACCTTGCCTGGGCGCCCCCGCTCCGTGAAGGTCCTCTCCAGCGAGCAGTCCAACACCTCCGTCATAGTGGACGACGGCGGGTCGTCGGCGATCGTGAAGATCTTCCGTGTGTTGGCGGCCGGGAAGAATCCGGAAATCGAGCTGGGTGCGGCACTCACCGCGGCCGGCACGAGCGAGGTGCCCGCCACGCTCGGCTGGATCACCGGCTCTTGGGAGTCGGCGGATGATCCATCCACGGGTGAGCTCACCGTTGCCCACGAGTTCCTGCACGGTGGCCAGGACGCGTGGCGCCTGGCGGTTGAGGCTGCTGCCTCCGGAACCGACTTCACGGCTGAAGCGCGCGGGCTGGGTGCTGCCACGGCAACTGTCCACGCACGACTCTCGGAAACCTTCGGCGCCATTGACGGCAGCGGTCAGGGAGCCCACATTATCGCGACGCTCGCCCGGCGGGTCCGCCAGTCATGGGCGGAGGCGGCTGCCGCCGTCGGGCCTTATGACCAGAGTCTTGATGAGCTGCTGTCCGCCCTGGACACTACCGCAGTGGGCCAGTTGCAGCGCGTCCACGGCGACCTCCACCTCGGCCAGATCCTTTGGGTTCCGGCCGGGGAAGGACAGCCGGGCAGGTGGGCCATTCTCGACTTCGAGGGCGAACCCCTGCGCACCATCGAAGAACGTAACACTCCGGACCTGCCGCTGCGCGACGTGGTGGGAATGCTCCGTTCCTTTGACTACGCCGCGGGTGCCGCCGTCCGCGAAAATGCGGATGCCACGGTGCCGGGAGCCTGGGTGGAGGACTGCGCTGAAGCGTTCCTTGCCGGTTATGCCGAAGTCAACCCCGGTACCGTGGACCGCGGCTCGCCGCTCTTTGTGGCATTGTGGCTGGACAAGGCCTTATACGAGGTGGTTTACGAGCTGCGGAACCGGCCGGACTGGCTGTCCATTCCGGTCAACGCAGCCCGGCAAATCCTCGACAAAACGAGCCGCGGCAAGCACGCTGCGGCTACAGCGGAAGGTAATGACATGACTGGCTCTGCACGCACCGAACGGCCCCGGGTCCCGATGCCGGTTGACCCCGAGACCTTGGCCCGTGTGGCAGCCGGTGCCTACCACGCGCCGCACTCGGTGCTCGGCGCACACCTTGACGATCATGGCCACGTAACCATCCGCACGGTGAAGCACCTCGCCAAGTCCGTAACGGTGGTGACTGAGGCCGGTCGCACGCCCATGGAGCACGAATCCAATGGTGTGTGGGTAGCGGTCTTGGAACCGCTGCAGGCCGGCCACGTGCCGGACTACCGCTTGGACGTGGTGTACGACGCCGAATCGGTCACCATTGATGACCCGTACCACTACCTGCCCACGGTGGGTGAAGTGGACCTGCACCTCATCGGTGAGGGCCGGCACGAGCGGCTCTGGGATGTCCTGGGCGCGCACCTGCAGGACTACCGCACCTCGCTGGGGGACGTCTCCGGTGTTTCCTTCGCAGTGTGGGCGCCGAACGCACAGGCGGTCAGGGTCAAGGGCGACTTCAACGGCTGGGATGGCCGGAACCATGCCCTTCGGTCCCTGGGTTCGTCCGGTGTCTGGGAGGCCTTCATTCCCGGGGTTGTAGCAGGGGCGTGCTACAAATACGAGATCCTTACCCGCTCCGGTCACTGGGTGGAGAAAGCCGATCCTCTGGCATTTGGCACGGAGGTCCCGCCGCTGACTGCATCCCGGGTTGTTGACTCCAGCTACCGCTTCAAGGACTCGGAATGGATGGCGGCGCGTGCCCAGCGCGATCCGCACAACTCGCCCATGAGCGTCTACGAAGTCCACCTCGGCTCCTGGCGCCTCGGCCTTGGCTACAAGGAACTGGCCAAGGAACTCGTGGAGTACGTGAAGTGGCTTGGCTTCACCCACGTGGAATTCATGCCCGTGGCCGAGCACCCCTTCGGCGGATCCTGGGGCTACCAGGTCACGTCCTACTTCGCGCCGACGTCCAGGTTCGGGCACCCCGACGAGTTCCGGTTCCTGGTTGATTCACTCCACCAAGCGGGCATCGGTGTGCTCCTGGACTGGGTACCCGCGCACTTCCCCAAGGACTCGTGGGCCCTGGCCCAGTTCGATGGCGAAGCGCTGTACGAACACTCCGACCCAGCCCTGGGAGAACACCCGGACTGGGGCACGTTGATCTTCGACTTCGGCCGTCGCGAGGTACGCAACTTCCTGGTGGCCAACGCCCTCTACTGGCTCGACGAATTCCACATCGACGGGCTGCGGGTGGACGCCGTTGCGTCCATGATCTACCTGGACTACTCCCGCGAGGAAGGCCAGTGGCGGCCCAACAAGTTTGGCGGACGCGAAAACCTTGAGGCGATCTCCTTCATGCAGGAAGTCAACGCCACGGTCTATAAGACGCACCCCGGTGCGGTGACCATTGCCGAAGAGTCCACGGCGTTTCCGGGAGTCACGGCTCCCACCAGCCACGGGGGACTTGGGTTCGGCCTCAAATGGAACATGGGCTGGATGCACGACTCCCTGAAGTACATCTCCGAAGACCCGGTCAACCGCAAGTGGCACCACGGAACCATCACGTTCTCCCTGGTGTACGCGTTCTCGGAAAACTTCCTTCTGCCCATCAGCCATGACGAGGTTGTGCACGGCAAGGGATCCATGCTCAGGAAGATGCCCGGCGACCGTTGGCAACAGTTGGCCAACCTCCGCGCCTTCTTCGCGTACCAGTGGGCGCACCCCGGCAAGCAACTCATCTTCATGGGCACCGAATTTGGGCAGGAAGCAGAGTGGTCCGAGCAGCACGGCCTGGACTGGTTCCTCGCCGATATCCCTGCGCACCGCGGACTCCAGTTGCTGGTGAAGGACATCAATGCGGTCTACGCGGGCACCCCGGCCCTGTACAGCCAGGACAACGACGCCGCCGGGTTCCAGTGGATCAATGGTGGAGACGCCGACAAGAATGTGCTGACCTTTGTGCGATACGACCGTGCCGGCAAGGCACTGGTTTGTGCCGTGAACTTCTCCGGCGGCCCGCACGAGGGGTACATCCTGGGGGTTCCGTCGGCAGGGGAATGGAAGGAAGTGCTCAACACCGACGCCGAAGCCTATGGCGGTTCCGGTGTAGTGAACGCCGGGACGTTGAAGGCTGTCTCGCCCGGCACCGATGGCCAGCCGGCAGCGCTGACCGTAACACTTCCGCCGCTCGGCGCCTCGTGGTTCACGCTGGCTGACTAGTCTGCTGTGGCGGACAGGAGGGCCCGGTCCCAATGAGACCGGGCCCTTCTTCCTTGTGTTTCCGCGGTTTTCGCTCGCTTCGAGGGGGCCGTTCTCCCTCGGTTTTGCGATCCGGGAAGAGTAGGCGTATAGTTAGTACCCGCGCTGCTCCTCGAGCAGGGATCGCAAGCTGACAAGAAACCGCAAGGAAAAATCAAGTCAAGCTCGCCGATTTGACTCGAAGGAAGCGCGCGGGTAAGTTTGAAAAGTTGCTCCGGAGCGATCTGCTTGGCCCTTTATGGGTTGGTGGTGGTGCCGGTAGTGTCTGTTGTTTGAGAACTCAATAGTGTGCCAAGTTTGTTGATACCGATTGTTTTATTGATTGGTTGAATTTTTTTGCTGGATCATTGCGCACCCCCGTGTGTGGTGGTTTGGTTTTCAGCTGGTTTCAGATTTGCAGCTGCTTTTGCCGTGATTTCCGGTGGGGGTGGTTGTGTTT